>NZ_JBGRUO010000034.1:0-37703 GCF_041537905.1 Ruegeria jejuensis | reverse complement strand
GCAAGCCCTTCGTACAAATCCCCATAGCACAGCCGACCCAAAAGAACTAACCCCGCGATTTCCCGCCTGAGCGCTTCTCTGACGCCGGGAAACCCATCGCGCAACTCCCCCGCCAGCATGCGGCGTCCGAGAAACCTGCATCAAAGCAGCCCTAAACCGTGCATAGGAAAGCGATCTACACCTAACGGCGGGCCGCTTTTGCGGCCCGCCTGCCCTCTCTCCCATTATTCTGCGGCGATCTCACCGGATTCGATCTGTTCGCGTTCGATGGATTCGAACAGCGCTTGAAAGTTGCCCTCACCGAACCCGTCATCGCCCTTGCGCTGGATGAACTCGAAAAAGATCGGGCCGATCACGGTTTTCGAAAAGATCTGCAACAAAATCCGCGTCTCGCCACCATCCACGACCCCTTCGCCATCGATCAGGATACCGTGTTTCATCATCTTGTCTTTGGGTTCATCGTGGTCGGTCACCCGGTCATACGACATGTCGTAATAGGTCTCGTTTGGGCCGGGCATGAATTTCAGGCCCTTTTCGGCAATCGCATCGGTCGAGGCGTAGATGTCGTCCGAGCCAACGGCGATATGCTGGATGCCTTCACCGTTGTATTTCTTCAGGTAGGACACGATCTGCCCGGTCTCGCCGCGATCCTCGTTGATCGGGATGCGGATACGGCCGCAAGGCGAGGTCAGCGCGCGGCTGTAGAGCCCGGTGAATTTGCCCTGAATGTCAAAGAACCGGATTTCGCGGAAGTTGAACAGGGTCTCATAGAACTGGAACCACTTGTCCATGTTGCCTTTGAAGACATTGTGGGTCAGGTGATCGAGATAGAAGAACCCGTCGCCGCGCGGCTTGGACTGGGTCAGCCACTCGAATTCCTGATTATAGGGCGAGGTATCGTAATACTGGTCGATGAAATAGATCAGCGACCCGCCAATGCCCTTGATCGCGGGCACATCCATGGTCTTGTCATTTGCGTCATAAGGCTCGGCCCCTTGCGATACCGCATGTTCGTAAGCGGCCTGTGCATCCACCACGCGCCAGCCCATCGCCGGGGCACAAGGCCCGTGCTCCTCTACAAAGCGCGCTGCAAAGCTGCCTGGTTCGGCATTCAGGATGTAGGTCACGTCGCCTTGCTGCCAAAGCTCGATATCCTTGCTCTTGTGGCGGCCGGTCAGCGCATAGCCCATGCGGGCGAAGAGATCGCGCAATTCCTGCGGCTCGGGATGGGCAAACTCCACAAATTCGAACCCGTCCGTACCGGCGGGGTTTTCATCGCTGATGATCGATTTCGGGGCATGATGCGGGAAAGGACCCATGGCGCGTCTCCGATTTTTGCTGAATTTTGTTCGCTTAAGCAAATATACGCCGGATTGCGCACGGTTTCTGCGCAAATTTGCATATATTCCCCCCTTTTTATGCGGATTATACGCGCTATTCTGGACAAAAATGAAAAGATGACGCATATGCTGGATGACACTGACAGCCGCCTGCTTTCCGCCCTGCAAAAGGACGCCCATCTGACCGCGCACCAGTTGGGAGAGTTGCTGAACCTCTCGCCCAGCCAGGCCGGGCGACGGCGGCAGCGGCTGGAAAGCGAAGGCTACATCACCGGATATGCGGCCCGGCTTGACCCCGAGCGGATGGGTCTGCATGTGCAGGGCTTCGTTCAGGTCCATCTTGGCACCCATGGCCCGGATCAATCGGCGGGTTTCGCTCGCATGGTGGATACCAGACCGGAGATAATCAGCGCATGGACGATGACCGGAGAGGCGGATTACCTCCTTCAGGTCTATTGCGCGGATCTACCTGCGCTGAACAGCTTGCTTCATGAGGTCATCCTGCCCCATCCTGCGGTAGCGCGCGTGCAAAGCCAGATCGTCATGGATCAGCTCAAGCGCGACGCGCCGCTGCCGACCTGACCGCGAAAGGACCGACATGGAAAACTTCCTTTACCAGGCCACGATCTATCTGGCGGCGGCCGTGATCGCCGTGCCGCTTTCGGCGCGGCTGGGGCTGGGTTCGGTTCTGGGCTATCTGGCGGCGGGCATCGTGATCGGCCCGGTGCTGGGTCTGGTCGGCGCTGAGACGGAGGAGTTGCAGCACGTGGCCGAGTTCGGCGTGGTGATGATGCTGTTCCTGATCGGGCTTGAGCTTGAGCCAAAGGCGCTGTGGGACATGCGCGACCGACTGATCGGGCTTGGCGGGCTGCAAGTGGGGGTGTCGACCGTGGCCGTCATGGGGGTTGCCATGTTGGCAGGGCAGCCCTGGACCATTGCGCTGGCGGTCGGGCTGACCCTATCGCTCTCCTCGACCGCGATCGTGCTGCAAACCCTGTCCGAGAAAGGGTTGATGCAGACCAATGGCGGCCGGGCCACATTTTCGGTGCTGTTGACTCAGGATATCGCCGTCATTCCGATCCTGGCCTTCCTGCCGCTCCTGGCGATGGATGCAATGCCGCATCTGAGCAGCGATGGCTCGATCACGCTTGGCGGCGGCGACGATGGACATCATGAAACCCTGTCGCTGGTTGCAGGGCTACCCGGTTGGGCGGTGACGCTGGTCACCATCGGCGCAGTGGCTTCTGTGGTGTTGGCCGGGATTTACCTGACGCGCCCGGTGTTTCGCTATATCCATGCCACCCGTCTGCGCGA
Source organism: Ruegeria jejuensis (assembly GCF_041537905.1). Classification (NCBI taxonomy): domain Bacteria; kingdom Pseudomonadati; phylum Pseudomonadota; class Alphaproteobacteria; order Rhodobacterales; family Roseobacteraceae; genus Ruegeria; species Ruegeria jejuensis. The sequence goes on along the minus strand of NZ_JBGRUO010000034.1, from coordinate 35,049 downwards.
GATGTATACGGCGCTGGCGCTGGTGATCGTTGTCGGCATCTCGTTCCTGATGTCGCTGGTCGGGCTCTCACCCGCTCTGGGCTCGTTTCTGGCGGGCGTGGTTCTGGCCAACTCGGAGTTCCGCCATGAGATGGAAAGCGACCTTGAGCCCTTCAAGGGACTGTTCCTGGGGCTCTTTTTCATTACCGTCGGGGCGGGCATAAATTTCAACCTGTTCTTCCGCGACCCGCTGGACCTGATCGGGCTTGCCCTGCTGGTCATCCTCGCCAAGGGCATCATCCTCTATGTGGTGGGGCGAGCCTTCAAGCTGCGCGGGCGCGACAGGTGGCTGTTCACCCTCGGGCTCGCACAGGCGGGCGAGTTCGGCTTTGTGCTGCTGGCCTTTTCGGCGCAGCACAACGTGATCCCGCCGGGGCTGCAGCAGAAGCTATTGATGATCATCGCGCTGACCATGCTGATCACGCCGCTGCTGTTCATCATCTATGACCTGCTCTCCAAGAACATGCGCGACCACACACCCAAGCATGAGCCCGACGAGATCGACGAGGAAGGCCCCATCATAATTGCCGGGATCGGACGGTTCGGCCAGATCGTGAACCGGCTGGTGCAGGCCAGCGGCTTCAAGACGGTCGTGTTGGACACGGATATGGAGACTATCCAGTTGATGCGGCGGTTCGGCTACAAGGGGTTTCTGGGCGACCCTACCCGGCCGGAATTGCTGAAAGCTGCCGGGCTGGCCAAGGCAAAGGTGCTGGTGGCGGCGATGGACGACCCCGCCGAGGTCACCAAACTGGTCGCATATGCCCGCCGCCAGCAACCCGATCTGCACATTGTGGCGCGCGCCTATGACCGCACCCATGTCTACGAGCTGTATCAGGCCGGGGCCGACGACATCGTGCGCGAGATGTTTGACGCCTCGCTGCGCGCCGGACGCTACGTGCTGGAGAATGTGGGCCTGTCAGAGTTCGAGGCCGCCGGGGCCGAACAGACATTCTATCACCACGATCGCGGCTCGCTGCGCGAATTGGCCGCCCATTGGAAACCGGGCGTGCCCGCCAGCGAGAACCCAGACTATATCGCGCGCTCGGAGGAGTTGCAGCGTGATCTTGAAACCGCGCTGCTGGAACTGGCCGAAGAGCACGCCAAGAAATCGGCCTGAGCCGGGCGGATCAGCCGTCCGCCACGCCCGCCTCGGCAAAAGTGGCCATGCCGGAATGGCAGGCCACAGCCGATTTCAGGATGTTGATCGCCAGCGCCCCGCCTGATCCCTCGCCCAATCGCAGGCCCAGCGACAGCAGCGGTTCTTTGCCCAGCTTCTGCAACAGGCGCGCATGCGCGCTTTCCGCGCTCTGGTGGCCCGCAACGGCGTGATCCAAAGCGGTCTCGGAGACCTGTGCCAGACAGGCCGCGGCAGCGGTGCAGATGAACCCGTCCAGAATGACCGGGATGCGCAACACCCGCGCCGCCGCAATGGCACCGGCCATCGCGGCGATCTCGCGCCCGCCCAGGCAGCGCAAGAGCTCCAGCCCGTCATCGGTTTTGCCGTGCAGCGCGACGCCTTCGCCAACCACGCGCGCCTTGTTGGCCAGCCCCGCATCGTCCACCCCGGTTCCGCGCCCGGTCCAATCGGTGGCCTGACCGCCATATAATGCGCAGGCGAGCGCGGCTGCGGGGGTGGTGTTGCCGATCCCCATCTCACCCACCACCAGCAGATCAGCGGAGGGGTCCACTGCCATCCATCCGACCCGCAGCGCCTCCAGCAGATCCGCCTCGCTCATCGCCGGGCCTTTGGTGAAATCTTCGGTGGGCCGGTCCAGTTCCAGCGCGCGGACATCCATGCGGGCGCCCGCAGCCCGGGCGAGCTGGTTGATGGCCGCGCCGCCATGCTGGAAATTCAGTACCATCTGCGCGGTCACGTCCGCTGGAAAAGCCGACACGCCCTGCGCGGTGACCCCGTGATTGCCGGCAAACACAACAAGCTGCGGCGCGCCGATCACCGGCCGCGCATCGCCACGCCAGCCCGCATACCAGATCGCCAGCTCTTCCAGCCGCCCCAGCGCGCCCGGTGGTTTGGTCAATTGCCCGTTGCGGTCTTGTGCCGCGCTCAACGCCTCGACATCGGGACCCGGCGCCTGCGCCAGTGCGGTACGGAAATCGGACAGGTCGGTCAGGTCAGGGAGCATCAAGAGCCTCGTTGCATCAGATCGTTCCTGCGTGTTTAACCAATGCGCGTGATGCGACAAGACCAACAAAGGCCCGTGAATGACAAAAAGCGACATGCGCCCGGTCTCGGGCTGGGATATTCTGCTGGCCCTTGTGCTGCTGACCCGCCTGCCCTTGCCACACCTGCCCGAACCCGTCTTTGACCGGCAGGCAAAGGCGGTCTGGGCCTTTCCGCTTGTTGGGCTGGTTGTGGGCGTGCTGGCCTGCCTGATTGGCACTATTGCCCTGGCCCTCGACCTGCCCGCAATGCTGAGCGCCGCGCTGGTGCTGATCGTGCTGGTGGGCGTCACCGGTGCCATGCACGAAGACGGGCTGGCAGATACCGTGGATGGGTTCTGGGGCGGGTTCACCCCCGAACGCCGGCTGGAGATCATGAAAGACAGCCATATCGGCACCTATGGTGTGCTGGCGTTGATCCTGTCGCTGCTCTTGCGCTGGGGGGCGATTGTTACCCTGATCGGCGCGGGCGCGCTCTGGCTGCTGCTGGCGGCGGCGATCTGGTCACGGGCGCTGATGCCGGCGCTGATGGCCACAATGCCCAACGCGCGTGGCACGGGTTTGAGCCATAAGGTCGGCCCACCGTCGGGCAAGGCCGCCATCGCAGGGCTGATCCTGGCATCGGCGCTGGGACTGCTGATTGCGGGGAGTTCTGCTGTGATTCCCGCGCTGGTCTCGGGCCTTGCCGCATCGGGCCTGGCCCAGGTCGCCAAGGCCAAGATCGGAGGCCAGACCGGCGATGTTCTGGGCGCAACCCAGCAGGTTGGTGAGATCGCGTTCTTATTGATCCTCTGCGCGACTGTTTGAGGCTCTGATCGTTTCCCCGTGCTCAATAAAAAAGGCCGCCCCGAGGGGCGGCCCTGATCATTTCAAACCGTCAAAAATCAGGCGGCTGCGGCGCGCGAGGTCAGAACCTCATCCACCTGCTTGGCCGCCACAATCTCGTCGCCACCGGATACGGCGGCCACTTCGCGGATCAGACGTTCCAGCGCAGCCTCATACAGCTGACGCTCGGAATAGCTCTGCTCGCGCTGGTCGTCGGTGCGGTGCAGGTCGCGGACCACTTCGGCAATTGCGATCAGATCGCCCGAGTTGATCTTTTGCTCATATTCCTGCGCCCGGCGCGACCACATGGCGCGTTTGACCTTGGCCTTGCCCTTGAGCGTGCGCATCGCCTGGCTGATCACGTCCGGCGAGCTGAGCGAGCGCAGGCCGGATTCTGTGGCCTTGTTGGTGGGCACCCGCAGGGTCATCTTGTCTTTTTCGAACGAGATCACAAACAGTTCCAGCGCGTATCCTGCCACTTCCTGTTCTTCGATCGAAATGATCTGTCCCACGCCATGCGCCGGGTAGACAACATAGTCATTGGGGCGGAACTCGAGCTTCTTCGACTTCGACATACAGATCTTTCCTTTGCTTGCGTCGGGAAGTTTCGACGTCAAAAGACCACACGGGGGACCCCTATCAGGTTCCCGGTTGGTGGAGATTGTGACGCTTTTTTCTAGCTCCGAGGTGTGAGGTCCAACGGAGAATATCCCGGTCATAACTTCAGTTGAGCTGTTAACTTACCATAATTTCCGGGGAATCGGAAGCGAACGTTAGGTAAGACCAATCACACCCCATATATTTCAATATCTTATGGGGCGATGCTCAACGGTTAGCGCGCGACTTCGGCACAAATAGGACCGAATCACTTACCCGTTTTCCGGTCAGCCGCCCTCACCGGGCGCTTCCGAGAAATACTTGTCCAGCTTGCCCTCTTCACCGTCGCGCTCCTCAGCCTCGGGCAGCTGGTCTTTTTTGGTCACGATCACCGGCCAGGCTTCGGAATACTTGCGGTTGAACTCGACCCATTTTTCCATATCCGGCTCAGTATCCGGGCGGATCGCATCGGCGGGGCACTCGGGTTCGCAGACGCCGCAGTCGATGCATTCATCGGGATGAATGACCAGCATATTCTCGCCCTCGTAGAAACAGTCCACCGGGCATACCTCGACACAGTCGGTGTATTTGCAGGCAATGCAATTGTCGGTGACGATATAGGTCATGGTCCGTTTCCTACTGGCTCTTTGACCGGTTAGCTAATTCAGACCCGGCCCCAGTTCAAGCCGCGATCAGGGGTCCTGCCTGCGAGAAAGATCAAGTGATCGTCTTTCTTTCTTGGTCGGGCGACCTTTTCCCGCGTAGCCGGGGTTTTGCGCCACCTTGTCCTTTGGTTCGCTCAGATCCTGGTACAGCTGTTGCGCCTCGGGTGCGGGACCGCGCCGCTCGCCTATGGCCTCGATCCGGATCACGCGTACCTCGCGCGCCTGCGCGAAGGTGAGAACGTCGCCGGGGCCAACGGATTGCGCGGGCTTTTCGGTACGGTTGCCATTCACCCGCACTTTGCCCCCCGCCACCTGTTTGGCGGCGAGGTTGCGGGTTTTGAAGAAGCGGGCATGCCACAGCCATTTGTCCAGGCGCTGCCTTGTAGGCGCCTCGGACATGAGCTGCTACTTGCCCTCTTTCAGCGCCATCAGCGCCGCGAACGGATTGTCCGGGTCGATAGGCTTTTCCGATTTGGGCGGGCGTGAAGAGAAGGTCTTGGCTCCCTTGTTAGGTGCGCCCCCCTTCTTGCCACCCTGCTTGCGCGGTTTGCCCTGGGGCTTGCCACCGCGCGGCGCGCCCCGGCCCTGTTTCTGATCGCGGCGCGGGCCGCGGCCCGCCTGCCGATTGCGACCCCAGGTGAAGGTGAAGAACACCTCAACCTCGGGCTCGGCAGATACCGCAGCGTCAGGGGCATCGGCGTCTGTGGTGACCTCAACCGGTGTCTCTTCGGTCGCGACCTCTTCGGCTTTGGCGTCCTCGGTTGCGACCGCCTCGGCGGGCTCCTCGGTTGCCGCAACCGGCGTCTCTGCCGGAGTGTCTTCGGCCTCGGTCCCAGTGGCCTCCGCAGCATCGGCGGGCGCCTCTGCAGTGGCGTCGGCCTCGACGGGTTTTGCATCCGCCACGGGCTGCGCTTTCACCTTCTCGCGCTCGCCGCGCTCGGCGTTATACCCCAGCCCCTGCATCAGATCGGCAAACTGTTCCAGCGTCATGCCGGTGATCGAGAGCATGTCGGGCTTGGCCTCAAATCCACCCCGGCTGTCCTCGCTACGCAGCATGTCGGCCAGACGTTCCAGCATATCGATGCGGATCGCGCGGTCGCCAGCGGTGCGGTAACCGCACATGGTGTCATAGCCCTTGGGCGCCTCGGCATCGGCGGGCACGGTCACCAGACCCGGCGGCGGGGCGTCAGGGAACATCTGCAGTCCCTGGCTGAGCGACCACAGAACCAGACGCAAACGCGTCGGCGCGGGTTTCAGCAAAAGCGGCATGAAGATGGTGAACTGCCCGAAGCGGATGCCATGCTTGCGCAGCGCGCCACGGGCATCCTGATCCAGGTCCTTGACCTCTTGCGCCACCTGCGCACGCGGCAGGATGCCCAGCGCCTCGACCATGCGGAAGGCAAAGCCCCGCGCCAGCCCGGTCAGTTCCTCATCACGCGACAAGTTAAGCAGCGGCTCAAACAGAGCCGCAACCTTGCGGTCGATGAAATGCTGCACCCGGCGCTGCACCTTCTGTTCCACATCCGGACCGGCGGCTTCGTCGACAAACACCTCGACCTGCGGCTTCATCGGGTCGTCGCCTGCAACCAGCTTGCCGACAGCGTATTCACCCCACATCAGGCCGCCCTGATCGGTGAAATCAATCTCGGTATCCGGTGCGTTATAGAACCGGTCGGCCCGCAGATGGAATTGCGGCGCGAGCGCCTGAAGCGATGCGGTTTTCAACGCCTTCGCCTCAGCGCCCTGCGCGCTTTTGTCCGGGCTGAACCGGAACCCTTCCAAACGGCCGACGAATTCGCCTTCGACGGTCACTTCACCTTTATCGTTCACTTCGGCCAAAAGGGCCTCCTTCTGTTTGAGCCGGCGCAACAGCACAGAAGTGCGCCGATCCACAAATCTCTGGGTCAGACGGTCATGCAGAGCGTCCGACACCCTGTCTTCTACAGCGCGCGTTTCGTCACGCCAATGGGATTCGTCAGCCACCCAGCCGTTCCGTTGCGCGACATAGGTCCACGTGCGGATATATGCCAATCGTTTGGAGAGCGTGTCGATGTCGCCATCGGTGCGGTCGATGCGCCGAATCTGGCGGGCCATGAACTCATTCGGGATGCCGCCGCGTTCATGCAGGTGGCCATAGATGACCTCAAGCAAGCTGGCATGTTCGGCGTGGCTGATGCCCCGGAAATCGGGCACCCGGCACACATCCCACAAGAGCCGGACCGAGGCCACGTCGCTGGCGCGGGCCATGATCTCGGTCTGTTGCGAGAGCGATTTGAGCGCCAGCAGGTCATCAGCCGGGCGCGCCTTGAGCAGGGAGTCGTCATCGGGCGACTGTTCCAGCGCGTCGATCAGCGCATCGACCGAGCCAAAGCGCAGATCGGGATTGCGCCAGTTGAGCTTTTTCAGCGGGGTAAAGCGGCTGTCCATGATCGCCTGCGCCATGCCGTCATCCAGCTTTGGCGCCTCGCCGGTCACACCAAAGGTGCCATCCGACATGCCCCGCCCGGCGCGACCCGCGATTTGGGCCAGTTCATTGGGGGCGAGCGGTCGCATCCGGCGCCCGTCAAACTTGCTGAGCGCTGAAAAGGCCACATGGTCGATATCCAGGTTCAACCCCATGCCGATAGCATCGGTGGCCACCAGATAATCCACCTCGCCATTCTGATAGAGCGCCACCTGCGCGTTGCGGGTGCGCGGGCTGAGCGCGCCCATCACCACCGCAGCCCCACCTTTCTGGCGGCGGATCAACTCGGCAATGGCATAGACATTATCGACCGAGAACCCAACGATGGCGCTGCGCGGCGGCATCCGGCTGATCTTTTTCGAGCCGGAATAGACCAGCTGCGACATCCGCTCGCGCCGAACAAACTCCGCCTCGGGCACCAGCGCCCGGATCGGTCCGCGCATCGTATCAGCGCCCAGAAACAGCGTCTCATGAGTGCCCCGCGACCGCATCAGGCGGTCGGTAAACACATGCCCCCGCTCGGGATCAGCGCAAAGCTGAATCTCGTCGATAGCGACGAAATCGGCGCCCATCCCTTCGGGCATAGCCTCGACCGTGCAGACCCAGTATTGCGCGCGCGGCGGCACAATCCGTTCCTCGCCGGTGACCAGCGCCACCACCGACGGGCCGCGCGCAGCGACGATCCGGTCATAGACCTCGCGCGCCAACAAGCGCAGCGGCAGGCCGATGACACCGGTGCGATGCCCCAGCATCCGCTCAATGGCGTAATGCGTTTTGCCTGTGTTGGTCGGGCCAAGAACGGCCACGATTCGGGATGACCCGTTCACCTTCGCCCCCTGCCCGGTTCACCGGGCGTCAGAGTGACCGCCCCTCAACGTGGGATTGCAGCCGATTCATGGCATTGGTTACTTGCTCGTGATGGGGATGTATAGCCAGCGCGCGCTCATAGGCCTGATAGGCCTGTTCCGGTCGGTCCAGCGCCTCGAAGATCAGCCCAAGACCGAAGATTGCGTCATACTGGTTCGGGTTCAGCGCCAGTGCGCGTTCCAGATCGGCCACTGCCGGTCCCAGCAGCTCGGCGGCGAAATAAGCCGAGGCACGCGCATGCCAGGCTTCGGCGAAATCCGGCGCATGATCGGTCAGCGCGGTCAGATGTTCGATTGCCGCCTCAATGTCATCCGCTTCCAGCGCATCGCGCCCGCGCTGAAGCAGCAGGTCAGCCGAGGGTGAGCCGGATTTCGACCACAGCGACTGCAATTGCCGGTTCAGGCGGCGGGCTTGCGACTCGTCGGCCAGCGCCAGAGCGGCCAAAAGCTGCGATTCGTCGTTGATATCGGCCTGCTGGGAATGTCCAGACCCGGAAAACATCACTATGACGAAGGTTGCCGCCACGATATCTTTGAGAATGGGGTATGCAATGGTCATAACACGGGTCACTGTAGCGTCGCCCGTCACAATGTCCAATCACCACGCGGGCGCAAGATAGAGGAAGACCATGAGCGAACTACTTGACCAGGCCGTCAGCGCCCTGAATGAAAAACTCTCCGGGGGTGCATTTTCCGCGACCGCGAAATTCGACGTTGCCGATCTGGGCGCGATCATGCTGGACAGCAGCGGCGCCCGTGTGGGCGATGACGACGCCGACGTAACCCTGCGCGCAGATGCCGAAACGTTCCAGCAGATCGTTGGTGGCGAGCTTGACCCGACGGGCGCGTTCATGTCCGGCCGTCTGACCGTTGACGGTGACATGAGTCTTGCCATGCAGCTTGCCTCGGTGCTGGCCTGATGGGGATGTCGCCGGCCCCGCTGTTTGAAGATGTGGCCGGCGGTCCGACCGGAGGCCTTGCCCATTGGCTAACCACCAAGGACGATGTCCGCATTCGTATCGGGCATTGGCACCCCGAGGGTGAGGCGCAGGGCACCGTCCTGATGTTTCCCGGTCGTACGGAATATATCGAAAAATACGGGGATGCGGCGCGCGAATTCACCTCGCGCGGGTTCGCCTTTCTGGCCATTGACTGGCGTGGACAGGGGCTGGCGGACAGACCGCTGGAGGACCGCCGTGTCGGCCATGTAGAGCAGTTCGCGGATTACCAGCACGATGTCCGGGCGGTTTTTGACGCCGCCGCCGCGCTGGATTTGCCCCGCCCTTATCATATCATCGGCCATTCCATGGGCGGCGCGATCGGGCTGCGCGCCATTTACGAGGGCGCCGATATTGCCAGCTGCGCCTTTACCGGACCGATGTGGGGCATCTTCTTTACGCCGGTGATGAAGCCGCTCAGCTGGGTGACCGCCTATTGGGGGCCAAAAGTGGGCCTGGGCCACAAGATTCCGCCAACCACAACACTCGATAGCTATGTCATCTCGCAACCCTTCGAGGGTAATGTGCTGACCCGCGATCCGGCCATGTTCGAGATGATGAAGGATCAGTTGCGCGCGCATCCCGAATTGTCGCTGGGCGCGCCCTCGACCATCTGGCTGCGCGAGGCGCTGAATGAATGCCAGGACCTGTCTGAACGGCCCGCACCCGATACGCCCTGCATCACCGTGCTCGGCAGCCATGAACAGATCGTTGACCGTAAGGCGATCCGGGCGCGCATGGCGGGCTGGCCCAAGGGTGAGTTGATCGAGATTCCCGATGGCGAGCACGAAGTTCTGATGGAAGCGCCCGAAGTCCGCGGTCCGATCTATGAGCGTCTGGCCAGTTTTTTTGCCACCAATTCCTCGCTGCCCGCGCTCAGCGCCTGAACAATTCTTCACATTGGGCTAGGTTGCGGCGATCCGCCTTGTGATCGCCGGACCCGGCAACTAGATGTCTGGGAAAGCACCATGTGAGGCCCAGATATGCTCAACCTTCCTTTTCCCGTTCGTGACGCCAATGCCGCCGGAGGCACCGACAATCTCGGCAATCTGCCGGAATGGGACCTGAGCGATCTTTACACCGGTGAGGACGCCCCGGAACTGGCCCGCGACCTGAACTGGCTGGAAGGGGAATGTGCGTCGTTTGCTGCCGATTACGAAGGCAAGCTGGGTGATCTCGACGCCGCAGGCCTGCTGACCTGCGTGCAGCGCAACGAAAAGATCAGCGCCGTCGCGGGTCGCGTCATGTCCTTTGCGGGGTTGCGCTATTACCAGCTAACGACCGATGCCGACCGGGCCAAGTTCATGTCCGATTGCCAGGAAAAGATCACCATCTTCACCACCCCGCTGGTCTTCTTCACGCTGGAACTGAACCGGCTGGAGGATGAGCACCTGGCGGCCTTGCTGGAGCAGAACCCGGATCTGGCACGCTATGCGCCCGTCTTCCGCCGCATCCGCGCGATGAAGCCTTATCAACTCAGCGATGAGCTTGAGAAATTCATGCACGATCTGGGCGTCGTGGGCGACGCGTGGGAGCGGCTGTTCGATGAAACCATTGCCGGGCTCAGCTTCACCGTCGATGGCGAAGAACTGAATATCGAAGGTACGCTCAACCTGCTGACCGAGCAGGATCGCGCCAAGCGCGAGGCGGCGAGCCGGGAGTTGGCACGGGTCTTCGGCGAGAACATCAAGACCTTCGCCCGTGTCCACAACACACAGTCCAAGGAAAAGGAAATCGTAGATCGTTGGCGTGGGATGCCGACGGCGCAGACCGGGCGGCACCTGTCCAACGATGTGGAACCCGAAGTGGTCGAGGCGCTGCGCGAGGCGGTTGTGGCCGCCTACCCCAAGCTCAGCCACCGCTATTATGAGCTAAAGCGGAAATGGCTGGGGCTCGACGTGATGCAGGTCTGGGACCGCAACGCGCCGCTGCCGATGGAAGATACACGCATCGTCAATTGGGCGCAGGCCGAGAAAACGGTGATGGACGCTTATGAGGCCTTCGACCCGCGTATGGGAGAACTGGCCGCACCGTTTTTCTCGAAAGGCTGGATCGATGCGGCCGTGAAACCCGGCAAGGCGCCGGGTGCCTTTGCCCACCCCACGGTAACCGAAGTGCACCCTTACGTGATGCTCAACTATCTGGGCAAGCCGCGTGACGTGATGACCCTTGCCCATGAGCTGGGCCATGGCGTGCATCAGGTTCTGGCGGCCGATCAGGGCGAGATGCTGTCCTCAACCCCGCTGACGCTGGCCGAGACCGCGAGTGTCTTTGGCGAGATGCTGACCTTCCGCAAGATGCTGGACGCAGCCGAAAGCCCTGAGCAGCGCAAGATCCTGCTGGCGGGCAAGGTCGAGGATATGATCAACACGGTGATCCGCCAGATCGCGTTCTACGATTTCGAATGCAAACTGCATGCCGCCCGTCGTGAGGGCGAGCTGACGCCCGATGACATCAACGCGCTGTGGATGTCGGTGCAGGCGGAATCGCTTGGGCCTGCGTTTGAGTTCATGGAGGGATATGAGACCTTCTGGGCCTATATCCCCCATTTCGTCCACTCGCCCTTCTACGTCTATGCCTATGCCTTTGGCGACGGGTTGGTGAACGCGCTTTATTCGGTCTATGCCGACGGCGCTGAAGGCTTCGAGGAAAAGTATTTCGACATGCTGAAAGCCGGTGGCTCGAAACACCACAAGGAGCTTCTGGCCCCGTTCGGGCTTGACGCCAGCGACCCCAAGTTCTGGGACAAGGGGCTGAGCATGATCTCTGACATGATCGACGAGCTGGAGGCGATGGAGGGCTAAGCGCGCCGCGCCGAAACAGAACCTCTGCCCGGCATGCCGGGCAGGGTCGATCTCAGGCCGCGCGCCACTTGATGGAACAGCCCATCGACGGGATTTGATCAGCCGGTCCGCGCCCCGTTTCCGCCACCTGTTTCATCGCCTCAAACAAATCGCGCCGCAAATCCGCTGGCCCGGCATTTCTGCGCGAGGCATCGAGCCGTCCCCGATATTGCAGGCCAAGATCGGCGTTGAAGCCAAAGAAATCCGGTGTACAGGCGGCGTCATACGCGCGCGCGACAGACTGATTCTCATCATGCAGATAAGGAAATGTGAAAGACCGGTCTGCGGCGAACCCGATCATGTTTTCGAAACTGTCATCCGGATAGGTCCGCGCATCGTTGGAGCAGATCGCGGCGACGCCAATTCCCAGCGGGACAAGGTCACTAGCGTCCCGGACGATCCGGTCGATCACCGCCGTCACATAAGGGCAGTGATTGCAGATGAACATCAGCAAGGTGCCGTTTTCACCCGCGATATCGGCAAGACTATATGTCCGGCCATCGGTTGCAGGCAGCGAGAAATCCTGCGCAGGCCAATCGAACTCGCATGCTGACGGTGTTGCAGCCATCTGGTTTCTCCTTGCATTTTCCGCCAGATATTGGACCCGGGGCGGCCCCGTTTGGCAACAGCAAAACGCCCAAAAGCTACTTTAGCTGGCTGTCCTTCGATCCGCGTCGGTTGATCCCTGCGCGCGGTTTGAAGGCCGCATCGCGGTCCTGCTGACACTCGATACACAGCTTGACGCCCGGTATAGCCTGTCGCCGCGCTTCGGGGATGGGCTCTTCGCAATCGGCACAATGGGTCAGGCTGTCGCCAGCGGGGCGCTTGGCCGCTTTCATCCGCGCCAGTTCGTCCGAAATCGAAGCCTCGATCTGTTCACTCACCGCGCCGTCGCGCGCCCATCCACCCGCCATGTCAAACCTCCGTTGCAGGTCAGTTATGATAGCTGCAATCCCCGGAGAGCGCCAGAAAGCGGTCGTACCCGCTTGGCTTTCGCTTTAAGCAGAGCGGATGGACAAGACCGAGCCTTTCGAGATTTTTCTGGTGGTAACGCCGGGGCTGGAACGGCCGCTGGCCGAGGAAGCCCGCGCGCTGGGGTTCGACGCTCCGGTCATCTCGCCCGGAGGCGTGACCGTGCAGGGGCATTGGCCCGATGTCTGGCGCGCCAATCTGTGGCTGCGCGGTGCCACCCGCGTATTGGTGCGCATCGGCGCCTTCCGCGCCTTCCATCTGGCGCAGCTCGACAAACGGGCGCGCAAGTTTCCCTGGGCCGACACCCTGCGCGCTGATGTGCCGCTGCGGGTCGAGGTGACCTGCCGCAAGTCGAAAATCTATCACGCCAAGGCCGCCGCTCAGCGGATCGAACGCGCCTTGTCCGAGGTGCTGGGCGCGACGATCGATTCCAAGGCCGACCTGGTCGTGAAGGTCCGGATCGAGGATGACCTTTGCGCCATAAGCCTCGATACTTCCGGGGAAAGTTTGCACAAGCGGGGTCACAAACCTGCGGTCGGCAAGGCGCCGATGCGCGAGACGATGGCAGCGATGTTCCTGCGCCAATGCGGTTTTGATGGTAGCGAAACGGTCTATGACCCGATGTGCGGCTCGGGCACGTTTGTGTTGGAGGCTGCAGAGATTGCCACCGGGCTCGCAGCGGGCCGCTCGCGCAGTTTCGCCTTTCAGCATCTGGCGGACTTTGACGCTGCGGCGTGGGACGAGATGCGGGACACATCGCCTCCTCGCACGCCAGCCGCACGGTTTTTCGGGTCAGACCGGAACGACGGTGCGATTGCAAACAGCATACGCAATGCAGAGGCAGCAGGTGTCGACGCGTTCACCCGCTTTCACCGGGCCGCCATCAGCGATATCGCGCCTCCTGAAGGGCCGCCCGGCCTCGTCATCGTCAACCCGCCCTACGGGGCGCGAATTGGCAACAAGAAGGTCCTTTTCGGACTCTACGGTGCCTTCGGACAGGTCCTGAAAGAACGTTTCTCGGGCTGGCGTGTGGGCGTGATCACCAGCGATGGCGGGCTTGCCCGCGCCACTGCCCTGCCCTTTCTGCCACCCGGCCCGCCGGTGGCACATGGCGGGCTGAAGGTCAAACTCTACCAGACCTCGCCCCTGCCCTAGACCCGCGCGTCCGTGATCGGCGAGGGACAGCCGATCACGTTTTCGTGTACTGCACATCGCTGATCCAACCCGTTTCACGCCACGTAACCCTGTCATCTTCCTCGGGCAAAAGACGCCACTCACACGCGCGCTTCGCAGCGAGGGAAGGAAAAAACAGGGTTGGAGGTTCCCAGACATGGACGCGACACAAACATTGACCGGCATTGTACTGAACAGCGGTGCGCCCGGCACATACGACAACAATAGTGGCGATTTCGATCTGCTGCGCGACGCCGTTATCACCGCCGGGCTGGATGATGCCCTGAACGATGACGCCGCATCGCTAACGGTGTTTGCGCCCACGGATGCGGCCTTTATCGGTCTGGCCACCGCACTGGGTTTTGACGGTGATGACGAGGCTGGCGCGCTCACCCATATCGTCGAGGCCCTGACGCTGCTGGGCGGTGGAGACCCGATCCCGCTGCTGACCGACGTGCTGACCTATCACGTGGTCAATGGCGCCTTTGATCTTGAGACGGTAGCCGGGCTGGGCAATGGCGCCGAGATCGGAACACTTCAGGGCGGCTCGGTCACGCTGAACCTCGACAGCATGCCGCCCAGCCTCGGCGACGCCGATGACGGGATCGCCGATCCGGGCCTGATCGCTTTCGACATCCACGCCACCAACGGCATCATCCACGTTCTGGACGGCGTGTTGCTCCCGGTCTCGGTGACGGGCATCCTGTCCCAACCCGATACCGATTTCATTCTGGATGATGACGGCAATTCATTCAACTTCACCGGCCGGGGGAACGATTTCATCGACGGCAATAGCGGACGTGACATCATCTGGGCCGGCAGTGGCAATGACATCGTGCTTGGTGGCACTGGCAATGATGTGATCGGTGGCGGGCGCGGCAAGGATATCCTGCGCGGCGATGAGGGCCACGACAAGATCTTCGGCGGTGGCGGCAAGGATGTGATCGATGGCGGGGATGGCAATGACTACATCTTCGGCGGCTGGGGCAAGGACAGCTTCGTCTTTGAAAACGGCGACGGCCGCGACACGATCCTGGATTTCCGCGTCGGCAGCGACAAGATTGATCTGACTGGCTATGAGGGCATCCACGATTTCCACGACATCGAGGACGACATCAGTGCCCGTTTCTTCCGGACCGTGATCGAGCTGGACGACGGCGACCAGATCAGCCTTTTCGGCGTGCGCGCCCATCAACTGGACGCGGATGATTTCCTGTTCGCCTGATCCTGTAACCTGAAATGCGACAGCCCGCCGGGTTTGGCGGGCTGTTTCTTGTTTCGCAGCACTGCGTCAGGCGGTGGCGAGCATGCCCTTGTTGCGGGCCAGTTCGCGCATCTTCTTCTGCAGCTTCTCAAAGGCGCGCACCTCGATCTGGCGGATGCGTTCGCGACTGACATTGTACTGGCTGCTCAACTCTTCCAGCGTCACCGGCTGATCCATGAGGCGGCGCTGGGTCAGAATGTCTTTTTCCCGGTCATTGAGCACCTCCAGCGCCTCGGCCAGCAATTCGCGCCGCGCTTCAAGCTCGTCACGCGCCTCGTAATCACCGGCCTGATCGGCATCTTCATCCTCAAGCCAGTCCTGCCATTGCATCGACCCTTCGCCCTCGGAGCCGACCGTGGCGTTCAGCGAGGCATCGCCACCGGACATGCGCCGGTTCATGCTGACCACCTCTTCTTCGGTCACACCCAGATCATTGGCGATCTGTGCTACGTTTTCAGGCCGCAGATCACCCTCTTCCAGCGCGCCAATGCGGGCCTTGGCCTTGCGCAGGTTGAAGAACAGCTTTTTCTGCGCCGAGGTGGTCCCCAGCTTGACCATCGACCACGAGCGCAGGACATATTCCTGGATCGAGGCGCGAATCCACCACATGGCATAGGTCGCAAGGCGGAAGCCTTTTTCGGGATCGAACTTCTTGACCGCCTGCATCAGACCCACATTGGCCTCGGAAATCACCTCTGCCTGGGGCAGACCATAGCCGCGATAACCCATCGCGATCTTCGCCGCGAGACGCAAATGCGAGGTCACCATCTTGTGGGCGGATTCGGTATCCTGCTCTTCGACCCACCGCTTGGCGAGCATATATTCCTCTTCCGGTTCCAGCAGGGGAAACTTGCGAATCTCCTGCATATAGCGGTTCAGACCGCCTTCGGGGGTGGGTGCGGGTAGATTTGCGTAATTCGACATATCCGTTGTCCCTCCGGAGTAATGTTTAGCCTCTTAACATAGCATATGGGTCACCTATGCTGCCCATTCAAGAGGGTGCTACCAGTTTCCGATTAACTTACTGTTAAGGAAAGGTGAGAACATATTTCTCACAGTGTTTTGCGAATTATGAGAGCGGCGTACGCAAAGCCTCGGCCAATTTTGCCATATCTTCGGGCATTTTCGCCTCAAACCGCAGATTTTCACCGTTCACGGGATGTTCAAACCCCAAAACCGCCGCATGCAGGGCCTGTCTTGGAAAGCTCTGAACCGCCTGTTGGGCCTGGTCCGGCAGTGCCTTGGCGGCAAGTTTTCGCCGTCCGCCATAGACCGGATCACCGATCAGACCATGGCCCGCATGCGCCATATGCACCCTGATCTGATGGGTGCGCCCGGTTTCCAGCCAGCATTCCACCAGCGCCGCCACGGGGGGCTGCCCGAAACGTTCGATCACGCGCGCACGGGTCACCGCATGCCGCCCACCATGGAAGGTGACCGCCTGTTTCTGGCGATCCGTCTTGTGACGGGCCAGTTGTGTGGTCATGCGCAGGATATTTCCCGCCTCGAAACTGGCGCCTTTGACGCCGCGCAGACGCGGGTCGCTGGCCTCGGGCACGCCGTAGCACAGCGCCTGATAATAGCGCTCGACGCTATGCGCCTCGAACTGCGCGGCCAGCCCCTGATGCGCCACGTCGGACTTGGCGACCACCAATAGCCCGCTGGTTTCCTTGTCGATCCGGTGCACGATGCCCGGCCGTTTGACGCCGCCCACCCCTGACAGAGCGTCACCGCAATGATGCAGCAGTGCGTTGACCAATGTGCCGCTGGGTGATCCCGGTGCCGGATGCACCACCATGCCCGCCGATTTGTTCACCACGATCAGGTCGTCATCTTCCCAGATCACGTTGAGCGCAATTGCTTCGGGGCCGATATGGCTGTCCTCGGCGGCCTCGACAGTGATCGAGATCGCGGCCCCCTCCTCCACACGCGCCTTTGCGTCGATGATCACCGCCCCGTTCACGCGCACCGCCCCCTCGCCAATCAAACGCGCCAGCCGTGTGCGCGACAGGGCCGCCTCGTCTGGCACATCCCGCGAAAGCGCCTTATCAAGGCGGGGCGGTGGTGCTGCCGCGATCACGAAGTCAATCTGGCGGGTGCCCATGTCTGTTCCTTCCGAACCCGAGATACCGCAGGAAACACCGCAGCTCAGGCTGCTCAGACGGATGGTCATGGCGTTGACGGCAGTGATGATCGGCGGGGTTCTACTGACATTCGCCCTGATTGTCATCCGCCTGAGTGACCGCACCCCCACTTTGCCCGAAGAGGTCGAACTGCCCGACGGCGCCAAGGCGCAGGCCGTCACCATCGGGCCGAACTGGTATGCGGTCGTCACCAACGACAACCGCATCCTGATCTTCGACAAGACCACCGGCAAACTGCGCCAGACAATCGCGGTGGAGTGATCATCCCTTTTGGCGGTACAATTTGCCACCCACCTGTTCACCGCTCACAATTCAGCACTCGGATCGATCAGGCCTTCCTGCAGGGCAAAGGCAATCAGTTGCGCAACGGAATGAACCTGCAGTTTCTGCATCAGGTTGGTGCGATGGCGATCGACGGTTTTTGGACTTATGCCCAGCAGTTCAGCCATTTCCTTGTTGCTGCGTCCCGCAACGATGAGGTTGAGCGTCTGACGCTCCCGGTCCGTCAGCGACACGCGGTCAGGCGCGGTTTCCAACAGGTCCAGCATGTATTCCGACACGCGACGTCCGCCCCGCAAGATCAGAGGCAAGGCACGGTATAGTTCCGCGTTCTCGGTGGCCTTTGAAAACAGCCCATCCACACCTGTGTCCAGCAGTTCGGATATCTTCCCGATGGCAGAAATGCCGGTAAGCACGACAATCTTTGTGTCCGGCGACCAGCGGCGTGTTTCCAGGACAACCTCGGTGCCTCCGGCCAGCGGCATCTGCACGTCCAGCAGCAAAAGATGCGGCCTGTGCACCCGTACCGCCGCGATGGACTCGATCCCGTTTGCCGCCTCGGCAACCACGCTGAGGCCACCCGGCTCGATCAGACCCGGCGTTTCAAGCGCCGCGCGCAGCCCGGAGCGCACGATGGCATGATCGTCTGCGATGATCGCTGTGAAGGTTCTCAAGAGGTGTTGCCCAGTTTTCAGCCTGCTCGCGGAAAACTGGCGGAGACAGGCGGTTGTTGTCAACTGAACCTGTGGTCCCGTAAGTTGCCCCCTATGGCCAGGATGAGATCAGTTTGCATCGGGTGCGCTGTGGCGCTGGCGCCGGTCAGTGCACCGGCGCAGTCCTCCGACCTCAACCCGACAGCCACGGAGGTTGATGCGTTCCTGACGGCAGATGTGAACCAGGACGCGTTGCTGCACCTCTCAGAGTTCAGGACCTTCATCCGCCTCATGGCGGAGGCCGGGCAACCTACGGCCAGGCAGATCCGCATGTTCGCCGCCTATCGGTTTGCCTTCGGGATCACCGACAAGAACAACGACCAACGTGTCAGCCCGGACGAATTGCGGGCCGCTGATGATGCACATCAGCGCGGCGAAGGCGCAGGTCACAACTGAGGTCGATCCCCCATTTTGATGGTCACCGCCTTGTCACGGCTCGGGAAAATCCGTCTGATGGGACGATCCATGCCCGGAGTTTCCTATGATGCGCCCCAGCCCGAAATTTACGACCGGCCTGATCGCGCTCGTGCTGTCATTCTGGGCCACGCTGGCCGGTGCGATCGAGATCACGGATCGCGAAGCGGTGGTCGACCTTGTGCCGCATATGGTCTTTGCCCACGGCACCGCCGCAGAGCCGGATACCATGCGGGAGGGCTATCGCGCCGGGCAGTTCGCCCGCGATGTGCCGCTCAATCGTTTTGAAGGGGATCATGCCGCGGAACTTTGGGGGGCCGTTGAGGTCGCAGCGGTGACAGACCTTTCGCGCCGGGTCCTGGTCGGGGTGCCGATGATCAGCGAAGTGGACATCTACGCCTATGAAACAGGCCCGGCGGATCACATCCTGAGCTATTCGATTTTCCGGCCCTTTCGGGCAGACCAGCATGCGGGCACGCGGCTGCAATCACACATCCTCGATCTGCCTGCCGGGGCAACGCAACTCTTGCTCGTCCATTTCAAGTTTGGCCCGGTTCAGAGGCTGAACCTGACGCTTGAAAGCGAGCTCTATCTGAACCAACGTATTGTCATGGACACAGCTTATGGGGCGGCGTTTTATGCGTTCTCCCTAGCCGCGATCTGCGTGTTCCTGGCCTTTTTTGCCGCGCTCCGCGATAGTATGAGCCTGCTCTATGCGCTGCTTTTCCTGACCGGTCTGGCGTTTCTGGCCTATATGGACGGGTTGCTTTTCCGGTTTCTCTATCCCGACACGCCCCGGATTCAGTCGGCGCTCGGCTTCCTCCTGTTTCTGGCCATATCGGGTTTCGGCTACGCTTTGGCGGGCATCGGGTTTCGACACAGCGCTGCGTTCACCGCCGCCCGGTTATGCTGGGGCCTGGCTGGGGCAAGCGTGGCGCTTTATGTCTTTTCGCTGCTGGCGCCGGGGCCGATCGCCGCCTTTCTCGGAAATCTGTTGCTGATCGGGATGTGCGTCGCGGTTGCCTTTGGGACGCGCCTTCCTCCGGGAAAGACCACGTTAAGCCGCCGACTGGCACGCGGTCTGAGTCTGGCCGTCATGGGCGGCGTGCTGGTGCTGCTTGCACCGCTCCTCCTTCCAGCGATCCCGGCCCCTTTCGGGCTGCTGGGATCGACCAAGCTGCTGTATCTGGTTCTCATCCTTGGCGGGCTGACCAACCTCACCGCCCAGATTCTTGCGGTTCGACAGGCGCAGGACGAGGCGCAGCAGGCCGAAATGGCGGCTCTTAAGCGCGAAGCAGAACTGAACCGGGAGCTTGCCGGGTCGGAACAGAACTACGCCAGAGCACAGGCGCTTGCAGCGCAGCGGCAAAGGACGCTTGCAACAGCCGCGCATGACATTCGCCAGCCGGTTCAATCCCTGCGCCTGCGACTCGACAGCCTGACCGGCAGTGTCACACAGGACACCGAAAGGCGCCTGCGCGAGGCTCTGGATTATATCGACTCCCTGACCTCGAACTATATGGAGGACGGCGGCTTTGACGATGAGGGCGACCCACCTGCCGAAGAGACCTATGATGTCTCGATGATCTTTGCCTCCGTTCAACGCATGTTTGCGCCGGAAGCCGCCAAGAAAGGCCTCGACCTGCGTATCGTTGACACCTCGCACCGCACGAACCTGCCCGCCGCGCCGCTGATGCGGATTGTCTGCAACCTTGTGGTCAACGCGATCAAGCATTCGCAGCGCGGCGGCGTGGTGCTGGGGGTGCGGCGCCGTGCGGGCGGTGTGTGGCTCTGCGTGGCCGACACGGGACCGGGTTTCACCCCCGAGGAATTCGAACAATACAAGACCCATGGCGCAAAAACCGACGCCTCTGACGGGCATGGGTTCGGGCTCGCCCTCTGCGCCCAACTGGCCGAAGAGCTTGGCCTCACCCTGAGTGCAGACTCGGTGCCCGGCCGGGGAACCTGTTTCTATTTGCGCCTGCCCACGGTCTAATTGGGGGATCGACCCCATAACCCCACACCCCCCTCTTTCTTAGCTTGAGGTCATAGACACCGGCACCCGTCGGTGGGTTCAAGCAAAAGAAGGATTTGGATGATGGGCCTCTTCAAGAAAAAAAGCATTCACGAAACGATCAAGAAATACGGCTGGAGCAGCAAGGCGGATGGTGGTTCGGGTAATGACAAGATTTACGGATACAGCGTTGACAAGAACACGCTCTATGGCGGGTCCGGCAATGACTATGTCGAAGGCTGGGGATCGCGGAACTACCTCTATGGCGGCAGTGGCAGCGACACGATCAAGGGCAAAGGTGTCTATAACTACCTCGTTGGCGGAACCGGCTCTGACAAGCTTTATGGCTATGGCGCGACCAACAAGCTCTATGGCGAAAGCGGCCATGATGCCCTTTATGGCTATGGCGGCTATAACCGGCTGAGCGGTGGTAACCATAATGACGTACTCAAGGGCTACGGTGCGCGCAACGTGCTCTATGGCGGCAACGACCAAGACAAGCTCTATGGCTATGGCACCAGCAACCACCTTGATGCGGGCTCGGGCAATGACTCGGTCTATGGCTATGGTGTCGACAATGAAATGCATGGGAAATCCGGGCATGACTACATGGTGGGCACCGGCGCGTCGAACCGGATGTATGGCGGCGATCACAATGACAAGATGATCGGCAAAGGGGCCGTGAACGTCATGCATGGCGGGAGCGGTAATGACGTGATCGAGGCACGCGGTGTCACCAATGTCGCCCATGGTGACAGTGGCAATGACACGATCAAGGGAATCGGCGGCACCAACAATCTTTATGGCGACAGCGGCGATGATGTCATTGTCGCGACCGGTGGTGTGAACACGGCCAAGGGGGGCACCGGCAATGACCGGATGAGTGCCGAAGGTGGCGTCAACACGTTCCTCGGCGAAGCAGGCGATGACAGCATGGATCTCAGCGGTGGAGTCAACACTGCCAAAGGCGGCAGCGGCGACGATACGATGATTGCAGAAGGCGGCGTCAACACGTTGTCTGGCGAAGAAGGCAACGACCGGATCGAAGCGGTCGGCGGCGTCAATACGGCGTTTGGCGGGGCGGGCGAGGATACGATGCTCGCCGACGGCAGCGACAACATCCTGGCTGCCGGGAAAACCATCAACACCTTCTTTGGCGGCGACGGTGATGACCGGATCGAGTTGAAAGGCAGTGTCAACACCGCCTCGGGCGATGAGGGCGATGACCACATCACGGCCAAGGGCGGCGTGAACACGATCTTTGGCAAGGATGGCGACGATCTGCTGGAGGCAATCGGCGGCATCAACACCGCATCGGGCGGTGACGGCGATGACGTGATCCAGGGCCTTGGCGGGGTCAACACCTTCTTCGGCGGCAATGGCGATGACGTGATGGAGGCCGCAGGCGGCGCCAACACCATGTTCGGCGGCGCGGGCAACGACAAGATGACCGCCGCATCGCTGACCATCACCGCGCAATCGGGCGAAGACGGTGACGATACCATGATCGCCATCTCTGCCGGCAACAGCCAATGGGGCGGGGCCGGAGCGGATACGATCCTGGGGGTTGGGGCCGCCAACCTGCAATGGGGTGGCAGCGGAGACGACGTGCTGGGCGCGGGCGGCAACACCAATGTGCAGTTTGGTCAGGACGGCGATGACAAGCTCTTTGCCCTGGGTCAGCAGAACCTGCAATTCGGCGGCGATGACGCGGACCTGCTGGTCGGTGTGGGCCTGCAAAACATCCAGCACGGCGGCAAGGACGGCGACGTTCTGGTGGGTGCGGGCAGTTCGAACATCCAGATCGGCGCGGAAGGCGATGACTGGATGGTTGGTGCGGGCGCGTCCAATATTCAGTTCGGCGCCCATATCTGGTCCGCCATTCCCGAGGATTTCGAGCTTGGCTCGCTGGATATCGACGCGGCGCGCGACACGATCGAGGAGTATTTCGAGGTCTCCGCGACAGAGGATGGCATGAACAAGATGCTGGCCGGTGGTTACGGCAACCTGCAGGTGGGCGGCTCGGACGCGGATGTCATGATCGGCGGTGGTCGCGGCAATCTGCAAGTGGGCGGAGCAGGCAATGACGTCCTGCTCGGCGGCGGGCAGGCAAATGTCCAGTCCGGCGGCGCAGGCAATGACGCAATCGTCGGGCTGGGCCAGATCGGCGTTCAATCAGGCGGCGATGATGGCGATGTGATGCTGGCGATGAAGGTTGGCGGAAAGGTCGGCCTGCAAGTGCAGCATGGCGGCAGCGGCAATGACCTCATGGCCAGCGAAGGCGACCCGGTGGACTGGGCCTCCAGCACCTGGAGCACCCTCAAGGAGATCGTGAGTGACGCGGTCGAGGACAAGGCCAATCCCGACAGCACCCCCGAGGGCTCGGATGCACAAAGCGAGCAGGACAATCAGGATGGCGAACTGGCCGACACCGTCAAGGACATGATCAAGGATGAGCTGCCCACCGCCTTCAACATCCAGTTTGCGGGCGAAGGCAACGACCTCTTCCATGTCGGGGGCGATCTGGGCTTCCAACTGGGTCAGGAGGGCAATGACATCTTCCTTGGCGGCGGCAGCTTCAACCTGTCGCTGGGGGGCGCAGATAGCGACCTGATGCTCACCTCGGGCGACACGCTTAACTTCTCGTTCGGACAAGAGGGAGCGGATTGGATGATCGACACAGACACGTTTGGCGATCTGTTCATCTCCGCGGTTCTGCCCGACCTACCCTCCTTCGATGTTTCCAGCCTGCTTGGCGTGGATGTCTTTGCGCCCATCAACGAGATGATCGGTTTCGCCCATGACGTGAAGGATACGATTGCCGATCTCAACCCGCTCGGCGATCTGATCGATGCGGCAGGGGACGCCATTCAGGAGGTGACCGACGAGGTGGCCGACGCCACTGCCGAGATCCGCTCGCTTCTGGATTATTCCGGCACGCAAATGTTCGGCGGCGCGGGCGATGACATCCTGTCATCGACAGGTGACATGATCGGCGGTCTGGGTGCGGATACCTACGTATTCAACTTCGACGCGGACGGCACCATCGACGAGGCGGGCCTTGACGCCCTGAAGGATGCGGGCCGGTTGGTGGATTTGGCCGAAGACGGGATCGACGCTCTGACCGGCGGTGCCGGGGGTGCTGACACGATCGAATTGCGCGATGCCGGGGGCCTCGACGCGGGGGACCTGCGCTTCTGGGTCGATGGCGGCAAGGATCTGGTGATCGTCAATGACGGGGCCAGCCTGCGGATCAAGAACATGTCGGACAGCGAGAAAGCCGTCGAAACCCTGACGATCTGGAACGGCGAGCTTGGCCAAAGCTTCGACCTCTCCGAGGCCTTCACCGATGGCGCGTTTACCGCCAGATCCGAGTTCGGGGCATTCAACACCGGCGCGGTTGACTTGAGCGAATACGCATCGGGCATGGTTTCACACAGCGCTGTCGACCAGCAATTCGCCGCCGCCTTCGATGGTTGGATGGCCACATTGTCGGATGTCACGCAGAACATCCCCGTCATAGGCGAGGGCATGTCCAACGCTATCGAAGCTGTGGATGGTTTCCTCGACATGGAAGTGGCCCTGCCCACCGATGTTTTCGACCTCGTCTGAAGCAAGACACCATCAGCAAGGCCGCGATCAGGGATCGCGGCCTTGCCATTACAAAACGCTGAATTTGTTCAATTTTACGGGACAACGGACATTGCCCGAGCTAAGTTGGCACGCATCTTGTGACTCTTCGAAGGCGAGCGGTGCTGAAGTTTGTGGAATATCACCCGGGACACGGCGAGGTCCAGCTAACTTTGGTCGCGATAATGCTGGCGAGCCCTGGAGGACTCGAACCCCCGACCTGAGAATTAGAAGTTCCCTGCTCTAATCCAGCTGAGCTAAGGGCCCGCACTTACCGGGGTGAGGTTTAGTTCACTCCGTGAAAGCAAGTCAACACGGTTCCGCCAGATCAGGGCCGGGTAAATGGGAACGCGGCCCACGGCAAATGACCGGCCTCAACAGCAATCTTGCGAAGCGGCGGTCTTGGGCAATGTCGGAGATAAATGGTACCGCCTGCTGGATTCGAACCGGCGACCTCTGGATCCACAATCCAGCGCTCTAACCAACTGAGCTAAGGCGGCACTCGTGAGGGGCGATGTACCCAAGCCGACCTGAGATTGCAAGAGGGTCAGAGCGCAATTTTCCAGCTTTGCTCGACCAGATCGACCCCGAAGGAGCGCACCGGTTTGCTGCCCAGCAACTGCCAGCCGTTCGCCGCATAGAGCGCACAGGCAGCGCGGTGGCTTTCATGGGTCCAGAGCCGCATCTCGCGATATCCCCGCGCTTTGGCAAACCGCATACATTCAAAAAGCAGGCGCTTGCCCAGCCTCCTGCCCCGCGCCTCGGGAACCAGCAAGAATAGGCGCAGCTTTGCGGTTGTCTCATCCAGCCTGACGCAGAAAATGCTGCCCAGACGCTGACCATTTTCTTCGGCGATCCAGCCTTTTTCGCAAGCCGGGTCGTGCTGATCGACAAAGGCCTCAAGGATTTCAGCCACCAGCGCACCAAAGCTCGCGTCGAACCCTTCGTCACGGGCATAAAGATGTCGGTGCTGTTCCACCAGCCACTCCGCATCCGCGGCGTCGAATCTGCGCAAAATGATATCGCTCATGGGGCATCTCAGACCGAACCGCGCTTGATTCTCAAGCCTTTGCAGGCTAGCAGAGGCGTTCATTCACGGAGGTGATCATGGGCATCAATACCGAGCGCGACATTGTGGCCAACCTGCAGATCGGCCCGACCGATGAGGGCATGGTGCGGCTTTTCATCGAAGCTGATGGTGTTGAGATTCCGATGGATTTCGATCCCGAAGAGGCCAACGACATCGCCGAGGAAATCCGCGCAGCCGCCCAGGCGGCACGTGCCCAGAAGCGATAGCCGCTAGCGCCCCGGCCCCGGATCGCGCAACGCCTGCAAGCGACGCGCGGCATGGGTGGCAAATTTCTGGATCAGAACCTTGCGCCGCGCGGCGGCCAGCTTGTCCTCGGGCGCCATCCGAATGATCTCACCACCATAGGCGTCAGCTATGATCAGGCCGGTTTCCTCGGGCAATAGATCGGTCGGAAACTCGGTATCGACGGCCCAGAAGTAGCGATCGCACCAGTCCAGATAGCCTTGCCACTTGCTGTCGGTCTGAAAATCCTCGCGGCTGGATTTGCATTCGATCACCCAGATCTCGCCCTTCGGCCCCAGCCCCATCACATCGACGCGCAGCCCGCGGGTCGGCACGAATTCCTCAATGGAAACAAATCCATGACTGGCCAGGTGTCGGGCGACGCCTCGGGCCAGCTTCTGTCCGGGTTGCAGATCAAGCATCATGGGCAAAATGGTGAACAATTCGTGAACAAAAATCAAGACCCACAATCAGACTTGACGTGATACCTTTTGGTATCTTATTTATGTGATACCTTCTGGTTTCATAAATGGACTACCAATGACCACCACACCACAACCTGCCTTTCGTGCCCTGTCCGACCCGACCCGGCGTGAGATTCTGGTGATGCTGTCGGAACAGGACATGACCATCGCCGAGGTCTCGGATCGCTTCGACATGACCCGCGCCGCCGTCAAGAAGCACTTGACCGTGCTGAGCGATGGCGGGCTGATCACGGTCGAGCCGCGCGGGCGCGAGCGCATCAACCGCCTGAACCCGCAAGGCATGTCCCCGGTCCGCGACTGGATCGCCTATTTCGACCGGTTCTGGGACGACCGACTTGCCACCCTCAAAACCGCCATCGAAGGAAAATTCGAATGAACATCGCTGTTTCAACCCCCGCCGTTCTGCACAAGTCCATCTTTCTGCGCGCCGACCGCGAGACCGTCTGGGCCTATCTGACCGAACCGGACCGGTTGGCCGAATGGTTCCACAAACCCGAACGCCCGCTGCAGGAAGGGGCCAAGCTGGAAATGTTCGGGCGCGAAAGCGGCGATCTGCTGATCTGGGGCGAGGTGAAAGCCGCGCGCAGGCCGGAATATCTGGAATATTCCTTTACGGTCAAACCGATGGGGGATGCCGTGAGCCTTGTGAAATGGACGCTGCAAAGCGTCGAGGGCGGCACCAAGCTGAGCCTTGAACATGAGGGCCTGCCACAAAGTGCCGAAGCCTTTGGCCTGGTTCTGTCGCTCGACAAGGGTTGGGACGAGCATTTCGGCGAGATGCGCGCGGCCATCAACGAAGTTGTGCCCGCCTGATCGACACCGGCCCCCTTGCCATGACCCGCCGCGCATCCTACTTAGGCGTGTGGCGGGCTCTGCCCCTCTCGTGACAGGCAGCATTCTGGTGGCCTTAAGCAAATCCGAGGGAGCTGGCTCTGTTCGGGTCCTGGCCCGGTTACCTGGCGCCCACCTGTAAATACAGGTCCTCGGGAATCAAAGCCTAACGGTTGATCCTTGGTGGTCCCGCCACACTTTTCCCTAGAAATAAGAGAGTCTTATCGCGCTTTCTTGATGGATTGCACAGCAACCCGCACCGGGACAAATCCATGGGCAACACGAGATCCGCCTTTTGGTCCCTCGTCTTTCTCGGCCATGTTCATGACCGCCCAGGCAAATTGAACACCGGCGAAGACGATCCCGTTCATGAACCACAACATCGCGATCGCCAGCAACGTGACGTCCGAGCCGCGGATCAGCGTCCAGAGATTGGCCACGTTGAGCCAGAGCAGCAACGCGACAAACAGGCCCGAGATACCAAACCCGATCAGGACCTGCGTGATGTAGAGACGAATCAACTTCGGCATGATCACTTCCCTTGCTTTTCTCTGCGAGCATACCGCATGCTTGACCGGAATAAACTGCGGCCAATCCGCCGGAAAATCATTTCGGAGTACGAGTGAGCAACCTCATTCAATTTTCCATCAATCTGCTTGAGTCTCTGTCGCGTCTGCACGCCGATGACGAGCGTTGGGAACTGGTGCTCACAAGATTGTCCGAACAAGGCTTCAACGCGCTGAACATGCTTTGCTTTTCCCCAAATGACGGGGCGGTGCACTGGGTCCGAAGCTCGATGTCGAAAGGCTGGTTGGACACCTACGAAAAGAACGGCTTCTTTGTGGATGACCCGATGCTGGCGCAGGTTCAGAACGGGACCGAGAGCCTCTATGTTCAGGCGGCCTCCCTGGCGGCTGAGGATGGGCATTCTGACAAGGCGCTGGCCTTGAACCACGGCCTGAAAACCGCAGGCTATCTGCACCTCTATTCGCTGGTCGTGCCCTGCCCCAATAACGAGGCAAAACTGGTGGTCCTGTCATCCGATCGGCCAGAGGCGCAGGATTGGATGACCACAGGCCAGGATGAGATGCGGATACTCACCACCGTCCTGGCGACCAATCTCGGTGCGGAAATGCTAAGTGAGTATGGCCGGGTCTACGATATCGCCGATCTGGTGGCGCTTGGCCCGCAATTGAGCGAACGCGAAACCGAGGTGTTGAGCCTGCTGGCCGCAGGGCACCGCAACGACCGGATCGCGGAACTGCTTGGCCTGTCGGAAGTCACTATTCGCACCCATATTCGCAGTGCGCGGGAAAAGCTGGATGCCCCGACGCGCGAGGCAGCCCTGGTGCGCGCGGTTCAGCTGGGGCTGATCAGGTAGCCATCATCGGAATCGATAGCTGACGAGATGGGGCTGGTGGAATAAGCTGAATCTGTCCCAGAGGTTGCTGTGAGTGGTGGTCGCTAGGATGTGTATTTGAGAACGCTTTTCAGCATTTCAGACGCGGAACACGCCTGTCGTGTCCGCGTCTTATTTCGTCCACCGTAAGACAGAGGGCTTGCACCCCGGTTTCAGAACGCCTCGGGCTTGGCCTCGCGCGCCATGTGATCAAGCACAGCATTCACGAAATTGGCCTCGCGCCCTTCGGGAAAGAAGGCCCGCGCGATGTCGACAAATTCGCTGATCACCACCTTGGGCGGCGTCTCGCTTTGCTGCAACTCGGCACCAGCGGCGCGGAACAACGCGCGCAGGGTCGGATCAATGCGCGCGATGGGCCATTTGGCAACCAGCGCCCGGTCGGTCATCTGGTCGACCGGGGCCTGATAATTCACCGCATCTTCCACCAGTTTGCGGAACAGGTCGGCATTGCCCTCGGCCATCTCGTCGCCCTCATAAACCGCGCCGAACCGGTGATCGAGAAACTCACCCACGACCGCCTCGACAGTCTGGTTGGACTGTTCCATCTGAAACAGCGCCTGCACCGCGTAAAGGCGGGCAGCCGATTTCATCTGACGTTTCCGGTCGATCGGGCGAATCTTGGGTTGCGTGGTCATGCGGTTTTGGGTCCGTTGCTGTCGCCAGCCAGAAGAATGTTCTCGGAAGGCGGTTTGAAGCCGACACCTTTGGTCGAAGCGCCCCATTTACGGCTGAGCGCGATCAGATGCAAGGTCGCAGCGGCGGCACCACCGCCCTTGTTCATCTCAGCCGGATCGGCGCGCACCTCGGCCTGCGCGCGGTTTTCCACGGTCAGGATGCCATTGCCGATGCAGAGCCCCTGCAGACCCATCAGTTGGATCGCGCGGCTGCTGTCATTGCAGACGGTTTCGTAATGCGTGGTCTCGCCCCGGATCACGCAGCCCAGTGCGACGTAGCCATCGAAATTGCATTGCCGGTCGGCCATGGCGATGGCAGTGGGCACTTCCAGCGCGCCGGGCACCTCGACCACGTCGCAGGTGCCGCCTGCGGCCTCGACCTCCGCCTTCGCACCGGCAACGAGGTTGTCGGCGATGTCGCGATAGAATGGCGCCACCACGATCAGCAGTTTCACCGGTTTGTCGAATGTCGGGCGTGCAAGCCCTTCTGCGCTGTCGGCTTTGGCCATGTCAGGCGTCCTTCAGAATGGGTCGGGTATCGACGATGGTCAGACCGAAAGCGTCGAGGCCGAGATACTTGGTTTGCGGGCTGTCGGTGAGCAGGATCAACTCCTGCAACCCCATCTTGGACAGAATCTGCGCGCCCAGACCGGTCTGTTTGATGGTGCGCACGCCGTCATCATCGCTGGCATGCAACGAGTTGCGCGGCTGCCGGAACAGGCACACAACGCCGCGCCCCTCGGCGGCGATCAGTTCCATCGCGCGGGGCAGTTCGTGGGGCGATTTCGGGCCAAGGCCAAGCACATCCGAGGCCTCATGCAGCGCGTGGGTGCGGGTCAGCACCGGTGCCCCGTCAAAGATATCGCCCTTGATCATCACCACATGTTCGATGCCATGGGTCTGATCGGTGAAAATGCGCTGTTCCCAGTCGCCGCCATATTCTGATGTGACGGTCTCGCGCGCGGTTTCGACCACCAGATTGTCATTGCGCGACCGATAGGCGATCAGATCGCTGATCGTACCGACCTTGAGCCCGTGTTCGGCGGCAAACTCCACCAGATCGGGCAGTCGCGCCATGGTGCCGTCGGGCTTCATGATCTCGCAGATCACGCCCGAGGGATTCAACCCGGCAAGCCGCGAGATATCGACCACCGCCTCGGTATGACCAGCCCGTACCAGCACGCCACCGCGTTTGGCGCGCAGCGGAAAGACATGGCCGGGGGTCGCAATATGGGCCATGGTGTTTTGCTCGTTGATCGCGGTGGCCACCGTCAGCGCGCGGTCTCCGGCGGAAATCCCGGTGCTGACACCTTCGCGCGCCTCGATCGACACGGTGAACGCCGTTTCGTGCCGCGACGAGTTGTTCACCGCCATCATCGGCAGTCCCAGACCGTCGATCCGCTCGGCGGTCATCGGCAGGCAAATCAACCCGCGCCCATGGGTGGCCATGAAGTTGATCGCGCTAGCATCGGCGAACTCGGCTGCGATGCACAGATCGCCCTCGTTCTCGCGATCCTCGTGATCGACCAGGATGTACATCCGGCCCTCGCGCGCCTCGTCGATGATCTCTTCGATCGGGCTGATCGCGTCGCGCAGCCGGGCCTCGACCGGGCCGGGATTTTCAAAGCTCATGGGGCAGCCTTTCACATGGGCATCGTCCCGCCCGCAGATAGACCACCGGAGCGCCAAAGGCCAGACCTGCGAGCCGCAAACAATCGATCGCCAAAAGAGCACGAATTGAGTGGAAGACCCAGCACGCGCCCGTCGCGCATCAATGTTACTTTGCCCCAAAAAAGACAGATTGGGGCCGCCGCCGGGTCAAACTCGTCAAGCAAAACTCCGCACAAGAGCGAAGGCGCGTTCGTCGTCACAGGGTAATCTTCATGAGCATGCAAACTGACATCCTGAGGGAAAGATCTTTCGTTGAAGCAGCAATTTGGCGCAACCGCCTGCTGTTGACGATCGTTGGCATTCAACTCTTGACTGCGGTTTCGCTAAGCATCTTTACCGGAACTCCATTCTGGTTTGGGGCTGCGATTATCCTGCTCTCGCTGCTGAAGCAGCTGCTCCTTATTATGGCGCTGCTGTTGGTGGTTTGGCGATTTCTGTTCGGGTTACTCTATGTAAGGCCCGAAAAGCCCATCAGATGGCTGCTATCCGACCTAAGGTCATTCGTTTTGACACCCGACAAGATGACCGATGGGCTGATAAGCTTCGTCGCCATCGCAGTTATGGCAACGTCCTTCGTGTATCTGAAATACATGATACCGCTGTTAAACCCATTCTCCTGGGACCCACAGTTTGCAAGCCTGGACCTCTGGCTGCACGGCGGTGTGGAACCGTGGCGGCTTCTCTGGCCGACAACCGGAAATCTGATTGTAACCAAGATACTGGATTTTGCTTATGTCGTCTGGTTCTTCTTGATCTACTTCTGCGCATTCTTTGCCGCTTTTGACCGCCGACAATCCAGTCAAGGTTTGGTCTTTCTTGTTGCCTTTGCGCTGACTTGGTTCGTTGGCGGTAATGTACTGGCGACTTTGTTCTCTTCGGTCGGCCCCGTCTATTTTGAGGCGTTCGGGTTCGGAGAAGACTTCGCATTTCAGATGAAAGCGCTCCGCGAACTGGGCACGCACACCCAAATCTGGGCCTTGAACGCACAACAGATGCTGCTGGAAGGTCACACGACAAACGGCGAACTTCGCGGCATCTCAGCAATGCCCAGCATGCACGTTGCGACGAGCGTAACGATGGCGCTGTTCGGTTTCACCTACAGGCGCTGGCTTGGTTGGTCGCTAACGGTATTCGCTGTCCTTATCTTGCTGGGATCGGTTCATCTGGGCTGGCACTATGCCGTCGATGGATATGCCTCGATCGCTATTGCCCTTATCATCTGGTGGGCCTCCAAAGGGCTTGTTGCAAGATTTGGCCCGCATTCTGATCGCCCGGAAACGCCCTCCCAATTCGGCTAGTGTGCGTCTAGGTTTATTGCAGCTCTGCGACTGCACCTCCTGCATCCTCGCCAATGTGCGGATCGGCCCCGCTCACATCGTACGAAAAAGTTGGGTAAGTCCCCTCAGGGCTCTCAAGAGGCAGGGAAGACAAAACAGCGGTCGCGGCGTACGGTCAGCCACATGACGCGACCGGTTTCCGGCATGAAAACATTGGGAACCGTGGCTTTCAGCACCGAGCCATCAAAATCCATGCGAAACTCGACCAAGCTCTCATTGCCCAGGAAACGGGCACGTTGCACCACGCCGCGCGCCGGGACGCCGGTTGTCGCTGTTGGCAGCGGCCCTGCGCCCTTGCGATCGAAATCAAGCTTCACATGCTGCGGGCGGAAGACGATCTCGACATCGGTGCCGTCCGGCACGCCGGGAGCCAGAAACTGACCAAAGGGCGTTTCGGCCAGGGCGCCGTTTACCTGTGCGGGCAACACATTCACATCGCTGAAAAACGCCACCGCCGCCTTGTCGGCGGGGCGGGTGTAGACGTTATAGGGCGCGCCCTGCTGAACGATCCGACCCCGGCGCATCAGCGCGATCTCATCGGCCATGCGCATCGCCTCTTCCGGCTCATGCGTGACCAGCAGAACGGCGGCGTCCTCTTCCTTTAGCAGGCTCAGCGTGTCGTCGCGAATGCCATCACGCAACCGGTTGTCGAGGCCCGAGAACGGCTCGTCCATCAGCATGATCCGAGGGCGTGGGGCAAGCGCGCGCGCCAGGGCGACACGCTGCTGTTCGCCCCCGGACAACTCATGCGGATAGCCATCGATGAACCGTTTCAGGTGGACCTTGTTCAGCAATTCCTCGACGCGGGCGCGTTTGACATCGCGCGCGCCTTTCAGGCCAAAAGCCACGTTGTCAGCGACGCTCAGATGCGGGAACAGGGCGAAGTCCTGAAACATGAGCCCGATTTGGCGACGTTCTGGCGGGACACGGAACACGGTGTCGCAGATCAGCTTGCCATCGACATAGATCTCGCCGGAATCCTGCATCTCGACCCCGGCGATCATCCGTAGCGTCGTCGACTTGCCGCAACCCGACGGTCCCAGCAGGCAAGTCACCTGCCCGGCCTCGATCCTGAGCGAGACATCATCGACCACCGCGCGCCCCTCGAAGCGGCGCATGAAGTTGCGCACCTCTAGCCGGGGGGCGGGTTTCAGGTCGTCCTGTGCCTTCACGGATGCTGCCTCTTGCCAAGCCCGATCAAAACCATCGGAATTCGGCGAGACTTAGCAGCCCCCCTATTCGCCCGCAACCCTGCCCGCCGCGCGCTGCGACCCGATCCAGACCGCAGTGCAGCCCACGACCAGCACGCAGACACAGATCTGCAAAAGCTGCTCATACTTGTGCCCATCATAGAGCAGTTGCGCCACAAATGCCTGCCCACGGAACAGATAGGCCATCGCCCCCAGCATGGCAGCGGTAAAGCTGACCAGATACGCCCAGAGCGCCACCTGCCGCCCGCCAACAAGCCCGGCCAGCAGGATCGGTGTCAGAAACATCGAGGCAGTGCCCGAGACCGCAACCGCGTCAAACAACGTCTGGTTGCCCCAGAGCGTCAGCGCCGCCCCAGCGACCGCAAACACGGCCATGGCAATGCGTCCGCCGGTCAGGCTGCGTGGGGCAAGGCGCAATTCCTCGACCACCAATCGCGCCGCCGAGGACAGCGCGGAATCCAGCGTCGAGAGCGCCGACACCAGCAGCGAAACCAGCAGTGCTACAAAGACCCAGCCCGGCAGGGATTGCGCCCAGGTGCCGATCAACTCGCCCTCATAAGCTGCGCCATCCAGCGCCGCCTGAATGCCAAAGAAACCAAACGCCACGATACAAAGCGAGGAAATCCAGAACGCATGCAGGAAGCTCTTCCGGGTTGTGTCGCGGTCGGCAAGGAACCCGCGATCCATCATGACCGGGTCATGCACGGGATAGGAAAACACCTGCAGGAAGGCCACGATCAGCAACACCCAGCCACTATGCGGCCCCGAAGTGCCCTTGGCGGTCAGAACCGCGCCCAGATCAAAACCGGGGCTGAGCACCAGTGCGACGAAGGCCACCGCGAAGACCACAAGAAAGACCGCCATCTGCAGAACATCCGTCCGCAGCGCAGCGCTGAGCCCGCCCCAGGCCGAATAGGCCAGCGCCAGCAGACCCACGACAAGGATCGAATACGTGCCGATATTGGCGCTGTCAGGTGATACGGCGCTGAAGATCAGGCCAACCACGATCAGGTTGGCAAAGACCTCGGACAGGAGCCTGAGGGCGATCACGAGGTTATAACAACCCGTTCCCGTGGCCCCGAAACTGTCGCGCAGCCAGTCCTGAACCGACCGCGCGCCGCGTGCGCGCAACCGCTGCACGACAAAGCCACCAGTCAGGAACGAGCCGTAATAGGCGGCATAGGCCAGCACCCCGGCGATTCCATAAAAATAGCCCAGAATGGCAGAATTCATCAGCGAGCGGGCAAAAATCCAGGTGGTGACCTGGCTCAGCACCAAGGTCCACAGGCCCGGCGCGGCCCCTTCGGCTGTCGTCCCACCAAAAAAGCCCGAGATCGAGGCACGTCGGGGTGAGACCCAGAGGCTCGCCAGAACGACGGCACCGAATAGGGCAATGATCGCTGAAACTTGCATGGGCTCTCCTGCTACTGTCTTGTGGCGCAGCTAACAGGCAGGTGCGACAACGACCATTCAATTGAGCGTGAGGTTGCGTGTGGAACGCCGCATAGCGCCACCTCTGAGGAACTGCGAGCGTTTCAATTGGATATGAAGAAGCGGGGCGTGGGCGCACCGACATTCAACAACCGGCTAACGGTGCTGAATTTTTTCTACTCGACGACCTGCGTGCGCCCGGAGATGAAGCAGCATATGCGGTATCAGCGGGCTGCCAAGAAGATCCCCTCGTGCTGAGCGCCGAGGAACTGGCCCGGATTCTGGAAGCGGCACCTGGACCGGGGATCAGATACCGTGCGGCGTTCAACGTGGCGTATGGTGGCGGGTTGCGGGCCAGTGAGGTCACGCAGCTGAAGATCGGCGATATCGACAGTGACCGGATGCTGATCCGGATCGATCAGGGCAAGGGGTGCAAGGATCGCCACGTAATGCGGCTTTGTTGCACAAATCTGGGTTTGAGGGCACTTCCCCCTTCCCCGGACGGACTTATCCTACCGGTTCCGTGACGGGTATGCCAAGAGCGGTGTAGCGGTTGAGCACCGCGATCCGGATCTGGAGCTCAGCGACTTGCCGAT
>NZ_JBGRUO010000033.1:0-40339 GCF_041537905.1 Ruegeria jejuensis | reverse complement strand
GAACGTTCATGGGAAAACCCTCTGTCAATCGAGGCAAAATCACCTCGATCAACAGGAAACTCCCAACTCAACAAACCGCGAAACATATCCCGCGTAAGCACAACTCACGCCAAACAGAGCCCATATCGCGGAGCGATTTAGTGCATGGGCTCGAGGCAGACGTTCGCAAAATCGCGATGTATGTCCGCTTTGCGGACGAGGACGAAACCGCTCTCGCGGTATTGGCGCTTGGGGCAATGACTGCGCACTAATTCAACAGTGGATTTGGCGAACTGACGCGCCTGTCTGACGATTTGGACCTTCTCAATCTGATGACAGGAGGTTCCGATGACGGACCAATATGTGCCGAAGCTACGCCAGCGTTTTCTTGAAGACATGCGGATCAAGGGGCTGCAGCCCAAGACGCAGACGATGTATCTGCGGGCGATGCGAGATTTCACGCGGTTTCTGGGGCATCCGCCAGACAGTGCGACACCGGAGGAGTTGCGGGCGTTCCAGCTCGACATGAAGGCGCGCGGCGTTGGTGCGCCGACCTTCAACAACCGGCTGACCGTGCTGAGCTTCTTCTTCGCCACGACCTGCCCGCGCCCTGAGATGAAGCGGCATATGCGCTATCAGCGGGCGGCCAAGAAGATCCCGGTGGTGCTGAGCGCCGAGGAAGTCGCGCGTATTCTAGAAGCTGCGCCGGGACCGGGGCTCAGATATCGTGCTGCCTTCAGTGTTGCCTATGGTGGCGGGCTGCGCGCCAGTGAGGTCACGCATCTGAAGGTCGGCGATATCGATAGCGACCGGATGCTGATCCGGGTCGACCAGGGCAAGGGCCGCAAGGATCGTCACGTGATGCTGTCGCCCAGTTTGCTCGAACTGCTGCGCGACTATTATCGCGAGGCGCGCCCGAGGGGGTGGATGTTCCCCGGTCGCAACCGGATCGACCCGATCTCGACACGGCAGTTCAACCGGGCGTTCGGGGTGGCCTGCGACTTCGCCGAGATCAGGAAGAATGTCTCGCCCCATACGCTGCGGCACAGCTTTGCCACGCATCTTCTGGAGGGCGGGACGGATATCCGGGTGATCCAGGTCCTGCTCGGTCACGCCAAACTGGAGACCACGACGATCTACACGAAGGTGGCGACCAAGACGATTCAGGATGTGACCAGTCCGCTCGATCTGTTGGTGAGACGAGAGGCGGCACCCGGCTAATCCCGGTCCATGCCTCCCTCTCATCGCTGCAAGCAGCGACTGTCGGGCAATGGACCAAAGCTGGAGGTCGCGGATATCTTCCGCGCCCATGGGCCTGCGTATCGCCGCGAACATGCAGGACATCTGAACCTGCAGCAGTTGAAGGTGATGTCTGCCATTGAGAGTTGCCGCACCGCCGCGCTTGGCGGGCACGTGGCGTCTTGCACAAAGTGCGATCACCAGCACATCGCTTACAACTCCTGTCGCAATCGACACTGCCCAAAGTGCCAGGGTTCAACCGCCCGCGACTGGATGCAGGCGCGGATGGAAGGCCTGTTGCCGGTCGAATACTTCCATGTGGTGTTCACGCTGCCTGCGCCAATCGCGGACATTGCGTACAAGAACAAGGCGGCGGTCTATGGACTGTTGTTCAGAGCGTCAGCCCAGACGCTCCTGACCATCGCTGCCGATCCGAAGCATCTGGGCGCGCGGATAGGCATGACCAGCGTGCTGCACACATGGGGATCAGCGATGACGCATCACCCGCATGTCCACGTCGTGGTCCCCGGCGGCGGAGTGTCAACGGATGGCACCAGTTGGATCGGCTGCCGCCCAGGGTTCTTCCTGCCGGTGAAAGTTCTGTCGCGGCTGTTCCGGCGTTTGTTCCTGGAAGGGCTGGTCCGGTTGCACAAGGCAGGCAGGTTGCGCTTCTTTGGCAATCTGGTGGGGCTGGCAGACCCGAATATCTTCGCTGCGCACCTCGCCCCGCTGCGCGAAGCCGACTGGGTTGTCTATGCCAAGCCGCCCTTCGGAGGGCCCGAACAGGTGCTTGCCTATCTCAGCCGATACACCCACCGCGTCGCGATCTCGAACCACCGCCTGGTCACTGCCGACGCGGACACGGTTGCCTTCCGGTGGAAAGACTATCGCATCAAGCGCGGGGATCGGATGAAGGTCATGCGCCTGCCCACAGGTGAGTTCATCCGCCGCTTCCTGATCCATGTCCTGCCTCCCGGCTTCCACCGCATCCGCCACGCGGGCTTCCTCGCTAACGGTATCCGCCGCGACAGGATCGAGAAGATCAGGCGTTTGTTGGATCAAACATGCGAACCTGACCCGATGGCCGACAAAGAAGCGCACGCCGAAGCACTGGAACAAGACCTGAAACACACATGCCCAAAATGCGGCAGCACGATGCGTGTGGTCGAGATCTTCACCCGTGGCCAAACCCCAAAATCCCGCGCACCGCCATGGGAGGATGCCGCATGAGCCAAAAATCAAACCCGGCCCCACCATCCGGAGGCACCGGACCAGCCTGTGCGCTCAAATTCCTGAGAAGCGTGCCAAAACGGCGTGCGAAGATCAAAATCGAGACCGATCAATGACATGCGCTGCCGAATCCGACCGGCCAGCACTACACGCCGCCAAAGGCGATACTGTGCTGCGCTTCAATTGCAGAAGCCCGTAACGCACAATCCCCATAGCACCAAAATCCTCCCGCGCTTTCCTCCTTGTCAGATTTGTCGCCGCTGCAGCTCACGCTGACAGCAGCCACAAACCTTGGACTTTGCCGCCGTTGCTCTTCCGAATGTTTGCTGACGCAGCATTCGCTCGCCTGTGCGGCACGTTCATCGCTGCAGAGCAGCTGAAGTCGCCAGACCGGTCTTCCCTGACCAGATCGTTAATAACCAGTCGCACCGAGTCACAGGTGCGCAGTCTGCACGATCGTAAGCACTGTTTGACCGATGATCGCGTGGGGGGTCCAAGGAATGCGTTCTGCCGTGGTTCGAGCCACCGTGGCCAGACTCTGGTCCGCATCAGGCGCTCAACATGCGTCCACCTTTGTCGGAAATCCATATCGAGAAACGCCAACTAGGTAGCCCGACCGCGCGGGGCTGGATAAAGCTCTAACATGCGGGAGCAAAGCCTAATGCTCAGCCGTCTTCGGAACCGACCTGCGTGAGTAGAAGCCGCTTCTTTCTGTATGTCGACGCTGGCATTCCAACATATCGCCGGAAAGCATTTCGAAAACTCGACGTTTCTGTGTACCCAACCTCTCCGGCGATTTCGTCAATTGGCAGATCCGTAGTTTCCAGCATCTGTTTAGCTTCTTCGATCCGCAGTGTTTGAACGTAATCAACCGGGGTTTGCCCTGTGGCTTTTCGAAAACGGCGTAAAAGGCTACGTTCAGTCAAACCGCTTCTTGCTGCCATGGCGGCGACCGGCTTCGGTAATGCGTAGTTATCAGCGGCCCAAACCTGCGCGTCTGCAACTAGTGCATCATCGTGCTGTGTGCCAGCCGTCAGCGAGGCATAGTGCAACTGTCCTTCTGTATGGGGCTGCAACAGATAGATCTTGGCAATGCGACGGGCCTCGTCAGGGCCTGCGATGCGCCCGATCAGATAGAGCACGAGATCGCCCCAGGATGATGCGCCACCCGCTGTCACGATCCGGTGCCCTTCTCCCGCCGGAACCAGAATTCGTTCGCGACGCACTTTTATGTCGGGATACTGCCGCGCAATCACATCACAGAAACTCCAGTGGCTTGTCGCATCAAGACCGTCCAGCATCCCGGCCTCGGCGAGCAGATAAGCGCCGGAACAGACCGAGGTGATCAAGGCTCCGTCATCGCGTGCTTTCTTAAGCCAGGTAATCATCGGGGCGAATTCATCCGGGACACCAGTTCCCGGTGCGAAGTGAAAGTCTGGGACGATGACGAGATCGGGCTTTACAAAACTGTCCAGCGATCCATCCGGTGTGATGCGCCGTCCGTTGATGTCCTGATAGGCGGCGCCGTCACACGATATCAGAGCCGCATCAAAAACAGGCGGTTTAGGGGCCGTACCATGCAACATTTCCCAGTCACGTCCGACGGACGCCAGCGCGTCAAGAATGCAATAAGCGGTTGAGGTGCCGACACAGGGCATGGTCAGAACTGCAGTTCGGCAGGTGGATTTCTCTTGCAGCATCAGAGTGTCCGATATTCACCTATTTTGGAGTTTATTGGGCGTTACATCAAAAAACCTCGTTACGCAACGCCTCGTTCCTGACCAAAACGCGCACGATTGAGTGCCTCCAAGGGAGGGCGCTGGTCCGTAGCACAAGGGTGAGGGTGTCTGAAATTCACCGTTATTGGCATATCTGAGCATATCGCGACTCGGCCGCGGCTGCCAAACAGTCTCCAGCATTTAAGCCAAAACCCTGTCAGACCGGAGAATTCCAATGAACAAGCAACCCGCAATCACATTTGATACGGCCAAGGCTGAAGGATTTGCCGAACTCATGGGTGGCGCGCTGAACGCAGCCTCGCTGGCGCTTATGTCTTCGATCGGCCATCGCTCCGGCCTGTTTGGCGCATTGGCAGCATTGCCCAATTCAACCTCGCGCGCGTTGTCTGACGGCGCGGCCCTGGCAGAGCGCTACGTTCGCGAATGGATGGGCGTGATGGTGACATCCGGGGTTGTGGAATATGACGCGAAGGCAGGAACCTATTTTCTGCCCCCTGAACACGCAGCCTTTCTCACCACTGCGGCGGCGCCCGACAATATGGCGGTCACCTGCCAGTTTATCGGCGTGATGGCGTCGGTCGAAGAAGAGATGGTTGCCCGGTTCCGCGATGGCGGTGGGACGCAGTATCACGATTACTGTCGCTTTCACGAAGTCATGGCCGAAGACAGTGCGCAGCTTGTGGTATCCGCGCTGATTGAACACATTCTGCCTCTAGACCCCGGGCTGATTGCACGGCTGGAAAGCGGCATTGACGTGCTTGACGTCGGGTGCGGCGCAGGCCGGGCGATGATGGAATTGGCCAAAGCCTTTCCAAACAGCCGGTTTGTCGGTGTCGTTCTTTGCCCCGATGCCTTCGCGGTAACGCAGGTCACGGCACATCGGAACGGGCTTTCCAACCTATCCTTTCGTGGACAGGATCTGTCAGGCGTCACAACAATGGGCAGCTACGATCTGATCACTGCTTTTGACGCGGTCCATGACCAAAAGGACCCGCAAGGCCTACTGGATCTTGTGAAAAACTCTCTGGCCGATGACGGGCTGTTCCTGATGCAAGACATCGGCGGGTCACGTGATCTGGAAAAGAACATCGAGAACCCTTTTGCACCGCTGCTGTACAGCCTGTCTTTGATGCATTGCACGCCGGTTTCAATTGGTCAGGGCGGCCCCGGTCTTGGGGCGATGTGGGGGGTTGAAACCGCGCAAGAATACCTCGCCCGCGCGGGGTTTGATCGGGTTGAAACCCATCGCCTGCCTCACGACCCGCTCAACGCCTATTTTCTTGCGCGCCCTTAGCCTCAAAGCATCAACGGAGACACAAAATGACTATTCCCCCTAACGCACATGCCATCGTTATCGGTGCCGGATTGTCCGGCATGGCTGCGGCCACGGAACTGCTCAAACGCAGCGTCCCTGTCACCATCCTTGAGGCATCCGATCGCGTCGCTGACCCTTGGCGCGCGCGTCATCCTAGGCTTCGACTGAACATCCATCGCAATTTTACCCGCCTGCCGGGGCACCATGAGCCACGCGCAATGGACAGGTTTTTGCCTCGTGACGCTGTGGTTGACTATCTGGGCGACTACGCGGACGGGCTGAAAGAACACATTGTGTTTAATACGTCTGTCTTGTCCGTGCGTCGTGATGGCGATCATTGGCAAGTCAACACCAACAACGACAGATATACGTGCACTGATGTTGTCGTGGCCACAGGTCGCGAAAAAGTGCCCGAAATGCCCGTTTGGCCGGGACTGGAGGACTTTGGCGGCAAGGTGATCCATGCTGCAGAATTTGGCGATCCGTCGGACTATGACGGCAGGAGTATCGTTGTTGTCGGGGCCGGAAACTCTGGTTCCGATGTGCTGAACCACCTCTCGCGCAGCAACCCCGGCCGGGTCTGGGTCGCCGTTCGTCATGGACCTTCGATCCTGCCGTCCAAAATTCTGGGCTTTTCACTGCAACGCATGGCGAACCTGTTTGCGCGTTTCCCAAAGTGGTCGCTCGATCCGGTATTTGGCTTCATGCAATGGACGTTTTTTGGCAATCTGCGGCGCCATGGCTTGCCGCGCCATAAGCTTGGCGGCGGCTCTCGCATGCTCAAGGATGGCGTGACATTTGCGCTGGATGACGGGTTTGTGGCTGCGCTGAAAGCGGGGCGCTTTGAGGCCGTGCCTCAGGTCGTTGGTTTTGGCGACTACACCGTCGAACTGGCCAATGGCCGTAAACTTCGCCCAGACGTTGTGATCTGTGCAACAGGCTACAGGCCTGATCTTGAGCGGCTTTTTGGTGAACTTGGTGCACTGGATGCCAAGGGCTATCCGCGGCAGCCGATGGGGCAGGAAGACGTCAACAATCCCGGCCTGTGGTTCACAGGCTATGCTCCCGTGTTTCAGGGGTTTTTCCATGCCGCCGGGGTAAGCGCGGTTCGCATCGCTTCGCAGGTGGCCGCCCGCACGGAAAGGGCACCCAATGCGCCGCACCAGCGGCAGGTTGCCCATCGTCCCCAGATGCAGCCCCGCTTCGCAAAAGGAGCAGAACAATGAGCATCACAAACAGCACCCATGTGCCCTATTCCAAACCAACAATCTTCTACAACGTTATGGCACGTTTTTGCATGTGGAGGGATCGGCGACGGCTTGCCCATAGGGGCCGCAGATTCGCAGAGCTGCCTCTCGGTCTGTTTCGGGATGTCGGGCTTGAACATCTCAGTGATCTCAAAACCGATCCAAAATTCCCGCATCGCATACTTTAGCAACGCAAGTCTCAATCGCCCCAAGTCCCAAAGGAAACCAAATGTCTATCTACAAGACTTGTAAATTGGCCACCGCCCCTGGATCAATCGGTTCGCTTACCGCAGCGACGCTGACGGGATACATTGCTGTAGCGGGTACTTCGCTGGCGCTGGTCTTGCTGCTGGCGCCAGGATCTACTCGGGCGGAAAACCTGATGCGAGCGCAATGGCCGGATAGCCTTCGGGACAGTGATTTCCTTTTTGAAGGCGCACCAGACGAAGCCCTCGTTGAGCTCGGGCGCAATCTGTTCTTCGACCCGATCCTTTCGGGCAATCGCAATATTTCCTGCGGGACCTGCCATGATCCGGCGCGCGGCAGCGGCGATGGCGTCGCCTTGTCTATAGGCGAAGGAGGGACCGGGTTTGGCCCGGAACGGCGGACCAAAGATGGCATCACCGAACGTATTCCGCGCAATGCACAGGCGTTATGGAACATCGGCGCTAAGGAGTACCTGTCGATGTTTCATGACGGGCGGGTGGAGCCTGATCCGGCGCACACCTTTCAAAGCGGGTTCTGGACACCCGCACGCGAACATCTGCCACAAGGGTTGGATAACCTATTGGCGGCGCAGGCCATGTTCCCAGTACTTTCCGCGTCTGAGATGGCAGGACAAAAAGGCGAAAACCCCGTGGCAACCGCAGTGGCCGAAGACAGGGTCACCGACGCTTGGGATTTGCTGGCAGCACGTCTGCAGGCCACACCAAAATACCAGGATTTGGCCCGCGCCGCCTTTCCCGATCTGGACGCGATTACCATGGTGGCAGCGGCCAATGCGCTGGCCGCATTTCAGTCCCGTGCTTTCCGCTCAGACAACAGCCCGTTTGATGCCTTCTTGCGCGGCGATCTTACGGCTTTGTCCGAGGACGCTCGCGCCGGGGCTGATTTGTTTTATGACAAGGCAAAATGTGCGGCCTGCCACATGGGCAAATTGCTGACTGATCACGAATTTCACGCCATTGCCGTGCCGCAAATCGGGCCGGGCAAAGGCCACGGTGAGGACAAGAGCCTTTGGCGGGCATCCGGGTTTGCCCGTGCCACAGAGGATGAGGGCCGTTATCGTGTATCATTCGACCCGACTGACCTCTTTGCGTTCCGCACGCCGTCCCTGCGGAATGTCACGCTCACGGGACCATGGGGGCATGACGGAGTTTTTGCTGATCTGGAAATGATGGTGCGCCATCATCTCGACAGCGTGGCCTCGCTGGAGGCATATGATGCCGATGCCACCGAATTACCGGTCATTGACCAGTTCATTGAACAGACCGGCAATGGATCGTCTTTGATCTTTCGCCCTGTGAATCCGAAACGGCGTACGGCCTTTGATCTGCGTGACACATGGGTGCAGAAATCTGATGCGTTGCGTGGAAGGATTGCACAGGCAAATACCCTGGCACCTGTGACGCTGAGTGATCGCGAAGTGGCCAGAATTATGGCCTTCCTCGAAGCATTGACGGATCCCTCTGCCAAAGATCGTTCTGATCTTATTCCGCGAAGCGTTCCCTCAGGACTTACTCCGCAGCCGACGCCGAAATTGCCGGACGGCTAAAGGCCCACTCCGCGACCTCCCAGCCCCATCTGCAATTTCACCAGAGCTCCGGCACCCGTACCCGCCGGTTCACCAGGCAGATTTGCCTCCCACCAACCAAAAGGACCCTAAAATGAAACCCATCTTTCTTATCAGCGCTGCCGCGCTTACCCTTACCACTGCGACCCAATCTGGCGCAGAGGACGCCACCAAGACCAGTTATGATCCGCCGGAAAGCATGTCGCTGACCTTTGTCTTTCACATTGACGACGGCATGGCCGAACAGGATGTGTTCTATGAAGAAGTCCCGGGCTCAGGAGAGGTGTTCCGTCCCACAGCGGCGACCCGCGATATGGACGCGCCGCTCTATGCGCCGGGGGTCGAAGTAAAACACAACTTTCTTGACACCAGTGGTACAGGTCCATACCCCAAGGGCCGTCCGCTGGGACTAACCCTTGGCGAATGGTTCGCGGCCAAAGGCAGCGGCACATACACCTGTGAAAATGGTGTCGGCACCGTCGATTTGGCCTTTGAAAACCTGATCCCGAACGGAGTTTACACGATATGGCATGACTTCATGGTCTGGCCACCAACTGACCCGTTCATCGGCACCTATGATCTGCCATTTGGCGCCCGCGATGGATCTGAAAATACTTTTATCGCCAATGCCGACGGGTCCGCTGATTTTGAGCGCACGATCACACCCTGTCTTCAGCTCAGCGGCGAACATCTTGCTGCCGACCTGGGTCTGGCGTGGCACTCCGATGGCAAGACCTATGGTCCGCTGCCGGGCGAATTTTCGACCGTCACGCATGTTCAGATGTATGTCGCGCTGCCTGAACGCACCGGTCTCTGAGGCTGCGTATTGGAGCGGGTTTTGTGCCCGCTCCGATCATTGGAAGCAGGTGCAAATTGTCATGTAATACAACACACCGCTTCCACGTCTTGCCCCGCTCAACAGATGTGAGACGCAACGATAGATGTCCGAGGCTTGCCGGACTGGTTGCCGGTTGTGCAAACCACCTCCCGTCTGGGCAAGCTATGCTACGAGGCCAAGACATGACTTCACCCGCAAGAACCGCCCCAACAAGGAGCCCAGCCATGAAGATCATTTGCATTGACCAGGATGAAACCGGAGGCTCACGATTTTTGGATCATGCCTGGGTTCTGGAAGAAGGCAGTTTCACGCCGCCCTCTCCATCGGGATACCGCATCTCGCCACCGTTGGACGCCGAGAGGATTCTGATGATGCATCATCCCGCAGGTTATGTGGATGCATGGCACACCGCGCCAGCCGTGGTTCTTGGGACGGTCCTGCGCGGGACCGTGCGCATAGAAACCAGCA
Organism: Ruegeria jejuensis; assembly: GCF_041537905.1. Taxonomy (NCBI): domain Bacteria; kingdom Pseudomonadati; phylum Pseudomonadota; class Alphaproteobacteria; order Rhodobacterales; family Roseobacteraceae; genus Ruegeria; species Ruegeria jejuensis. The sequence goes on along the minus strand of NZ_JBGRUO010000033.1, from coordinate 30,492 downwards.
ATCTGGATACGCGGATTTTGCAGGTTGGGGATCAGTTTCTGGCGCGTGATCTTCAGGGGAAAGGTCATCGCATGTTTGAGGTGAATGAAGGACCTTATGATCTGGCTCTTGTTGTACTCACACAAGCACCCGTCGCGGTCGATTGTTTCCAATGAAGCTGTATTACTACCCAGACGCCTGTTCGCTTGTCGTCAATATTGCCCTGCGGGCGGCAAACATTCCGTTTGATTTGATCGAAGTTGACTACGCTTCTCGTCAATTGCGGGATGGTTCCGACTTTTCCAAAATCAACGCAAAGGCCTATGTCCCGGCATTGGTGCTGGATGATGGGAGTTGCCTGACAGAGGTGATTGCCATTCTGGACTGGATCGACTTCAAAGCACCCAAGGCCGCGCTGCTGGGCCTGCAAGGGACCACTTGGCGACAAGAGGCCATGACTTGGCTTGTTTTTGTTGCGACAGAAATCCACAAAAGCTTCAGCCCGCTATTTCGCCCGAACACCCCGCGAGAGTTCCTTGTGCCCGGTCAACATCACCTGAAAAACCGGTTGTCCGTCATTGAGACACAATTGACGGGGCGGCAATATTTGTGTGCAGACACTCCCAATGGTGCAGATTATTACATGTATGTTATGTCTCGCTGGATATGCGACTCTGGGCTTTGCACCCGTGATTGGCCTGCCATACGAGCCCACGCAAATCGGATCGAAACGCTAACCTACGTTCAGGATGCGCTTGCCTCTGATATCAGATGACGCGGAGTCTGTTCTCGCGAGGTTTTTGCTACACAAGAGAAATGAACCATGGATATCGCGGAACTATCGGCCCGCCTGATGGGTATGGATGACGCCACCTGGCAACGACATGCGAACCCGTGGAGTGGTTGGTCGCGCATGACAATCCTTCCGCTCTTTTGCCTGGCTATCTGGAGCCGAGTCTGGCTGGGCTGGGGCGCACTTTGGTTCGTTCTGGCCGTTGTCATTTGGACCTGGCTCAATCCACGCTTGTTTGGCCCGCCGCAGCATCACGACGCCTGGATGACCAAAGGTGTGCTGGGTGAGCGTATTTGGCTTAATCGCAAAACGGCGTCGATCCCCATCCATCATGCACAAGTCATAAGTCGTTTGACATATGCCGCCGCGCTCGGGGTCGTCATTCTCGCAGTCGGGCTTTGGCGGCTCGAATTGGGTTGGGTATTCGTAGGCTCGACGCTGGCTATAGGTGCAAAGCTCTGGTTTCTGGACCGCATGGTTTGGCTGCTGGCTGACACGAGTGACTGAGCCCTCAATGCTCATTTCTGCAGACAGAACTGAGGAAATCGGTGCATCAGCTGAACTTGACCGTCAATGTCTTACCAGCGCTTTCGCAATCTCTCGCAGGTGTCTGTGCCCTGTTCCACAGCAACCGCCGAAAATGTCCATATGCGGGTAGCGTTCCGTCAGGCTGAACAGTTGTGAGCCAAGTTCGACAGGATCGCCATCCTCAATGTGGTGCAATTTGCACAGGGCCAGCTTCTCCATCTTCGACGCATTCGGGCGCACGCCGCGCAGCCGTTTGATCCAGTTTCCGTTCTCAAGGGCCGGTTCGTATTCAAGCGGGTGGGAACAATTGACAATGTAGTACTCCGGCGCCGCCTCTCCGGCCTGCATGTCGATTTCAACTATGGCCTCGGCAAGCGTGGGGCCTGATTTCAGCCTGCACGTACTGTCGAGCGTCAAAGAAACCGACAATGGCAGACCGATCCGTTCCGCCGCGCGTAGGGCACCAACAGATTCCTCGATATTGTTGAATGTCAGTGCGCTGACGAAATCCACATCTGCCCGCTTCAATGTCTCCAGTTGAACGGCGTGATACTCTTCGGCGGATTCGGCGGTGATTTCCTGATTGAGGCTATAGGCATCGCCGCGTGGCCCGAGAATTCCGCCAATCAGAAGGTTTGGAATATCACCTTCATACCCTTTTGAAATTTCGCGGAGAAGCTCAATTGCGGCAATATTTGCATCTGCCAAGCTTGACGCTGAATAGCCCAGTTTTGCACCCCAGTCCGGGCTGGCGCGATAGTCAAAGCCGGTCAGCAGAAACGACAAGCCAAATTCGGCAGCAACATCAAGCTGCTGAGAAATCACATCTCGCATTGCGGAAACAGCCCGAGGATTGTCCATAAGCGGTAGCATTGAAAACTCAGGCAATTCAAACCCATGGCGATACATGATTTCTGTTTCTGTACCGCCTTCGGTCAGAAAGAACTCGCCGGAACCCATTGGTGGAAGTGGGGATTGAACGGTCATATTAGACCTCCGGCTGAATGTTCTGGTTAAAGCGAAACCGGTTTTCAGGGTCATATTTGATCTTGATCTTGACCAACCGCTGATAATTCGCGCCAAACGTAGCCCGCGTCAACGCGTCCCCGTCCTCTCCATGGCCAGGAAAGTTCAGATAGGCCCGGCCGTGATGACCGTACGGTTCAGCGCTTTCCCAGCCCTGACGTGACCAGCCAATATTGGCCGCATCGTCACCCGGATCTGACCACACGCCATCCAGGGAATACATCCAGCCCATGGATCGGTCACCAAAGGCCGTTGCCTCTGCCGCGACTGCTGCCGTGGCACCACCAAAGTTCCACAAAGACGAGATCGAGTTGTCCGAAGGGGCGGCGGAAGCGTTCTTCATCGCCAGATCAATCATTTCATCCGACAATTCCGACAGGTAGCGCGCCTTCCAGTAGCACCGATATTCTCCGGCTGGCATCAGCGTGTCAAAGAGCTGTTGCACATCACAATAATTCATTCGGCTCGAGAAGTCGGTCACCATATTGCCGAGTTCACTAAGGGGTTGCAGCAACGCCTCTCCCTCGGCGGCATCTCCGTTGTAGACACAAGCCAAAGTATAGACGCGTTTTCCCCAGCTTTCCTCTGGGAAGTCTTCACCGCCCGCCGTTGAAAACTCGCACAGTGATCCAACTAGATCACCGTGTTTCGCCAGAAAGTCGCGCCATGCCCGGATGGGTCCAGGCCCGTCCTCAACAGCATAGATCGGGGCAGCAAACATGACTTCGGGGCCGATGGGATGCAGGGCAAAGTCAAACCGGACAACCACTCCAAAGTTGCCGCCACCGCCCTTGAGTGCCCAGAGCAGTTCAGGGTTTTCTTTTGCATTCGTGTGAACCAACTTACCATCGGCGGTCACCACATCTGCCGCAACAAGATTGTCAATCGACAACCCATGCTTGGCCCTCAGCCAGCCGATCCCACCTGACAGGGTCAATCCGGCAACACCGGTATCCGAGATCAGGCCACCGGGTGTTGCCAAACCATGGGCCTGGCTTGCTTCGTCCACGTCCCGCCAAAGCGCTCCGCCTTCCACCGATGCGGTGCGATTGTCGGCATCCACAGTCACGTTGCGCATCAGTCTGAGGTCGATCATCAGACCCTCGTCGCAAACTGCATGGCCCGCAACATTGTGGCCCCCCGCGCGAATAGAGATTGGAAGATCGTTGTTGCGCGCGTGATTAACAGCGGCGACAACGTCATCTGCATTCCGGCAGCGTACGATCATTGCAGGCTTCCGGTCGATCATCGCGTTCCACACGGCGCGCGTCTCATCAAACTCTGCCATGCCGGGCATCAATGTCTCAGCTTTGAGTCCGACAGGTGATAAATTCTGGTCTGTATCCATACTGTTCATAATGCAATTCCCTTTGTGATCTTCTGGGATGCTATGCCACTGGCGGCACCCACATCAGTGGCAAGATGGCCAAAGATGCGGCATACTGGACAAACGAATATGGCAAACTTGCCAAAACCGTGCCATTTCAGACAGGAGGGTTATATGGACACCGCCAAAAAACCGCTCATCGTGCTGCTCGCCGCCCCGGAAACATCCGCATCGGTCCTCTATGGGCTCTACGATGTCCTGATGTCAGCAGGTGCAGTTTATCCGGATATGGTGACCGGTGCCCCGGGTGATGAACTTCTGGATGTCCGCATCGTATCCGCAGATGGCAAGCCTTTTCACTGTATCGGCAATATCCCGGTGGAGCCACAAAGCTCCATTGGCGAAATTGACGATGCCGACGCTGTTGTGATCTGCGACCTGTACACATCGATTTATGATGTGCCCAAAGGTCGATATCCACGCGAAGTCGACTGGCTCAAGCGGATGCACCAGCAGGGGGCGTTACTGACATCGGTGTGTTCCGGCTCCTTGTTGCTCGCGGAGTCCGGGTTGCTGAATGGCCATCAGGCGACTGCACATTGGGCCTATCGCGATATGTTTCAGCGCCATTTTCCCAAGATTACATTTCGCAATGAAACAGTACTTTGCCTGGCAGCTGAGGCTGACCGGATCGTAACCGCAGGTGGGGTCACCGCCTGGCATGACCTCACGGTCTATCTGATTGCACGATATTGTGGTTACCAAACCGCGATTGAAACCGCCAAGGTCTTCCTGTTCAGTGGGCACGCCGAAGGTCAGTCACCCTATTCGGTGATGACCCGCCCGATGGAATCAAACGATGGTCCGATCTCTGATTGCCAGGTTTGGATCGCGGATCATTACGCCTCTGCCAAGCCGGTTGAGAAGATGGTTGAGCGGTCGGGGTTGAATGCACGGACCTTTTCGCGAAGATTTCGCATGGCGACGGGCTTTGCCCCGATCGAGTATGTTCAGGCGCTTCGCGTCGAAGAAGCCAAACAAATGCTGGAGACTGATGAGCTTTCAAATGACGATGTCGGAGCGGCTGTTGGATATGAGGATCCGGCATCCTTTCGGCGCGTATTCAAACGCGGTACCGGTTTGTCGCCGGCGGCATACAGGAAGAAATTCCAGCGTATCTCTCAAATCGCCCGTCCGCATTGAGTATTGCTTAAACCCGAAGTGAACCAAAGATCTTTCACACAAGTGCTACGAACTCACAGATAGTTTGCCGCTATGTAAGTCTGCAGTTTCAGATTTGGCGGGGCCCGCATGAATGACCCGTTGTCCTGCTGCGTCGCAGCGCACCAGTTTGTGCTACTTCGACATTTCTTATGATGCGAGCGTACGCAACGAGAATTCGACAGTTCCGTTGTGGGCTCTGTGCCGACCTCGGAGGCAGCGCAGCATCATGTAATATGCTGGCCCGGTCAACGTCGGGTTGTCGTTGTGGGAGGGCATGGCGGATCGGAGGATCAGTCATGGAAACACCTAACTTACCTGCCATTCGCGCTCTACGCCCCGCTTGGAACAAGGGCCGCATCGTCGGCCAGAAGCGACCTTTGAAACCAAAACACGTCTGGGCGATCAGGGTTCGTCTCGAACTGGCCGAGAACCACCGCGACCTAGCGCTGTTCAACATGGCAATCGACAGTAAGCTCCGAGGTTGTGATCTCGTGAAGATGAAGGTGGTTGATGTCATGGCGTCGGGGCAAATCAAAGAGCGTGCTTCTGTTCTGCAAAGCAAAACCCAGAAACCGGTACGCTTCGAGATCTCGGAAGGCACCCGGGCTTCGGTCGAGAAGTGGATGGAAGACAAACTGATGGTCGGATCCGAGTATCTTTGGCCTGGCCGGTTTCACGAACGCCTCCACATCTCGACGCGACAGTATGCACGGATTGTCCGAGATTGGGTCACATCAATCGGACTAGAGGCGAGCGCATACGGCACGCATTCGATGAGGCGAACGAAGGTTACTCAGATCTACAAGAAGACAGGCAACTTGCGCGCTGTTCAACTTTTGCTTGGGCACACCAAGATGGACAGTACAGTGCGGTACCTAGGGGTCGAACTCGAGGATGCGCTAGCAATCGCTGAGGCCATTGAAATCTAGCAATTTCTGGGTCGCCTTCGCGGGCGGCCCAATCCTGCTGTTCATCGCATTGCGCTCCGCCGCGCCGCAGCTAGCCTAAAGCAGACTTCGGTTGACCAACAGATTCGCCCTTCTTACGGTTGCATTGCGTTTGTAGCTTAAGGTTAAAGCTCCTGCCTTTATGAAGCCTTGGCTTGCTTAGAGCAGGTGATGTACGTGCGAACCGTACCAAGCGCACCATTTGGAATGAAGAAATGTATCTGAACAAAAGTTTTGGACGTAAACGTTTTAAGGGAAGTCTCGGCAACGCCAACCATCTGATAATCACCTCGCTTGTTGGGCTTGATGCAATAGAACGCGGCATCGTCGTCGATATACCAACTGAGATGAGAACGACCTGGTCGCCAAAGTCACCAGAGACTTCGGCACGACGCGCACGCAGACTAATGTTGGACATGGCGTTGATAAGAGCGGTCGATGCGATCGACGTTTATATTCGCGATGCAATGCGCCAGCCCACATTGATCCAAGACGTTAGCCTTCGCAGGAGTATTGACCAAGCGGGTCGAAGCATTTTCAAGAAACTTACGGCGCTGGAGGACAAACTGCACGGACTTGACGCACTACTATGCGCTCTGGTCGCAGTATTGGTTAGCTGGCGAAATGAAAGCGCACATGTGGAAGCTGACGACATTCTGTCAAAGGAACAACGGACCACAATTGAAAATAATGGATCGACTATCAAAGCTAGATTTAGTGGGCTGGACGCTGACATCCTTGTTGGTGACTATGACGCTGAGAAGCCTCCGACTTTCAAAGAAGTGGCCTCACTCATAAATGCATCTCATCACTTCATTGAGGACTTAGAAGGGCGACTCTTTCAACAAATTGATCCTGAGGCTTACCTAAGACAGTTGGTTAAAGAAGCGACCCGAACCAAAACCCGTGATCGTTCCGTTTCGAACAAGAAGGGAAGTGAGATCGCAGCTATTTGGGGGAGAAACCCTAATGATCGCCCTCGCTACGTAAGATCACTCCTGCAACATCAAGGCTTGTCGTCGAAGAAGGCAGATAAGGGGCCGTCACTGACGTTTAACCAAGAAACTATTGAAAAGCTAACAGAGTTGGATCCAAAGGGTCTCAACTGTTGGCTGTCAGAATGATGGATACTTTTGCCGGACCTTTGCGGCTCTTAGGGGAGGTTCAACGCCAAAATTCACGCTGCATTGGAGCTTCTTGAAAGCCAACTTAACTGCTACGACTACTCAAGTGCATCAGGCAAACAACATTCACAGGGCCCGGTACGGTTTACTCTCGTTTGCAGGCCAGCGAACAATTTCTTGCCGTTGCGCTAAGAGATTGCAACAGAACCCAAGAACCAAGGGCCATTCTTACTCGCGACCCGAGGCATACTTTGAGAGAGCACAGTGTTACGGAGAATCAATTTCATTGAGAATGTCGGTCGGTTTGAGAAAGCGCTCCCGACCCAAAATGTCAGATTCGAAAAGTGCACGTTTTTCTTTGGTGAGAACGGTTGGGGGAAATCAACGATTGCGGACATTCTGCGATCTCTAACTCTCGGCGACCCAGGAATTATCGTGGGCCGTAAGACCCTCGCTGGAGGGCCGGACCAGAAGATTTCTCTTCAGCTTGATTCAGGGCGGGCCAATTTCGAGGGAGGCAGTTGGAACGGAGCCCAACCTCGCGCGGCTGTGTTCGATAGCCTCTTCGTGAATGACAATGTCTATTCCGGCGACACGGTATCAGCCGACCATCTGCGTCGGCAGTATGGTCTCGTTGTTGGCGAAAAGGGCGTGAAACTCGTTCGCCAGATCGTGGCGCTAGACGGAGAAAACACCGAAAACAATAAGAACATTCGCGCCCTCGAAGCGGAGCTAACGGCCGGTCTTCGAGGGATAGGTCCTTCAGCCATGAGCCTGTCGGCCTTCGAAGCTCTGGAAGATAACCCGGACATCGATACGGCAATCGCTGATAAGCAGGCAGAGGTTTCCCGCGCAGCGAAGTCAAAAGAGCTGAAAGCGGCTGCAGGTTCGAGCGCATTTCCGCTTCCATCCGAACCGGCGACCTTCGAGGCAGCCCTCAACCAAACGGTCGAAGGAATTGCCGCTGATGCCGTGGAAGCCGTAAGGTCCCATGTCGCAGCGCATGAATGCGCGAAACCGGCTGAACCGGGGCTGGAAACGTGGCTAGAACAAGGTCTGCCCTTCAAAGCGGAGGACACTTGTCCATTCTGCGGCCAGGAACTTAGAGATCGTAGCCTGCTGGAAGCATATAGCCGTTTCTTCAGTGAAGCGTATAGAAAGCTGGCCGAAAATGTTCAGAAGCTCCGTCAAATCTGTCAGCGCTACTCTAATGGCGAGTTCCGAACCGCAGCGGAACAAGGCTCCAAATCCAACAAGAAACAGTTCGAGTATTGGCGCGAGGCGGCTGACATCGATGCCCCCGCGACCATCGACCTTGAAGCATTGATCTCAGGGATGGAGCGCGCTGCTGCGGAAATGGATTCAGCGCTGCAGGCGAAAGCCGCAAACCTTACTGTGGCGTTGGACATGGAGCGACTTGGCGCAGCTGTCTATGCCTGGACGAGCGCGAGGGCGGCCATCGAATCTGCTAATGCAGCGCTTGTTGAGTACAACCGGAAGGTCGATGCTGTAAAGACCACGGTTGACACCGAGCAACTTGAAAGACTCACAAACGAGCTGAAGGCCCTTCAGGCCCAAAAGCATCGCCTTGAGGCGGAGATCATCTCGAAAGTCACGAACTTGCAAACGAAGAGGCAGCGCAAAGGCGAAATTGCAAAAGAGAAAGCCAAGCTTCGCGATGAGCTGACCACCCACGGCAAAACCATCACCGAAAGTCTCGGCAATAGGATCAATGCCTATCTCGAGCGTCTGAATGCGGGCTTTCGGATCGACTACAAAGAACCTGATTATCGCGGCAAGGAGCCTGCCGCCAGCTACCGAATTCTCATCAACGAGGTTCCGGTTTCACCCCGAGCGAGCGGGGATACAACCGGTGCGCCGAGCTTCCGAAACACACTCAGCGCCGGGGACAAGTCGGTTCTCGCGCTGGCGCTGTTTTTGGCGCAATGCAACGCGGACCCAGACCTCGGTGAGACAATCATTGTTCTCGATGACCCGTTTACAAGTTTGGACAATTTCAGGCGGCAATTCACGGCCATCGAGATCAGAAGGATTTGTGACCGGGCCAAACAGACTATCGTCTTATCGCACGACAAGGGATTCCTCCGCCTGCTGTGGGATAAAATCGACCAGAAACTGATCAAGTCGTTCGCGCTCCAAACAGGCGCGCCCGGCGTTACGACCATCACACCCTACGACATTCCCGGCTCGACGCAACCGCGCCATGTTACGGAGCGCATGAAGATTGAGGAGTTCATCGAGGGCGAGCCCCACGAACTTTCATATATCAGGTCGCGCCTGCGAACCGTCTGCGAAGACTTTTACCGCAAAGCTGACCCCGGACTCTTTGGCGAAGCTGCAACGCTGGATCAAATCATCCGCGCCCTAAACGACGCCCACAACGATCACCCGTTCAAAGGTGCACTCGAGGACCTTAAGGATATCAACGCCTATTCGAGGGTCGAAAACCATGCCGAGATCAATGGCGATCCATACGGCGATACAAATCCCGACGAGTTGAGGGGGTTCTGCAGTCTTGTCCTCGGCCTGACGCGTGGGATGTAAATGTCCGCTTCTGGCATCTGCACTTGGTGCCTTTGCACCCGCAGCGAATGCACACTTCCCGCCCATTCTGTTGAAAAACAACGTGTTGCAGGCGCGGAAAGTTGTGATCTGAAGAGCGCGCAAGCGCATTTCTTTTCAGACTGTCCGTGTCGATCAGGTAATTGTCGGAATAGCTGAAGAACGCAGGACCTTTACGAGCAGCCGTCCATTGGCTGGCTGGGTCGGAATGGGAGGTGAACTTTGGCTGCACCTCGCTGGCCGCACCAAAGGCGGCCTCGTCCAGCGTGTCGAGGTACTCACGCACGGCACGGGGCGCATCTGCCGGATCAATGGCCGACGCGTCCCACTCTTCCTTCGGCGTCGAGTTTTGCTTGTTGGCATCTGCCTCAATCAGGCTGGCATCGACTGCCATGCGCTGCCCGCTAACCAGACCTTCTTCGATGCACCGCGCAACAGTCGTCTCGAACAGATGACGCAGTAGTTCGCTCTCGCGGAAGCGTCCATGCCGATTCTTAGAAAACGTTGAGTGATCCGGGATACGCTCATTCAGATCAAGGCGGCAGAACCATCGATATGCCAGGTTCAGATGCACCTCTTCGCACAACCGTCGCTCGGAGCGGATGCCGAAGCAATAGCCGACCAGCAGCATCCGGATCAGCAGTTCAGGATCGACCGATGGACGACCGGTGTGACTATAAAAATCCGCGAGATGCGCTCGAATGCTGCTCAGATCAGCAAAGCGATCAATCGACCGAAGCAAGTGATCTTGGGGAACGTGGTTCTCCATTGAGAATTCATAGAACAGCGACGATTGCGCTTCCTGCCTCGGTCCCATCATCGCCAATCCTCCCGCCTATTGGCAGAATTGAATCAGCTGTTCATGCGGCGATCAAGGAAGAGTTTTTCAACAAAATAAGCCCTAAGCTAAGCGCTTGTTGCCCGAAGGCGAGAACCGCTGCGATAGATGAAGTCTCCGCGCTTCTCGCCTTCTCCGATCAGTCACTTCCGACTACCCGATGGCAGTCTTACTAAGACTGCGCGTCAGCGTTATTGAGAATGCCGCGTTAGTTCAGTGAAAATACGCAAGCCCGCGCCAAAGTCTGTAACAAGCCCCAGCAAGGCTCATGTCGTATTCACCGTCAGGCCACGCATGAAGTGTTTACGCAGGATCAAGAAAAGGATGATCGACGGAAGGCTGGCGATCAGTGCGGCAGTCAGGACCGTGTTGGGGCCAAAGACGGAATAGCTGCTTTGGAAAGATTGCAGGGCGTTCATGATCGACCGGGTGCTTTCGCGGTTGGCCAGAACGGTGGAAAAAATCAGGTCATTCCAGATCCACGTGAACTGGATCAGGAAGGTTGCCGTGATCGGCCCCCAGCAATTGGGGATCAGGATGCGCAGGAAGATGGTCCATTCACCGGCTCCATCCATGCGAGCGGCCTCGTCTATCTCGCGGCTGATGCCGTTCATGTAGTTGCGCAGCACAAGGAACGGGAACGGGATGCAGATCGCGGAATAGAACAGGATCATTCCGCCGTGAGTGTTGAGGATGCCAAGTGAGTTATAGGTGAAAAACAGGGGGATCAGATACATCTGAAAGGGAAAGACCATGCCCGAGAAGATCAGCATGAACCACAGCGCCTTGCCCCGGAACTGAAAGCGGGTCATGCCACAAGCCGCCGCCGCAGCTAGGAACACGGCGATGGCGGCACCGCAGAGCCCATAGAGGGTGGAATTAAACATGCCCGCGGCCATTCGGGCACTGCTCCAGGCTGCGGTGGCGTTTTCCAGGATAGGCCACAGGCCCGATGGCAAGGCGAGCGGGTTCTTGGAGGCATATTCCTCGGTCGATTTAAAGACTGTCACGAAGAGGTAATAGAACGGCAAAAGCCACAGCAGGCTCAACGCGATGGCCCCGGTCAAGCGCAGCGCCGAGGACGGCCTGCGGGCGCTTTCAGCCCTGATGATCGCATCAAAATCGATATCGGTTTCGTGGCTCATCGGGGTCACCCTGTCATCCGGTCAATCCGGTGCTGTAGCAGTGCCTGCACCCAGGTGATGGCCAGAACAACCATACCGATGACGACCGCGATGGCCGAGGCAAAGGCCCAAGAGCTCTTCTGGAACGCTTCGAAATACATCATGACAACCAGCGACAGGGAACGTTTGCCGGGGTACCCCGACCCCATGACCCAAAGCAGATCGAAGACGGTAAATCCTGCCAGAACTGAAAGGATGGTTACGACCAGCAATGTGGGCAGCAGCAGAGGCACGATGATGTGCCGCATGATTTGCCAGTTCGAGGCGCCGTCGATGGTTGCCGCTTCGATTGGATCACGAGGCAGTGCGGCAAGGCCGATCAGGGTCAGGACCATGACCAGCCCCACGGTTTGCCAGACAAAGGTGACGATAATGGCCGGTGTGATTGTGCTGGCCTCATAAAGCCACCCGATATCAACCGGGTCGCCGCCGCTTGCGAGGCTGATGAGGCGGTTCAGAACACCATCGGGCGCATAAAAGTAGAACCAGATGACACCCACCGCAGTGGGAGCCAGAATCTTGGGGAAGAAGATGATGCTTTTGAACGCCTCCTCGCCGCGCACGGACCGGAAGACGAGGGCAAAAAAGAACCCGATGGCGAGCGGAAAGATAACCGAGGCTCCGACCCAGATGGAGGTGTTGATCAGGGCGTCCTCGAAAGCGTGGTTCGACGCCAGCTTGGTGTAATTTGAAAACCCCGCAAACTGGTCGTAGCCCTTGAACTTTTTCCACTTGGTGAAGCTCAGGTAGATGTTGTAGCCCACCGGGAACAACAAGAGCGCGCCGACCAGCAGCAGCGCTGGTGCGAAGAAGGCAAAGGCGGTCAGGAAATTGCGCCGCTCGGTCTTGCGGATTTTGTGGCGCAGCTGATCCTGGCCGATTTCGGCCATCAGGGTGGCGTCAGCCTGTTTCAATTGTTCGCTACGCGTCATCAGTGCAGCCCCGAAAGGATTGGGACGGGCCCTTCTGCGGCCCGCCCTGTCAGGTCAGACGATTACTGGTCGGCCCAGTATTCGGCATTGGCTTCCTGCATGCGAGCCATGATCTCTTCGGCGTTCTCCATGGTCGGGTCGAGCATGAAGGCAGCGAACTCCGCAGCAAAGTCGCTTTGCAGATCGGATGGCACGGCCTCCCACCAGCGATCAAGCGCGAGCGTTCCGCGTTCTGCCATGTCCGCGTTGATCTTTTCGACAACGGCGTTGGGTGAATTGGCTTTCAGGTTGCCGATGGCGTTGCCCGAAACCGCAGCCCAGACATTTGCACCCTCCAGCGACATAAAGTGCTTCAGAGCCGCAACAACATCCGGATTTTCGGCACCCTCTTTCGACAGCATAATGGGCGCCCCTTCTACGATGATAGACGACGGCATGGATACGTCCGCATTGGGCATGATGAAGCCGCTGAAATCTTCGCCCGCTTTCATGCCGCGCGCTTCCAATTGGCCGATGACCCAGTCGCCCATCAGGTAGATCGCCCCTTCACCGCGGGCAAAGTCGGCCGCTTCCTCGCGCGAACGGGGGTCGGTGAAATAGCCTTTGTCGTACCAATCGGACCAGATCTTGAACGCGTTGCGCACGGGTTCGCTGTCATAGGCCACGTCGCCGGTGTGAAGGCCCGCATAGGCTTCGGGATCAGTACGGATCATGATTTCCTGAAACCAGATGAACCCGCGCCACCCATCCTGCACGGTGGCGTGGAACGGGGTGATGCCTGCGGCCTTGAGCTTGGCGGCGGCATCCAGGAACTCATCCCATGTCTGCGGCTCGGATGTGATCCCGGCAGTTTCAAAGTGGTCCTTGTTGTAAAACGCGGTCCACGTCGAGAGGTGCAGCGGCACGCCATAAACTTTGCCGTCGACCGACAGGAACTCTCGCAGGCCCGGATCAAATTCTCCGCTGGCTACCGCGTCATCCCACAAAGCACCTAGATCTGCGACCTCGCCGGTATCGATGATATCGCGGTACAGGCCGCCGGTCCACCATGTGAACATTTGCGGTAGCTCACCGCTGGCCAGTGAGGATTGGATGAAGGCGATATACTGATCGGCTGCTGGATACGCGTTGTGGTCCAGACCCACGCCCATCGCCTCGCGCGCGGCATCGCTGTATTCGTTCAGCTGTTCGGTCCAGATGCCCTTGTCCGAGAACAGGGCAACATCGTCGGCCTCTGCCACGCCCGCCCCAATCGCGAGACCGGCTGCGACGAGCGCGCCTGTGTAGTGTCTTAGGGTTTTCATATCTTCTCCTCCCAGTAGAAATGACTATTGGTCTTTACGTAGTGATGCTCCGGTTTCGCTGTTGAACAGGTGCATGCGCTCAGGTTGGAACCCGAAGCGAATGGCCTGTCCGATCTCGGGGACGTCAGGGTCGTACATGCGGCAGATGAAGTCGCGGTCGACCCATTGGGCATAGAGAAGTGTTTCGTTGCCCAGAAGCTCGGAAAAATCGACCGTCGCCGTGATGGTCGGCGCAGATGGATCGGGGTTCACCACAATATCCTCGGGACGGAACCCGGCCGTGACGTCCTGACCGTCGGCGAGCGGGCCGAACCTGTCAGCAGGCAGGGGCAACGCTGTGTCATTGATCACAAAGCAAGGCCCGCTGTCGCCATGTTCGATATGGCCCGGAAAGAAGTTCATCTGGGGCGAGCCGATAAAGCCCGCGACGAACATATTGGCCGGATTATGGAAGACCTCAATCGGTCTGCCGGTCTGTTCGATCATGCCATCGCGCATCACAACGATAACATCCGCCAGTGTCATGGCTTCGACCTGATCATGGGTCACGTAAATTGCCGTAACGTCGAGTTGTTTCTGGATACGCTTGATTTCGATCCGCATCTGGTTGCGCAGCTTGGCGTCGAGATTGGACAGCGGCTCGTCAAACAGAAACACGCGCGGCTCGCGGACCAGCGCGCGCCCGATGGCAACACGCTGACGCTGGCCGCCAGATAACTCACTGGGCTTTCGATCCAGATACGGGCCAAGTTCAAGAACGGCGATAGCGTCGTTTACGCGCTGCTCAATCTCGGATGTGCTGAGTTTTTCCAGTTTAAGAGAAAACTCAAGGTTCTGACGTACGCTCATGTGTGGGTACAAGGCGTAGGACTGGAATACCATCGCCACACCGCGTGCGCGCGATGGCAGGTCGTTTGACACCACATCATCGATCAACAGATCACCATGCGAGATGGTCTCGAGCCCGGCGATCATTCGCAGCGTCGTGGATTTGCCGCAACCCGAAGGCCCGACCAGAACCGTGAAGGCCCGATCCTCAAAGTCCAGATCAATGCCGCGAACCGCGATCTCCTGACCGTACACTTTGACCAGCTTCCTGACTGATACTGTCGTCATCACCCGCTTTCCGGTCACTCGCGCAAAAGATTGCCCAAGGGTCAACCTCTGTCAATAATAATCTCACATGCAAAAAGTTTTATCGTATTTAAAAATTCAGAGTCGAGCAGATTTCACCTGTGCCCTGTTCCGCACAGGTCGGATCAAAGATCGAATTCAGAACGTATCTGGTGGTTGTGTTCACCGATGGATGGCGCGGCAGAGCTGGATTGTGCCCGGGCGCCATCAACTCGGATAGGGGATCGGGTCAATTGCATCTGACGCCCCGATGACAAGCCCACATCCTGTACCATGTCGAGCCGTTCAAAGGCGGGTTCTGCGAGGAATTCGGACCAGTTGAGTACCTTGGCGCACCAGATGTCGTGGGGCTGCAGGAGCGACAGCCAGCGATCGGTCTCAGCAGATGCAAGCCGTGCACCAATGATTTTCTTGATCCTGTCGCGGTCCTTGAACCAGGTTTCGGGCGCGTCGAGATATGGTGCAAGATCGGGCAATTGCAGCAGATCCGCCAACCTGGCCAGGGGGGTCATGGCGATGGCGAGGTATCCGTCAGCGGTTGGATAAACACCGTAGGGGGCAGACAACCCCACATGCGCCGACCGATAGGCCGAGCGTTCGGGCGGGCGAGCGCCGTTGTTCATATGGGTCGCAAGCACTTCGAACTGAAAATCGACCATCGCTTCAAGCAGGCTGGTTTCAACATGAGCACCCACGCCTGTCATCTTCTGGCGGACAAGGGCGGCCAGCAGACCTTGGGCCATGTTTGCCCCTGCAAACATATCTGCGACGGCAAGACCAAAAGGCACTGGCCCTTCGCCCTCATGTCCGTTCAGCCACATGACCCCGGACCGGGCCTGCGCCAGCAAATCCTGACCGGGTAGATGCACCCACGGCCCCTCGTCGCCGTAGCCCGAGATTGATCCATAGATGACCTGCGGCGCGAAGGCCTTTACATCGTCATAGCCCAACCCAAGCCGCTCAATGACACCCGGTCGAAAGTTCTGGATTACGATATCCGCACGCGAGATCAGTTTTTTCAGCGCTGACAGATCGGCGTGATGCTTCAGGTTCAGCGACAGGCTTTCCTTGCCCCTGTTGATGGCGTGGAAAATGGTGGATTCCCCGTCGATCATCGTATCCGACAGATACAGGCCACGGGTCAGGTCGCCGCCATCGGGGCGTTCGATCTTGATTACCCGCGCGCCCAGATCTTGCAGCCGGAGCGAGGCATAAGGTCCGGCCAGAAACTGCGACAAGTCAATCACCAAGATACCATCAAGTGGCAGTGCAGCAGAGGTCATGCCGTCAGGACTCCATCAAAAAGACATGCTCCATCGGCGCCCACCATTCGCCCTCGCGACGGGTCTCAAACGGGGCTTGCATGGGCATGCAGATGTCCCACCATTCCTGAGTTTTGGGATCTGCTGCCATGCGGGCCATATCCGCATCGTGATCAGAGCCATGATATTCATAATACCCAAACAGAAGGTTTTCCGGTTCGCGCAGGAAGATGGAGTAGTTGCGTATATGGCAAGCCCTGATCTGATCCAGAACTTCGGGCCAGACATCCGCGTGAAGGCGATTGTATTCCGCGATGTTTTCTGGCGCGATACCAATGACAAAGCCATATCGTGTCATACCGATTTCCCCATTGGCTGATATTGCGGGACCGGCTCCATCGGCAGCGCTGCAGAGGCGTAGCAGCTCTCGACGATCGCCATTGTATCCCAGGCACTGGCGACCGAGGTTTCAAGGCGGTCGTCTTCGCCATTCACGAAACGCTGCATGTTGGACATGACATGTTCAAAGGCGTCAGGGAACCAATGACCGCCGAGCGGGATTTGTTCCAGCGTTTCGCCCCGCCGTCCGATCCACAATTCGTCCGGCTCTCCATGAGGGTAATCCATCAAGACACCCAGCTTGACGACTGCCGCGCCTTCGGTGCCTTCAAAGCGGATCGTGCTGGCCTGTTGTGGGCGACCGAAGTCGTGATGGTGATTAATCGACAAGGTCGCGCGCAGGTCTTTGCCGTAGTTCAAGATCGCCGAGGTGCGCGTGTCTGCAAGACCACCGCCGGGATAGCGAAACCCGCGGGCAAAGGTGGCCTGCGGGACGCCCACAAGGCTTTGGATCAGATCGATATAGTGTATCGAATGGGCGACGATTTCGATGCGGGGATCATTCCGCAGGTTCGGAAACAGATGCCACGGGGTCAGCAGGTTCAAGTGGACTTCTATGTCGATCATCTGACCGAAAAACCCCTCTTCCAATGCGTTGCGGATGGCCAGCATCATTGGAGCAAAGCGTAGTTGGAAATTGACCGCCGCCTTCAGCCCTTTGCGTTCGCAGACTGCGCGGATCGCGTTCGCCACCTCAAGTGACAGGCCCATAGGCTTCTGGATCAGGACGGGAACCCCATCGGGCAGACGTTCCAGCATGTCGACATGCACCTGCGGTGAAGTCGCGATGTCGTAGATCACATCGGTGTAGCTTGTCGCCTGTTCCAGCGTGTCGAAAACCTGCCCGATCTCGAAATCCTCGCCCAGTGCGCGGGCGCGATCCGGGTTTCGGTTCCAGATGCCGCGCACGGGATAGTTGCCATTGCGATACGCGGGCAGATGACTGTCCTTGACGATGCCGCCTGCACCGATGATCACAATCTCGGTCGTCTTGGAGGGCCGTGGCCAGTCCTGAATAAAGTGCATCGTTCCTCCCATGGCTCCGCGTCGATCAGTCCAGTCCGGCTGTCATGCTGATCTTGTGCGCGGTGGCAATAACGGCTTCGCGAATTCGGTCAGGATCGGGGCCTTGTGCGCTGCGCAACGTCGCAACAACAAGTGAGGCTTTGATGGTCGAACCGGGATGGCCCACCAATGCTCCGATATCCAGACCACCCACAAAGCGTTCCCCGTCGGCAATTTCGTAGCCGCGTTCCTGCACGGTACGAACACGCGTCAGAAGCGTGTTCTGGATGTCTTCGGGCAGGTCGGGGAATTCGGTTTCCATTTCCAGAAAACGATCCCGTTCGTCATCGTCCATCGAGGCCAACAGGATGCGTCCGGATGTGGTCGTCAGAGGAGAGTGACGCGATCCGATTTCGACAGACAGGCGCACGGGCTTGGGGCTTTCGACCTGCGCCAGAACGACGATTTCCCCCTCGCGCAGGGCAGTCAGGTGACAGGTCTCGCCGACCTCTTCGGACAGGGCCCGCATGATGGGCTGGGCAACACGCAGCAATTCCTCGTAAGGGGAATGGGTGCGGCTGAGTTCGAACAGCTTCAAAGTCAGACGGAACTGCCCGGCCTGGGTGCGGCGTATGTAGCCGCGTGTTTCTAGCGCACTGAGCGTGCGGAATATCTCGCTGGAACTGCGACCCAGGGCGCGTCCGATGTCGGTTTGGGACATGGATTCCGCCCGGTCGGAAAGCAGCTCAAGCACATCCAACGCCTTGTCCAGCGCTGGCACAGAATAGCGTTGTGGCGGTTCTTTGACGGTGCGGTCCGATTTGTCGTTCATAAGCTCATCCACGCGGATCATCTGGCAACGCCGACCTTAGGCCGGCTTTTTGCCTTTGTTTCGTCCGCCCACGGTATATATCGCTGCGGCAGCGACGACTACGGTTCCTTCGATCACGCCCTGATAGTTGGCACCCAGATTGAGAATGTTGAACCCGTTGGTCAGCGTGAAAAGCAAAAGCGCGCCCACAAGCGTTTTCACGACGCTGCCCGCACCCCCGAACAGAGAGGTGCCCCCAAGGATCGCGGCGGCGATGACCGTCAGTTCCGCGCCTTGCAGGGCGGTCGGGTTCACGGCGCCCAGACGCGCGCCAAAAAGGATACCGGCAAAGCCTGCTGTTGCACTCGACAGGATGAAACCCGCCATCTTGTAGGCGTTTACATTGACACCGGACAGACGCGCCGCGACCGGATTGCCCCCAGTGGCATAGATGCGTCGCCCGGTGGTGGTGAAGGTCATGATCGCCCAGATTACAGCTGTGTAGATGCCCGTGTAGATCACTGGTTTTGCCACGGCGAGCGTTGGCCCGCCCAAGGTGGCGATCACGCAGATGAAAATGCCGACGGCAATACCCCATGGGATACCCACCGATATCTCTTGTCCCGTCCCGCGGGTGCGGACAAAACGTATGACAAACCATAAGATCATGGCGATCCCAATGGCGTAGAGCGCCCATTGAATGGGTACCTTTCCCCCTTCAAACGCAGCCATTTGTGCCCGCGCTTCGGGGGTCGACACCAGAAGCGACCGGCCATTGGTCAGGATCAGCACAAGGCCGCGGATTGCGGTCAGGGTACCCAACGTCACAATAAAGGCGTTGATGCCCAGAAATTGCACGATTGAACCATTGAGCACACCGACAGCGCCGCAGGCCAAAAGTGCGATAAGGGCGGCCACCCAGAAACCATAAGGCCCCGCCAGACCCACGGTGATCACCGCGCCCAACGCCGCGACAGAGGCGACCGAGAGGTCAAAGTTTCCGGTGATCAGGATCACCGTCATTGCAACGCCCATCATCGCAATCATCGAGGATTGATACAGGATGTTGGTCAGGTTTATAGCGCTGAAATAGCTGGGCCGCCCCGCCATGTAAGTTGCGATACCCAAGATGATCATCAGCAGGACCAGAGCATAGTAAACGCCAGCCTCGCGCAGGCTGAAATAGCGTTTCCAATCAGATTGTAGCATTGTTGGTCCCGTCTAGCTGGGGGCGTTGAGGTTCCGGGGCGGTCTGGCCACTGGCCAGCAGGATCAGATCGTGATCCTGACATTCGGCTGCAGGTCTTTCGGCGACTACGGCACCGTCGCGCATGACCAGAATGCGATCCGCGACGGCGAGGATTTCTTCGAATTCAGATGAAATGATGATGACGGCCACACCGTCTTCGGCCAGTTGCCGAACCAGCGCCAGAATGTCGGCCTTGGCGCCCACGTCGATACCGGCGGTGGGCTCATCCAAGATCACCAGTCGCGCCTCGCCAAACAGCCAGCGTGCCACGGTGACCTTCTGGGCATTCCCGCCCGAAAGATCCGTCACAAAGGTCTCGGCGTTTTCGGTCTTGATGTTCAATGTCTTGATCGCCTTTTCGGCCCACTCCATCTCGGTCGTCCTGTCGATCAGAAAGCCATGTTTGGCGGATAGGTCGAGGTAGGGCAGCGAGACATTGCGCCATAGCTCAAAGGTCGGAATGATCGCCTGCTGGTCGCGGTCTTCGGGGATAAGAGCCATACCTGCATTCACCGATGCGCCGGGCGATCGCCCGGCGGGTTTTCCCAAAAACCGGATATCTCCTGATGCATGCGCATCCGATCCGAAGATCGCATGCACCAACTCGCTTCGGCCCGATCCCAGCAGGCCCGCGATGCCCACAACTTCACCAGCGCGCAGCGTCAGATCGGTGGGTGCCAGACCACTGGGCGAATGAAGACCTTTGCACTCAAGCACAATATCCTCGCGAATGGTGCCGCGCAGGGCACGCAGATGGTCGAGTGTGCCGACGGTTTTGCCCGCAATGGCTTCGGCCACCTCGTTTTCGGCCACCTCTGCGGTTACGGCGCGCATCACGGTGCGACCGTCGCGCAGAACGGTCACTTCATCAGTCAGTGCCATGATCTCATCAAGAAAATGCGACACGAAGATGATGCCTTTGCCCTGAGCCGCGAGACGGCGCACGGTTTGATAGACGATCTCGCGCTCTTCCTTGGCGAGCGAGGCGGTGGGTTCGTCCATCACGATCAGATCAGCCCCAAGGCTCAGCGCCTGCAGGATGCAGACCATCTGGCGGTTGCCGATGGACAGATCGCCGACCAGCTCGTCAGCGCCAATGTTGTATCCCAACTCGTCACACAGTTCTTTGAACTGCGCCCGATCCCTCACATCCCGCCGCCACCCACCGGATTTCCAAAGGAAGATGTTCTCGATAACCGAGAGTGTGGGCACCAGCGGGATGTTCTGATGGATGGTTGCAATGCCTGCGAAATTTGCCTCGTGGGGAGTGGCGAAATGCACTTCTGACCCTTTCCAGACAACCTGCCCGCCGGTGGCGGGATAGGTTGCACTGAGGATCTTGATCAAGGTGGATTTCCCGGCACCGTTGGCACCGAGAAGTCCGTGGACGCGCCCCGCATGGGCATCGAAATCGACACCCTGCAATCCGACTGCCCCGTTCGGGAACGTCTTTTTGATCTGTCGGAGTTGCAGCAGAGGGCGCGCGTCGTTCATGTTGGAAACGAAACCGTCAGATCACCACTGGCCGACGCATTCGTCGACGTTGTCGATGCTGACACCGGGCGTTGGATAGGTGATGAAGTCTTCTTTGTGCTCGGCGTTTCCATTCACCACGTCATACAACACCTTGAACGAAATCCGTCCAATTTCCTCGGGCTTGTAGCAGACCGTGCCGTCCACGGTGCCCTGCTTCATCGCCGCAATCGCCAGTTTCGAACCGCCGAAGCCCACCAGTACAGCATCTGAACCCGCCGCATCCACGGCACGGGCACAGCCGATCACCATGTCGTCGGCCTGGTTGAACAGCAGGTCGACATCCGGGTTGGACGCCAGGATGTTCTGGCAGACAGCCTCACCCTTTTCAGCAGACCAGTCACCGGGCTGGGCGGCCACGATCTCATAACCTTGACCTGCTTCTTTCATGCCCGCTTCGAACCCTTCAGTGCGTTGGCTGACCTCGGCATAACCTGCGGCCCCTTCGATGATGGCGACCTTGGCCACGTCAAGGTTCTGGTCGGCCAGAAGGCGTGCAGACAACAGGCCCACTTCACGGCCAGCGGCGACCTCTTGCTGTGTTACCAGTGCGGCAAGGCTTTCATACACATCGTCGATCGGACGTGAGGCTGGGTCCCCAAATTGCGACGCCGACGCAACAACTGGCAGACCTGCATCAGCTACCTTGTCAGCCCAGCCTGCGGCGACAACGGAATCGAGCGGCTTGATCGCGATGCCCGCCACGCCCTGCGCCATAAGGTCATCAATATCATTGGTCTGCTTGAGGATGTCGCCTTGCGCATCCAGCACAACCGTCTTGGCACCCACTTCGGCAGCGGCATCAGTGAAACCCTTGGCAATCGCTGATGAGAACGGGAAGCTGAGCCCGTCGCTGGACATGCCATAGATATCTTCTGCCATCACGGGTGCGCCCAGTAGCAGGCCCACTGCGGCCGCGCTGGCCCAGAGCTTTGTTGATTCTGTCATGGTCTTTCCTCCCAAGAAATTCGTGAATTGGTGATGGTGCTCTTTGGGTCCCTTAATCCAAAGGCGTCTTCCGCTCGACAAAGTAGAGATGGTCACAGACCAAAACTGCATCGCCGTTTTGATTGGTCACTTCGACGGCTTCGCGAACGAAACCATGCGTATTGCGTTTCGGGTGATCAGTCTTTTCCGCGATGGAGGCACGGGTCTTGATCGTGTCGCCGATGAAGACGGGCTTGAGAAAGCGCATCTTGTCATACCCATAGGACATGGCGCGTGGGTTGATGGTGGATGCGGTCAAGCCGATGCCAACCGAAAACACCAATGTGCCGTGGGCCATGCGTTGACCGAAATCCTGCGTTGCGCACCATTCGGCATCCATGTGATGCGGAAAGTGATCCCCGGTCTGACCCGCATGGATGATGAAGTCTGCTTCGGTGATCGTGCGGCCAAAGGTGATCCGCTCGAACCCGATTTTGTAGTCCTCGAAAAACTCTTCGACGATCATTGTTTGACCTCCGCATAGCTTTGCGTCTGTTGTCGATAATGGGCTGTGTCGTTTCCCAGTGGGGGCGCGGGCCTGTTCGAAGACAATGTGCGCCCGTCCAGCCGAATGGGGCACGTTGTGGTGCGGAATGCACCGTCGATGTCCTGAACGACATCCAGTGCATCAAGCGCGCCGGACGCTTCGAGTGTCGGCCAGTCCAGAACCCGGGCGCACCAGATGTCTGCCGGCTCCAACAGACCCAGCCAATGATCGGTAGGCTGGGATTGCAGATGATCCGCTATGATCTGTTTGATTTGATCGCGTTTCGAAAACGCGATGGCAGGATCTGAAAATGGCGCGAGCGTTGGCAGCGGCAGCAGCTCGGCAAGCTTTGCAATAGGCGTCATCGCGATGGCGAGATACCCGTCGGATGTTTGATAAAGCCCATAAGGGGCAGAGGATTGTACGTTCGCACCATTCACTGCCGCCCGTTGAGGCAATTCCCGTGGCGAGTTGAGATAGCCAGTGAACTGTTCAAACTGCAGGTCCATGGCTGATGCCAGAAGGCTGACTTCAACCAGCCGCCCTTTGTTGTTGCGAGACTGTGCAAACAGGGCGGCAAGCACTCCCTGAGCCAGATGCATCCCGGCAGTGATATCGGTGATCGACACACCCGTCGGGATTGGCGGGTCATCGGCGCTGCCGGTCAGCCAGACGAGACCAGAGAGCGATTGCGCCAGCAAGTCCTGACCGGGTTTGTCACGCCATGGGCCCTCGGTGCCATAGCCTGATACCACGCCGTAAATCAGGCCGGGGTTCATTGCGGACACCGCATCATAGCCCAACCCGATCCGCTCCATCACGCCGGGTCGGAAGTTGTGGATCATCACGTCAGCGGTTCCGATCAGGGTTTTGATGGCGTCCAGATCACCCGGTTTCTTGAGGTCCGCAGTGACGCTCGCCTTGTTGCGATTGATGGTATGAAACAGCAGGCTGTCATCCCCGAGCCATTGGTCCCCAACCGCAAGTCCACGGCACAGGTCGCCGCCTTTCGGGCGCTCTATTTTGATAACCTCGGCCCCCAGATCAGCCAGACGCAGGCTGCACATCGGGCCCGCAAGGAATTGCGAGAAGTCAAGGACACGCACTCCAGTCAGGGGCAAGTCATATTCGGCATCACTATGCGGCACGCGATTCGTCATCCCTTGTTGTCACATATAAAAAAACATTTTATATATGAGATATCAATAAAAATTCGCCTGCTCCGGATTTCGCGCCGGTGCGCGGTTTGGCACGGGTGGACCGGACGATGACAAGCGCTGAAACGACGACGCAGCTGACCGGCATGACCTGGGATCATCCCCGCGCGTATGAATGTCTGATTGCCGCCAGCGAAGCCTATGCAGGCGAAACCGGTATCACTATAGATTGGGACAAACGCAGTTTGCAGGCCTTCGCAGATGCCCCAATCGCAGAACTTGCGGCGGACTACGATTTGATCGTGCTGGATCATCCCCATGTCGGCGTGATCGCCAAAACCAAGTGCCTGATGCCGTTGCCGGCGATGGAGGCCCCAGCAGAGATCTCACTGGGCGGATCGGTCGAAAGCTATATCTGGGGCGGCCAGACCTGGGCTTACCCGATCGACGCCGCCTGCCAGATGGCTGTTCTGCGGCCCGATCTGGGAGGGTCGATGCCTGCAAATTGGGAGAGGTTTCTGGACGATGACGCCCACACGCTCAGGCCGTTGACCCCTTTGCTGCCAGTTGATGCGTTCGACATGATGCTCACTTTGGTCGCCGGACAAGGCGAGCAGGTTTTGCCGATTACCGAAACCGAGTTCTGCTCGCACGATGCCGGGTTGCGCGCGCTGCATCTGATCAAACGCTTGTATCGGCTCGGCCCGTCCGAGGCGGCCAGCATGAACCCGATCCACGTGCTGGAGGCGCTTTCGACCACGGACGACTTTGCACTCTCTCCCTGTCTCTTTGGTTACATCAACTATGCCAAACCCGGCTTCCGGCCAAACAAGCTGGAATACGTAGATCAGCCCGTTTTCAAAGATCACCAATTGCGACAAGCCATCCTTGGCGGCGCCGGATTGGGTGTGTCTGCTTTGCGAGACAACCGCGAAGCGGCGCAGGCCTTTGCGCATTGGGTTACATCAGAACCCGTACAATCGGGGGTCTACCTCGATCACAACGGCCAGCCTGCGCATCTGCAAACGTGGCAGGCAAAATCGGACGATCCACGCTATGCGGGGTTCTTGAAAGGCGGCTTCGAGACGATCCGTACCGCCTGGACACGCCCGCGCGACCCGTGGTTTCTGGGCATGGTCGACGATATTTGCGAGATATTTCCGGCATTTTTCCTCAAGGATCAGGCCGAAGAGGGTTTTCTTGCCCAGATCCAGAAGATTTATCGAAAGCACAGGGCTGCATCATGAAAACGGTTGTAATCACAGGTGGGAACAAGGGCTTAGGCCTCGCCCAGACGGCGCTGTTTCTGGAACATGGTTTCCGAGTGGTGGTGGTTGCTCGGTCGCGCGGAGAACTGGAGTCTCTGAATTCGGGCCATCTGGATTACCTCGCCCACGATTTGGCCGATTGGTCGCAAACCTCTTGGCTCGGCGATATTGCATCCCGGTTTGGGCGGATCGACGGGTTGGTGAACAACGCCGGTGTCCATCTTAAGAAGCCGATCTGGGATGTGGCCCCGGATGAGCTTGAGACGGTTCTGGACATCAACGTTAAAGCCATGTTCGCGATATGCGGTGCTTACGTGACCCTTCAACGCGACGCTGGTGGAGCCATCGCGAACATCTCGTCCATGGGCGGTTTGATGGCGCTGCAATCGGCGGCGGCATATGTCACGGCCAAAACGGCCGTGATTGGACTGACCCGATCGGTTGCTGTAGATGCGGCACCGCACGGATTCCGATGCAACGCGGTCTGTCCGGGCTTCATCGAAACGGACATGACGCGCGCCGTACTGGCCAAGGACCCGGCCCGGCGCGACAAGATCGAAGGCCGCATTCCGTCGCACACATTTGGCACGCCCCGCAACGTGGCCCAAGCTGTGCATTTCCTGATCTCAGACGCCGCCGAGTACATCAATGGCGTCGCTTTGCCCGTCGACGATGGCTATTCCATCGGGTTCTAGGGGGCCTTCATGCATCTTGCTACAATCTTGACCGAAGCTCAGCACATCGCAACAACCGAACGTCGGTTGCCTGATACAGTGCCGGAAGGCCACGTCCGGCTTTCTCTTGCCACGGCAAGCTTATGTGGCACGGATCTGCACTACTACCGACACTTCGCAAATGCCGGTTTCGAATTGCAGCGCCCCGTAACGCTAGGCCACGAAGCCTGCGCCCATGTCGCCGATCCAAATGGATCAGATTTCACCGTGGGCCAGTTGGTTGCCCTGAATCCCATCATCAACTGCGGTGCCTGCGATCCCTGCAAGGGCGGGCAAGAAAACCTGTGTACCAACAAACGGTTCCCCGGATCGGCCACCACGATACCGCATATTGACGGGTTCTTTCAGGCGGCCTTCGATTTCCCGGCCTTTCGCTGTCATGCCGTGCCCGAGGGTCTTTCGCCCGATCACCTGACTTTTGCCGAACCACTGGCCTGCGCCATGCATGCGGCGAATATCAGCGGGGCCGGACATGGGGATCAGGTGATGGTCACGGGGTGCGGCCCGATGGGTTTGCTGGCGGTTGTCGCGGCGCGTGCGCTGGGTGCTGACGTCGATGTGACGGATATGCGGGACGAAGCGGTTGCATTGGGTTGTAAAATTGGCGCACGTCGAGGCTTTGTCGCCGATGACCCCGACTTGGCGCCGCGAATCGGTCAGTACGATGCGGTGATAGAAGCCAGCGGGTCGCCCCATGCGTTCAATCAGGCACTTGATCTGGTACGCCGCCAGGGGTGCCTGTCGATCCTCTCCAACATTCAGTTGACCGACACCGCAGTCCATTTGCACAAGATAATGTTGAAGGAAATCAACGTCCGCGGCTCGTTCCAGTTCAATGCGGAATTCAAACAGGCGTTGGCATTGATTGCCTCGGGCAGACAGGATTTTGAACAACTGATCGCGGCTCGGTTTGATCTTTCTGAGACGGGGAAAGCGCTGGAATATATGATGTCCGGACAGGCCGCAGGTAAGATCCTGATAAAACCCGAGGGAGCCTGATATGACGCGACAGATCCTTGACGCGCATGTGCACTGGCGCGATCCGATCACTAACCGGTACGAGGCGCTTTCCGATGCCATCGATGAAGGTGGCAACGCCAGCGGCGCGGCGGCGCGATACTTGCCCGAAGACTATCGCAATGATGCCTCGGGCTATGACATCGTGGGCGCCGTCCATATCGAGGCCGAGTGGGATCATGGTGATCCGGTCGGAGAAAGCCTTTGGCTTGAGGGGCTGGCAGAGGCCGGGGATACGGGTTCGCTTGCCATTGTCGGCTTTGCAGACCTGACCAAACCGGATATCGCGCCCGTACTCGAAGGTCATACCCGCTGTCCGCGCGTGCGCGGCATCCGTCAGATGCTGAACTTTCTGCCGGGGCGGCCGGCATATTGCTGGGCCTCGGCGGATCACATATCAAACCCCCTCTGGCAAAAGAACTATGCCTCACTCGGTAACTACGGGCTCGATTTTGATCTGATGTGTTTCGCCCATCAGATGCAGCCTATGGCCGAACTGATTGCCCGATCCTCTGACGTGAATGTCCATCTGGAACATACGGGCATGCCATGGGATCATACCGAAGACGGGCGTTATGCCTGGCGACAAGGAATGAAAGCTCTGGCTGACTTGCCAAATGTCGATCTTAAAATCTCGGGTCTGGGTAACACGATTGAGGACTGGACCACCGATCTGATCCGACCCTATGTGTTGGAAGCGATTGAGGTTTTCGGGGTGAACCGCGTCGCCTTTGCCTCGAATTTTCCGACAGACAAGATGTTCAGCGATATGGCTACGATCTGGCGCGCATTCGAACACATCGTTGTGGATTTTTCAGCAGAAGAGCAACACGCCCTGTTCGTCGGCAACGCCGCCCGCATGTATCGGATCGAACTATCGGAGGAGACATTATGAAAACCTGCCTCGTCACCGGCGCCTCGCGCTCTATCGGTGCCGCCATTGCCAGGGGTCTCGCCGCCGATGGCTGGGCAGTGGCCGTGAACTATGCCTCTGACACGGAAAGCGCCGAGGGGGTCGTTGCCGATATTCAGGCTGCCGGTGGAACCGCCTGTGCCGCACAGTTTAGCGTGATCGACCATGCCGCACTGAAAGCCGGCATCGCAGAGATCACCAAGACCCTTGGTCCGATCGACCTCGTGGTCAACAACGCCACCGGCCCACAGCCAGACATGCCAATCATGGAGCAGACCTGGCAAGATCACCTCGACCAGTTGGAGTTCTTCGTCAAGGCCCCTTTCGAGCTGTTGAAGCTGCTTTTGCCGGATTGGCATGCCCGTGGATCGGGGCGCGTGATCAACATTGGCTCCGAAGCCTTTGAGCTCGGCAATCCGACCCTTGGTCACTACGTAGCCGCCAAAGGCGCTCAGCTTGGTTTGACCCGGTCATGGGCCAATGAACTTGGAGCCGAGGGCATTACAGTCAACCTGATCGCTCCTGGCTGGATCCCCGGGCCACGCCATGACCACTTCCCGCAATCCGCAAAGGAGGGCTATCTGGAAGCCACGCCTCTGGGGCGTTTTGTTGACGAGGCAGCCATCGCTGATGTCGCGGTGTTCCTTGCCTCATCCGCGGCTGACAACATCACCGGCCAGAAGATCGCAGTGAACGGTGGACGGACACTGTGTTAACACGTTAAGGGGCGACTAAACCTTCAGAGCCCGGTTATACATTGGACGCTTTGGAGAGGCGGGCGAGGTGGCTTGTAGAGCGTTCGGACGCTCCGGGGCCTGCTTCCATAGTCACATCGTACGGGCTGAGGTACCGCCCTGAGTGAGAAAACACTGCGACTGTCTGAACCGGCGATCCTGTTTCCTTGTCTAAAATCCTGGTTGGTTCACCCTTGCCTCCGAATAACCACTTGTCGCCCCACTGACCTATAGCGACGACAATGGGAAAGAGGGCTTGTCCCCTCGAAGTCAGGACATATACCTTGCGGCGACTACCTTTTCGTTTCGGCACTCGCTCCATGATTTCATACTTGCACAACGTGTCCAGACGATTAGCCAGGATGTTCTTTGACATGCCTATATCTCTTTGGAAATCTGAAAATTTGGACACACCTGCAAATGCTGCACTTACGATTAGCATACTCCATGTATCACCGACTATGTTTAGCGCCGGCGCCCAACTGCAGTCGCGCTTTTGCAAAGGGGTTGAGTTTATCCGGTTCATTCGCGGCCTGCTCTCAATATCTGTCGGTGTTCTAGCTAGGCTGATCTGAACAACGCACAGTTTCAGATCCGGTTTCACCCATCTTGTAGTGCGTTCATCAATGGTCTTAATTTACAACCATTTCAGCTCGGAGCGGCATATAACGTGGCGTCACGGTGTGTCGCAAATATTGGCAAGCCTGTTGCACGTTCCTGCGGTCTGATCCAACTGGTGGTTGGTCTGCTGCGGGCGTGATGCACGGATCGAGCTGTCGCGCTAGTTTCAGGTTTTCTCTGACGCGAGCGACGGTTGATGCCTCACAAATTCAATCATGCCCGTCGCAATAGGTTTCCCAAGGCAAAGTATCGGGTCATGAACTGCTCGGAATACAACGAAAGTCTCCAGCAGCGGGGCGATGTGACGCTCTGGGTTTCCGATGATGTGGTGCAGAACTGGGCGCCGCCACGTCGCAAGACACGCGGTGGTCAGGCGCGTTACTCCGATCTGGCAATCGAGATCTGCCTCACTCTGCGGGTCGTGTTTCGAATTCCGCTCAGGCAAACTCAGGGCTTCATGCGGTCGATTGCCAAGCTGATGGGGTTGAACCTCGCAATGCCGGATTACTCGACGCTATCGCGACGTGGCAAAGGGCTGATGATCGCCCAAAATCGGTAAACCAATTACCCTCATTGTGGACAGCACGGACCTGAAAGTGCGTGGCGACCACGGCTGGCATGAAGAAAAGCACGGCATCAGGAAAGCCTGCAAAACATGGCGCAAGCTGCATATCGGGCTCGATCCGGAAACTGGCAATATCGCCGCTTTGGAACTGACCACTGAGCATGTGGGCGATGAAACGGCGCAGCCAGATTTGCTCACCGATGTTGATGCCGATGTGAGCCTGTTTCTGGCGGATGGAGCCTATGACGGCCAGGGGGCGGTAGACTGTCTGGTGGACAGGTTTGGGCCTGAAATAGAGATCGTTATCCCACCTCCGAAGAACGCTGTTCATGGCGAGAATGCACAACGCAATCGACACATCGATGTCATCGCCAAACATGGCAGAATGAATTGGCAAATTGAGACGGGATACAACCAGCGGTCACAGGTTGAAGCTCAGATCGGCAGATGGGAACAAATTATTTGCGATCGCCCGCAAGCGCGGGACTTCGACAATCAAATAGCCAAAGCGCAAATCGTCTCGAGGGTACTCAACCGCAGGACATCACTCGGCCCTGCGGAGTATAAACGCGCCTTCTGAAATGACTGGACATAGGGCAAATTCGCCTCAATCCTGATCCATGCAACATATGTGGATACCCCCTTCGCGCAAGGTTCTTTTGAGTAAAGTGAGCGTGTGATCAGGGTCACGTCCGTCAAGGTGGTGTAATTTGTCGGATGGCCTGAGGTCATGATCAGACGGCTTTGATGCTGAGAATGGGGTCGATCTCCTCGTGGTCGATTTGGGCGAAAGCTTCCACCATCATGTAACGGCTGGCGGTCTGCCA
>NZ_JBGRUO010000032.1:0-41024 GCF_041537905.1 Ruegeria jejuensis | reverse complement strand
ATTGAGATCATGTTCGGACGCCTGAAGGATTGGCGGCGCGTCGCCACCCGATATGACAGATGCCCAAAGGTATTCCTCTCGGCCATCGCTCTCGCTGCTACAGTCCTATTCTGGCTGTAAATCAATGAGTCTGGAGCCTAGAAGCCGGGCATGGGTCCGGCACAAGCTAAGGACCAAATCAAGATGACTCTCGACGACATTCCCGATCACGATGATCTTTCTCAAGCCTTGAGCGAAGACCGCCCGCTTTACAAGGCGCGGGCTTATCGTATCCGCTTCGCGCTCAACGACCTCAAATTCCGGAAACTGGACGTTCCGGACCCAATTCCCCTTGGCCGGCAGATCCTTACCGCGGCGGGGTGCAATCCGGATGACGATTTCAGTCTCTTTGCCATACTCGCCTCGGGTGATTTCGAGGATATTCGGCTCGACGAACCTTTCGACCTTCGGGCACGGGGTGCCGAGCGGTTTGTCGCATTCCAGACTGATCGCGATTTCAAACTGACTCTTGATAATCGGCAGATCGAGTGGGGCAAGCCTGCTATCTCCGGAAATGCTCTCTACAAGCTTGCCGACATCAATGATGACGAGGCTATTTTCCTCCAAAAACGCGGCGGTACAGACCAGCTCGTCGAGCCGGATGACCTGACGGATTTGAACGAGCCCGGAATCGAACGTTTCATCACTGCGCCGCGCCCCGGTGCGACTTGCGTCATCGTCGTTAACTCTCGGCCCCGTGAGGTCGAAGACCGTCACGTGACTTTTGAGGAAGTCGTGAAATTGGCTTTTCCAGGCACGCACGACCCGAACGTCATTTTTTCGATGACGTTCCGCCACGCTGCTTCAAAGCCCCACGCGGGTGAACTTGCCGCGGGCGGTTCTGTGAAAGTCAAAAAGAAGGGGACTGTATTCAATGTCACACGCACTGTTCAGTCTTAATGACGATCTCAAGCGCCTGCGCAATGAAGGTTACGTCGTGCAAATTGTGGGCGGCTTTCTGGTAATGCGGAATGTCCCATATGTCGATAACAGCCGTGAGGTTCGTAGCGGCACACTGATCTCCAGTCTAACATTGGCTGGGGATCAGACCCGCCGACCAGATACGCACGTCATTCACTTTGATGGTGAATACCCGTGTACTGCAGACGGCCGCCCGATCGACCAAATCCGGCATCAGAGCCAGAATACTGATCTCGGGAACGGCCTGGTCGCCAAACATTCATTCTCAAGCAAACCGGAGGGTGGGTATGAAGACTATTTTCACAAGATGACGACATATGCGGCGATTCTCTCCGGTCCGGCTGAAGTTGTAGATGGCAATGCCACGCCAAGGACGATGAAAGATCCGGAACCGGAAGAAGAAAGTGTCTTCAACTACACCGAAACCGCTTCTGACCGAGTTGGCATTGGCGCGCTTTCTGATCTTCTGAAATCTGATGTCATCGCGATTATCGGTTTGGGGGGAACAGGCGGTTACATTTTGGACTTGGTTGCCAAAACCCCGGTCGCTGAGATCAGGTTGTTCGATTCTGACGAGTTTCTTCAGCACAACGCGTTTCGTGCGCCCGGAGCTGCTTCCATAGAGGAGTTACGGCAGGTGTCTAAGAAGGTGGACTACTTCAAAGCGGCCTATTCAAAGATGCACCGAAGAATCGTCACCTGCAACGAAGCCATGGGTGCAACCAATCTGGACAAGCTCGACGGCGTGACACTTGCCTTTCTGTCAATGGATGCTGGCGAAGAAAAGCGGCTCGTCGTCGAGAAACTTGAGGCGATCGGTGCATCCTTCATCGATGTTGGTATGGGCCTTGAGCTTGATGCGGGATCCCTTGGAGGCATTCTCCGCGTTACTGCAAGCACCCCTGACATGCGGAGACACGTTCACAACGGTCGTGTGTCCTTTACCGGGGGTGGGGAAAAGGATCTTTACTCTTCGAATATTCAGGTTGCGGACTTGAACGCGCTGAATGCCGTGCTTGCTGTCGTGAAGTGGAAGAAGCTTCGCGGTTTTTATCGAGACCTCGAGCGAGAACATCACTGCACATACACCACGGACGGCAACATGCTGCTGAACGGTGACACGAAATGATGCGGCATGATCGACTGGAACACGCTTTCGTTGAACATATTCCGGAAACGATTGAGCCAGGTATTCTCTACATCTCGATGGAGTACGGGACAGCTGCACACAGCTGTTGCTGCGGGTGCGGCGAGGAGGTTATCACGCCGTTCACACCGACTGATTGGAAAATGATCTTTGACGGTGAAACCGTGTCTCTAAGACCTTCCATCGGGAATTGGACGTTAGACTGCCGATCGCACTACGTGATCAAGCGAGGACGCGTCGTTGAAGCTGGGCCGTGGACGGATGAGCAAGTCGCGGCTGAACGATTGCGCGATCGTAAGGCGAAATCTCGACACTACGCCAACCAGCCAACTGTGAATAGGACACCCGGCCCTACACATAGCTTGGAACATGAAACCCAACGCAAAAGCATATGGAACCGCATTTGGCCCTTCTTTTGGTAGGGGAGAGACCTATTAGAAGTCAATTGTGGTTGAGCGGCTTTCGGGGCAAAGAAACCGCGTCGAGAGAAAAATCCAGAAGCAGAATCAGTTTTTGAATTATCGCCTTGGAGTTGCTGACCTTTCCGCTATCGTGCTCCGCATGAATAGTCCGTTTGATATAGAGATGAACAGCCCAATGGATACAGAAGAAGAGCTTCGACAAGAGCGCACTGCGGATGCTACCCCGCACGCAGCCTCTCTTGTCGAAAGCCTACGCGATATTGGCTATTCTCTTGATACCGCTCTCGCTGATATCATCGACAATTCAATTACTGCTGGAGCAAAAACGGTCCAACTATTCGCCGACACAGTTGGTGACGAGCCAGCGATTGCACTTCTCGATGACGGTTCTGGGATGTCGGAGTCTGAACTTATTGAAGCGATGCGACCGGGAAGCAAAAACCCGAGGTTGAGTCGAGAATGCAACGATCTCGGTCGGTTTGGCCTCGGTCTGAAAAGCGCCAGCTTTTCGCAATGCAAGCGTCTCACAGTAATAACGAGAAAGGATGGGGTTTCCTCGGGAGCATCGTGGGATCTGGATCGCGTTGCAGAGACAAATCGCTGGCAGATCACAATGCACGACGATCCCGCCGAGTCTCGATGGAGCGAACAACTGACGGGCGATGGCACTTTAGTGATTTGGGAGAAGCTTGATCGGTTGTCAGGCGGGATCGAGAATGACGCCGTTCGCCGATCAGCGCACATCAACGCCGCGCTTTCGAATGCAGAACGTCATCTGCGGCTTGTATTCCACCGTTTCATGGAAGGTGGGTCATCGTCTTTGAAGTTGTTCGTTAACGGAAGAGAACTCGAACCAATTGATCCATTTGCCTCAAAACATCCAAAGACACAGAAAGACCCCGAAGATACCCTCTCTCTGCCAGGGGGCACCGTTTGGATCAATTGCTTCACTCTCCCGCACCACAAGGAGTTAAGCCAAGCCGAGTGGGACGAGCTTGGAGGCCCCGAAGGTCACCTGAAATCCCAAGGGTTCTATGTCTATCGTGGCAACCGGTTAATCATCAGCGGAGGATGGTTGGGGCTGGCCAAACAAACCGAATTGACCAAGCTTTGCCGCATCAGGGTAGATATACCTAACACGATGGATGCGGACTGGAAGATCGACGTGAAGAAGGCGTCAGCGCAGTTGCCGCCACCCGTCCGTGAACGCCTCAAGCGGATTGTCGAGCGCTTCGCTCAGACTTCAAAGCGGACATATACCAAGAAGGGTCAGAAGCTCACAGATGAAAACAGGATGCCTCTCTGGAATCGCATCCTGAAAGACGGCGCCATCGTCTATAGCCCCAACGCTGAGCACCCGGCCATCGCGGATTTCGCGGAAAGCCTTCCAGACAGTCTGAAACACGGATTCCGAAATTGCGTCACTCTTCTCGGTTCAAGTCTGCCGGTGGAAGCACTGCATGCAGACATGCTTGGGCACGCCGAGAGTGTGAAAGCTGATGACGCGGATTACGAGACTATAGAACAGGCATTGCATTCGATGGTTCCCCGGCTGCTGGAACAGGGAGTTGGCGTCGATGCCATCAAGGCGATGCTCAAGGGATCGGACCTGTTTCGATCGTATAGGGCAGAAGCCGAAAAGATCGTGAATGATTTGTTAAATGAAGAAGAAAATTGATGAATGAGCATATCAGTATCTTGGACAACATGGTGTCGCACGCGATTGCAGAAGAGGGGAACCAGACGCCTGAAGGCATTAGGGAAATGATCCGGGCCCTTTGCAACGCTCTTCCGCAGTTCAAAGCCGTTTCCGAGGACGATGTAGAGGCGCTTGCACGGGAATTGGAAGAGCGCATCGGTATCACCATGGGTCTCGGTGCCATCGTGGAAGACGATGACAAGGATTTCAAACCTTGGTTCAACGACGCAAAGGCTACGATCGAACCCTACTATTGGGACCGATATAAGAAATTACTCGTTTCAAAAAAGCTCCCTCGAGATGTGATCACCGGCACCGATGAGGTGACCGAACGAATTCTGAGCCGCCTCGGGGATCCCAACAGCAATTCCTCGTGGGATCGCCGCGGAATGGTCGTAGGTCATGTTCAGAGCGGCAAGACGGCGAATTATACGGGGCTGATCTGCAAGGCAGCAGATGCAGGATATCGCTTGATCGTCGTGATTGCAGGGGTCCACAATAACCTGCGCAACCAGACCCAATCCAGGATCGACGAGGGTTTCATCGGCAGGGATACCGGCCGACTTGCGACGATGGGAACAAAGGAGAAGCCGAAGAAAGTCGGCGTTGGAATTTACGACGACAGGAAGGTGCCGGTCAGTCTCACGAACACCATCAAGGATTTCAACAAGGCGACGGCGACTTCGAACACCAGCCAGATCGCCTCCTACGCAGTCCCCGTCGTCCTGGTCATTAAGAAAAACTCACACACGTTGCGCAATCTTATCGAATGGTTGAGAGAGCACAGCGCTCGAGGTGACGCTGATATGGTTGATCAGCCGATGTTGTTGATCGACGATGAGGCCGACAACGCGTCAGTCAACGTAAAATATGGCAAGGAAGAGGTTTCGCGTATCAACGGTCAGATAAGGGATCTTCTGAACGTGTTCCGCAGGAGCTGCTACGTTGGATACACCGCAACCCCATTTGCCAACATCTTTATCGATCCGGATCAGGATGACGCGCTTCTGAAGGAGGACCTTTTCCCGAGAAATTTCATCATCGGCCTTGACGCACCGAAGAACTATTTCGGGCCGTCAAAGGTGTTTCTCGACGGCATTCCCGAAGACGGCGAGCCGGATTTCCTGCGATATATTTCGGACAATGAGGACGTCCTGCCGATCAAGCACAAGATCGACCACGATCTGGGTGAGCTTCCGAACAGTATGATCCGAGCCATGCGTTCATTCATCGTTGCCCGGACTATCCGCAATCTGCGAGGCCATTCTGCTCAACATGCCTCAATGCTGGTGAATGCCAGCCGGTTTACGATCATCCAAGGCAAAATCCGCAATCGACTGCACGAACAGCTCGAGAGGATCAGGGATGCCGTTGGTATCAACGCGAGCTTGGGCGAAGCTGGGCTGCGTGACCCTGAGATTGCAATGTTGCGTGACGTCTGGGAAGAAGAGTATTCAGACGCTTGGTCAGATTGGAGCGAAATCCAGTCCAACCTCCTGGACACTCTAAGACTGGCCAAAGTAGTCGAAGTGAACAGCCGCAACAACGATCTCGACTATGACGAGGCAGGTGAGCTTGGCTTGACCGTCATTGCGGTCGGCGGTTTTTCACTCTCCCGAGGTCTGACCCTGGAGGGTTTGACGGTCTCCTATTTCCTCCGCAATTCACAGATGTATGACACTCTCATGCAAATGGGGCGCTGGTTTGGTTACCGCGGCGACTACGAGGATGTGTGCCGGATCTGGATGCCCTATCATGCCGTAGGCTGGTATGCGCACATTGCAGAGGCAACCAATGAGCTTTTCGACGAGCTCAAGCGTATGGAACACGTTCGTGCGACGCCAGAGCAGTTCGGTCTTGCGGTCAGAAGCCACCCGAGTTCTCTCTTGGTGACCGCCCGGAACAAGATTGGGTCGGGTGAAAAGCATGTGAAGATTGGCCTGTCCAATGGGTTTGTAGAAACAACCCGTTTGACGAATGACAGCAATATCCTCTCAGCAAATCGTGATGCGGCCAAGGCCTTGCTGGCGGAGATGGATCGCTTGGGCTTCAACCAGAGCACAGTGACCCGTGAAGGAGGAGGATACCTCCTCCAGGACGTGCCCGTGGATGTCATCGACGAATTTCTGCTTCGGTTCAGGAATGACAGAGGCAGTATCAAGACATCAACGCAGCCAATTCGCCGATACATTGAAGATCGATCAGCAGATGAGCTGTCCAAATGGGACGTTCTTGTTGTCAGCGTGAAAGAACATGAGTCAGGGCGCATAGTCGAAACACTCGGCTGGCCGTTGGGTCCGGCGGATCGATCTGTGGGCGCAAAAGACCTCCGAGACGGAGTCTTGGCGATTTCTGGTAGCCGTGCGCGTGTCGCTTCAAGAGGTATCGAGAAAACGGGGCTCGCTGCTGAAGTCGCCCAAGCCGCGGAGCAACGCTTTCTCGACGCTGAGAAGGTCGCCAACCCGGACAAGGTCAATTTTCCCGACCGAATCTATCGTGCGGCGCGAAGCAAACCGCTGTTCATCCTCTACTTACTGAATGTTCGTCTCACGGACACCGAGAAGAAGGAAGAGTTGCAATCCATGCTGCCGAAAACGCCAGTGGTGGCCTGGGGCATCAGCTTCCCTATTTCGGCGAGACCCGATGAGAAAGTTGAATACGTCATGAACACCACGAAACTGCGCGAACTGTTTGGTGAGGATGACACGGACGAGGAGATGTTCGATGACGAGTGAAGAACTTCCATGGCTTGGCCTCGCCTTCGACCAAGCGCGACGGGTCGACCGAAATGGGAAGCAAGATTTTTTCTGGGCGGTTGTTGAAAACAATGCTCCGGCGGTAGTGCTTCTACTCGCTCCAGAAACGGATCAGCTCCTACCTCTTCCCAAGATCAGAAGCTTGGACGTCCGTTATGGCACTGTCGGCACATCTTCCGCATTGCTGATCGTATTGCGCGAACAGGAACATATCGACCTCTTCGCAACCCTTTGCAGGGACGTGGTTCAAGCAGGAGAGGAGGCCTCGGACAACGCCGACGCGTTGAACCGTAGCCTCCGAAGAACTTTGCGTTGGCATCACCTGCTCCGAGGCGGTGCGCCAGGGCGTCTGAGTGTAGAAGAACAACGTGGGTTGATTGGAGAGTTGCAGTTCCTTGAAAAGCTCTGCGAGAAATTGACTCCGCGTGCGGCCGTGGAAACATGGAAAGGCCCCGAAGGCGCCGCTAAGGATTTTGAACTCCACAAGGTATGTGTGGAGGTCAAAGCTCGACGCGGGGCGGCGAGGCCCTACGTTCAGATTTCATCGGAAGACCAGCTTAGCGATGTCGAAGGCTCGCGGGTTTTTCTGCGTGTCCAAGAAGTCGACGCTGCGGTGCGGCCCGAAGGGAAAACACTGACAGACCACGTGAAGGACGTCGATACACTCTTCCAGAATTCGGATCTCGAGTCCTATCAGCTTTGGGAAAGCGCATTGTCGGCGACCGGGTTTGAATGGGAGCACGATTATTCCGACCGTCGTTGGTCGATAGGAAGCGTATCCACTTTCAGTGTGCACGATGGATTTCCACGAATAGCACACCCAATTCCTGCGGGCGTTGTGAACCTCAAGTATGCGGTGTCTCTGGACGCCTGCCAGCCTTTCGTTGTGGAACAAAGTGAGTTCGAGACCAATTTGGTGCAGGAGTGATCGATGGCGAGTCTTGAGGAATTTCACAGGGAACTGATCGCCGACATCCAAGGCGACGCAGACGCCATGGGGCTTATTACAGTCGAGGCGTTCTTCGAGAAAATGGGCGATATCCTGACCGAGGCCGGTGAATTGGATGGCGCGGATCGTGCCTATTTCGAAGGTTCGGGCGCCAAGGGCGTCACTCTGCAGGTCGATGGTTTCGGAGGGGATCCACGGAATGCAGCAGGGATTCTAAGTCTGATCCTGTGTGACTTTGCTGTGTCGGAAGAGCCAAGACAGTTCCGGTCCGACGACATAAAGAAACGCTTCAAACGATTGGTGGGGTTCCTTCGGCATGCTCGGCAGGCTGACTTTAGAGAGGCCCTCGAAGAGACCAGTGCTGGGTTCGGGTTGGCCGATCTGATCGCGACTACTTGGAACAGCATTAGCAAGATCAAGCTCATCATCCTGACGAATGCCGACAACCGATCGCGGGTTGATGGAATTTCCGCTGGATCCATCGATGAAAAACCCGTGACTTACAATGTTTGGGATCTCAAGCGGATCCAGAAATACATAGAATCGGGACAAGCTCGAGAAGACCTCGAAATCAACTTCGAGGAGGATTTTGGTGGCCCTGTGCCGGTTCTGCTCGCATCGGGTGGAGAAGCTGCGCTGGAAAGCTACATCGCAGTGGTGCCCGGTGATCAATTGGGCGAAATCTACGAACGTTGGGGTACTCGGTTGCTGGAAGCCAACGTCCGCAGCTTCCTACAAGCGCGGGGTAAGGTGAACCAGAAAATCCGGGATACCTTGGAAGAGCAGCCTGAAATGTTCTTCGCCTACAACAACGGGATCACGGCCACCGCAAATGACGTTGAAATACGTGAGACCGATTCAGGACCTGTTCTAATATCTGCGGGCAATCTTCAAATCGTGAATGGGGGACAAACAACTGCGTCAATCCACGCAGCAAGAAAGCAGCGAAAAGGAAAGCCGAAGGCTCGACTTAAAGACGTATTCGTTCAGATGAAACTGAGTATTGTGCCGCCAGAGTTGGCCGAGGACATCGTCCCAAGAATATCGGAATATGCCAACAGCCAGAACAAAGTGAATGCCGCAGACTTCTTCTCGAACCACCCTTTCCATGTCCGAATGGAAGAATTTTCTCGACGTATATTGGCGCCAGCCGGCTCGGAGGAATATCGCGAGACCAAATGGTTCTACGAGCGAGCAAGGGGACAGTATCCGGACGAGCGGGGCAGGCGCACGATCGCTGAGAGGAAGAAATTCGACCTCGAATACCCGCGCAAGCAATACTTCACCAAAACGGATTTGGCCAAGTTTGAGAATTCATGGGCTGGGATGCCCGAATGGGTCAGCCGTGGCGCGCAGAAGAACTTTGCGGAGTTCGCCAAGACTATCGGGAAACGCTGGACCAACTCGGAGATCGAATTCGGAGAGATATGGTTTAAGCGTATGATAGCCAAAGCAATAATATTCAAGGCACTTGAACGTCTGGTGCCGATGCAGCCGTGGTATGAGGGGGGCTATCGCGCCAACATTGTCACCTATTCGATGGCAAAGGTCGCCCATGATGCTTGCGAGATGGAGCAGATCGTAGATCTGGATGTGGTCTGGAGGGCTCAATCGATCCCTCAAGAGCTCGAAGACGCGCTTGTAACCGCAGCAGCCGAGGCTCACGACGTCATCACCAATCCGCCCGAAGGTATCAGAAACATGAGTGAATGGGCAAAAAAACAGGCCTGTTGGGCGACCCTGCAGGCACGAGAACTGACCTATTCGCCATCCTTCCGAAAATGCCTGATTGACCCCGAAGACGCCAAGGTTGTGGTGCAGGAAGATCGCAAAGAACAGAGGGCCCTATCCGGCATCCAAGCACAGACCTCAGTTTTCGACAAAGGCGCCGAGTTCTGGAGTAAAGTGCTCGATTGGGGAATCTCGGAAAAAAAACTGTCACCCAAGGAAGCAGGTATCATCAAAGCCTGCATGTCCATGCCCAATAAGCTGCCAACAGAGAAGCAATGTGTCTTAGCAATAGAAACCTTGGCGAAACTTGAGGCCGAGGGTTTCCCGACGGAACGCATCGCTGAAACGGCCTGATCAAGCTTTTGCAAGGATGTGCCCGATTGCCTTGGCGATCTGGTATGCCAGATAGGGAGGAACCGCGTTGCCGACTTGGTGGTATTGCGCGGTTCTGCCGCCATAGAAGTGGTAGTTGTCCGGGAAGGTCTGAAGCCTCGCTGCCTCTCTCACAGTCAGAGAGCGGCACTGCATGGGGTCTGGGTGGATGAAATAGTGCCCGTCCTTCGAGATGTGGCTTGTAACGGTGGTTGAAGGGCGATCCGCAACTTGTGTGCGGAACCGGTCGGCAAAATGCCCACTACTGCGGTTCACGTGTTCGGGTTGTAGGAATTCCGGGAACTCCGGGAGTTTTGGTGCGCGTTTCTCGCTGCCCATAGAAAAAGCAGCCGAAAACAGATAGCGACCGAGATCGCCGGGGATATGTCCGCGAGTTTCGTGATGAAGAACGACCTTGAGCTTAGGGTCTAAAAGCCAAGACGCCAAATCTTCGGGCAGGCCGCCTTTGCTGAACGAATAGACATGCCCGACCCGCCGGGCCGGCAGGCTATTCGTGCGAGCGACCTTTCCGGCCACTTTCCGAACATATTCCGGCACCTCAGGAGATTCTGCGATCCGTTTCGCCTGATCACGAACTGCTTGTGTCCAAGTCTCCAGATCATCTCCACGGCTCAGGCCGCTACGAACTTTGGAGAAACCGGACACGGCTTCCCATGTAGTCGCGCGCGAGTTGCGGCGGGGAAGAAGAGGTGTCTCGATTTCCACGCGCTCCGCGATATCGCTTCTGATCCCAACCACAATGACCCGGTGGCGGGCCTGCGGGACACCATGTTCTTCGGCACGTAGGATGAAATCGCGGGCGGGCGGGTGGTTGCCAGCATCTGCAAGAGGTGCCGAAAGGGGCACCAGCTTATAGCCTTCACCGGCAGAGTGAAGGTCATCCAATACCCGATGGAAAATTCCACCGCCGTCCACCTTGCTGGACAGCATGCCCTTCACGTTCTCCATTACGAAGGCAGCCGGATTTAGTCGATCCAGAATGCGGCTGTATTCTTTGTACAGGTAGTGGCGGTGGTCCTGCTCTGCGACATAGTCGTCCTTGCCCATGTTCCGCGACCGACCGACAAGCGAATAGGCCTGACAGGGAGGACCTCCGATTAGGATCGTGTTGCCATCGAATTCTTCGCGGGTTCGGTCGAGGACTTCGGCGATTTCCTCGAATACACCGTCCTTGCCTAACTCCAACTGCCGGACTTCCTGTTCCGCATGCTTCCATTGGATTGGATAGAGTTTGGACCAGTCAGGCAACGGCTTCCTCGCGTTTAATGCGTCATAGTACTCAGGCGGGAAGCCATCCTTGAACATTCTCAGGAAAGAACGAAGGCGCAGGGTCTGGATTGCATTTCTTTCCATCTCGACCGACAGGCGGATTTTCATTCGGACTTCGCCTTCACGTCCTGCAGCCGAAAATCCCTCACCCAAGCCGCCTGGCCCGGCAAACAGGTCGATGATGGCGTATTCCTTGTTCATTCCGTTCCCTTCTTGTTTTTTGCTTCTATCTTCAAGAGCATGTGCTGTGCCAGGGTAAATCGACCTTAGCGCGAGTGAGGAATGCTCCGATGGCGGACATAGTGAAACCCGAAGTTCGATCGCGTATGATGTCGCGTATCCGAGGCAGGAACACCAAGCCAGAAATTTCCCTTCGCAAAGCGCTGCATCGGCGGGGTCTCCGATATCGTCTGAATGTGCGCAACCTACCCGGATCTCCGGACATCGTTTTCCCGAAATGGAAGACCGTCCTCTTTGTGCATGGATGTTATTGGCACCGCCACCCGGGGTGTCCCAAAACAACCACCCCCTCGAGTAATGCCGAATTCTGGGCCGACAAATTCGAACAAAATGTCGAGAGAGACAAACGCAACGTCGACGATTTGCTCTCCTCGGGTTGGCGGGTCGGCATCGTGTGGGAATGCGTAATCGGACACGATCCGACCGAGAGCCTACTCGACAAGATCGAGGTGTTTCTACATGGAGATGATGGAAGACCTCAAGAATTTGAGTAGCTCAAACAAACAGTCAGAGATCAGAACATTTCTGGTGCGTCTTGCGTTGAATTTGCCGAAGGTGTCCAGATTGTTTTAGGCGCTCTTTCCTTGCCTCTGTCTTCGGGTGGCTGTGGTTGGACAAAGCGTTAAACAGTAAGCCGACAAAGAACAAACTGATGGGGTTTGGGACTAAATCGGACCTCCGCTACCAATAAAATCAGTCACTTACGACTTGCCCAGCTCCAGCGCACACCAAACTTTGTGCGTTTTTTTGTGCGTTTTGCAGAAAAACAGCAAAAACCGGCCACCACAGACGGGCAGCCGGTATCGCGTCGGTCCTCATGCGCCCAGCGCTTGCCGCTGGATATCCTGCGCCCGTTGAACCTCGCCGGTCAGGTCGTTTGCGATATCGACCACATGACCCGACAGGGCCGCCAGGGCGTTTCGTGCCCGCATCTCTGGATCATCCCGGCCCAACACCTCGTCTGTGAGGATTTCCAGCCCCTGCAACAAGCCATGCAATAGCACCGCATCATCACCGGCTTTCGATAGTTTGGCATCCAGTGTCTTTGCAATCAGTGCGCTCATGCCGCCTTCCCTTCCGTCTCTGCCATAGCCTTGATGCCCTCTTGGATGGTGCGAAGCATCTGGCCGTGAAGGGTGTCGGTCACGCGGATATCATCGCCGGGGGCCTCATCCATCAAGATTTCCATTTGTAGGGCTAAGTCCTTTGGCGTCTCGGCAACCATGGAACTGGCAACGCCGTATACATCCATGCGCAGGGTAAAGAGGGCGTCGTGCATGTCCTCCATTGGCCCGTCTTCAATGTGTCCCTCTTTGCATAGGCGTTCAGTCACGCGACAGGTCTCGCGCAACTCGGTCATGCGCTCGTGCAGCGCAGGGAACGAGACGGGGCGGCGGGTTTCCTCGGATACATGGATGCGGCCCTTGATGCCCTCACCCAGCCGATCCATGACAATGGCCAACTCATCACAGACATTATCGCGCACATAGTCGCCCAACTGCTCGTTGAACCACTCGAACTGCGCTTGCAGTTCAACAGCGGTCTGCGCGGTCGTCCCGGCCAACAGGCAGGCCAAGCGGTGCTGCTCGTCTGTGTTGGCGTGATACTCAGGGCCGCTGTCCGCAATGCCCTCGACCTCGGCCAGGGTGGCCCGCCAGTCAGCGAGCCATTCAGGGTGGCGTTTGAAAGTGGTCATGCGTTGCTCCCTTCTGTGAAATCGGCCTGCTCGATATCGTGCAGCAGGTCTTTGGTTTTCCCCTCCACGGTCTTGATAAGCGCCCCTACCCACGCGACGAGTTAGAGGCGTGGGATTGGCAGGGCATTCCGCTTAACCGTGAATCAATGGGAAAGGGAATGGAACGCGACACCATACAGTTCCGGACCTTCGAGCGCTTGGAGGCCGAGTACGATTTGGTTTTCAACGACGACGGAAAGGGAGAAGCTGCCGATCTTGTCTGCCTAAAGGACGTTAATGCTGAAAAGATCAAGCTGTGCCTCGTGCATTGCAAGAACGCGGTTCGTGCCGAAGTTACCAATGATATTGGCAACTTCTACACAGTGTGTGGTCAGGCTCAGAAGTGTATCTCGGTAAAGCACGGTGGCATTCCTCGTCTCTACCAGAACCTCAAACGGCGGCAGAACACCTGGCGCGCGCAGGGCGCTACGCGATTTTTGAAGGGAGATATGTCGCAGCTCTCGTACTTTAAGGATAAGTCCCGCCGGGCAAAGCTAGAGTTCGAAGTAATACTGGTTCAGCCGGGCGGCTCGAAATCCTCTTTGAGTGACCCGATCCTGACGTTGTTGGGCACCACAGAGCTCTTCCTAAAGAAGACAACCTTGGCTGACTTTAGGGTAGTGGTTTCTGATTGA
Source organism: Ruegeria jejuensis (assembly GCF_041537905.1). NCBI lineage: Bacteria > Pseudomonadati > Pseudomonadota > Alphaproteobacteria > Rhodobacterales > Roseobacteraceae > Ruegeria > Ruegeria jejuensis. Next base: position 27,088 of record NZ_JBGRUO010000032.1, on the reverse strand, counting down.
GGGTTCGGCTGGCTGAGTTTGACCCCATTGTTTATTCTAGTGGTAGTCTTTGGGCAGGGAGGCTGCACCAGAAACCTACGTAGTGTTATGATCTAACGCGGTTTTCCGCCGAAGGCATACGACGGCGGTCTATCTGCCCCGAAGCTGTAAATCCGTGGGGCTTTCCAAAAACCAAAGACGGATACCGACCGCGATGATAAGCATCGCCTGCCGCCCGCTCCAGGGCCAGCCGTGCGCGCCGCGATTTTCACAACAGAATTCCTACCGTACCTGAGAAAGTTGCCAAGCTAGCTTCCACGCCGAGTGCAATCGTCCGCATCGGCGGCGACTTGGGTGCCGCATAGGCGAAGCCACGCTGCGTCAGCAAAGGCCAAAAACGGAAAATCGGTAAAGTCCGCGACCTGAAAATAGCTGGGCTGATCATCGCTGCGCAGGTCGCGAATGGCCGGTTTCCCCGCCGCAATACAGCGCCGATGACTGTGCGCTTGCACCGATTCTTGTGCTGCATGTGCTCGCAGCGAAAATTCGAGAGGTCTCCCATGGGCTCTCGTTGCAGACCATCGCCGCAGCAGGCGCAAAGGTCTGCTTGGTGCTGTTTGTGCGGGCGTCGTCGGCTGCCGATCTGGCAGTCAGGGTATTCGACTTAGCCATTGCCCCCAAATACGTAACCGGCACCAGCGGTGTTGGTTTCACTCAAGTTTGATCTATCGACTATTCTTCATATCGAATTGTGGAAAGCCAATCCTCATAAATCGCAAGTTCTGTTCCACTCAACTGTTTTGGCAGGTGGCGCAGATATTCATTTTTGAGAGTATCTATCTGTTCGCGCGTGTCGAGCCATTGGTTCACGCAACGCACCGTGACGGTTCGCGGGAAGAACCCTGCCTGAACCTCAGCGATGGCGAGGTCAGCGATTGCGCGATAGTGGTTGGCGACAAAGACCGGGCCGGTGTTCGGTCGAACCTTCTCGCGCGCCAATTCGTCCGCCATGTCGCGGATTCCGTGAGTGCCCAAGCTCCGCGAAGTGTCGATATCTGTTCCTCTCCCCGCGATACCGGCGACCTTCCGAGGCTCATCTCTTGCGCAGAAAAACATCACCCTGAAGTGCCAATCGCCTGTGAGTTCGCCAGGAGCCCTGAGGTTTAGTGCGCGGTTGAACGAAATGTAACGCCAGGCCGTTGTATCTGGTATCCTGATTGGCTGTAACTGATCTGAGGTCACGATTTATCCTCCCATCAGCGCTGGTTGAAGTTCAGTATGGATTGTATTCCGGGTGTTCAGTGCTGGCGTCTGTTGGGTCGGGTCCAAATTGAAACACCCTGACTCTGATGTCCAGATTTTGCAGTGTCCGTTACCATCATCCATGACTTTTTGCAGAGCGCTAACCCCGTTGTAGATTGCAGCGTCAAAGACCTCGCGTCTCAACCACACATCCCGCACCAGTCCATCTTTAGAAATCAAGTGAACATCCCACTCTGGGCACCGAATCCAGAGCCCCGAGACCTAATGTAGCGTGGCAGTTTCAGGTTACTAAGAAGCCAGCCAAACAGACACAGAACCACCCGCTAAAACCACCAAATTTGGCAAAAGTTGCGTTCTTACCCGACAAAAGTTGCCTTTCAAGCCGGACAAGTTTTGATTCACACCGGACGACACAACACGGAGAACGGTGGCTGGGGTGGTAGGATTCGAACCTACGATACACAGTACCAAAAACTGCTGCCTTACCACTTGGCTACACCCCAACGGTGAGCGGCTATCTACGCAGTTTGCGCGAGGGGATCAAGGGTGCATTTTCAATTTTTTGGACCTTTCGCACCGGATATTTCTGAGGTTTTGGGCATCAAAATCTCATAGGCACGCCAAAGCGTTTCGAGAAGCGTATGACGTGGATCCAAATAAGTGAGGAAACGTCAAACAAGCTCTTCGCTCACACGTATTATTGGCGGGTTTATTCGCGAATCTCTTCTGGGCCTACCCCCCAAAGGGCCGTTTTCGGCACCCATCCCCGGTAGCCGCCCGCCGAGATTTTGCACCACTGTCGGGAACACTCGCCCAGTCGTGCTACCACTCCGGTTTCGAAATGAGCGCTGATCTGGGACGCAGGGTCAGGGCGGGAATAGACGGGTGTCATCTCCTTCTCGACCAGCACGGTCCGCACCCCTGAGAGCAGCGCGTAATGGACCCAACCGCCTGCCCCGTCGCGATCCTGGACCCGGCGCCAGTGGCCATGCTCCGCGGTGATCTGCAGTGGCATGTCGCGGCGCTTGAACACCCAGTCGATCCGGTGGGTCAGTGACGGCCCACGGCGCACATTACCCTCATTGGCCTTCATCGAGACGAACCGGGGCAGAGGCAGGTTGGTCACCGCGCCGCGCTTTGGCTCGGCAAGGGCCATGCCAGCTGCGCAAAGTGTTGCAAGTGCCGCGAGCGCCAGAACGACACGCCTTGATCCGTTGAAAACTGTCACTGCCTGCTCGCCTGAAATACCAACCGCTCACTCGAAAAAGGCTGCGTCATCGCGCATGGGGTTCTTGTGCCCCGCCTGTTCCTGCGCCACGATGGCATGGCGCGGACCTGATTGAAAAGTGCCAGGAGGTGTTCGGTGGCAAGAGATCGTCTGAGTGTTGTCGTTACGCGACGGTTGCCCGATGTTGTCGAGACCAGATTATGCGAGCTTTTCGATGTGCGCCTGCGCGAGGATGACACGCCGATGGATCGCGCAGAACTGGTCGCGGCGGTCGAAAGCGCCGATGTCCTGATCCCCACCGTGACAGACAAGATTGATGCGGGCCTGCTGGGACAGGCAGGCGAAAATCTGCGTCTGATCGCCAATTACGGCGCAGGTGTGGACCACATTGATGTTCAAACCGCTCGGCAGCGAGGCATTCACGTCTCGAACACGCCCGGTGTTCTGACCGATGACACGGCCGATATCGCTATGGCGCTGATGCTGGCGGTGACGCGCCGCATTCCCGAAGGCTGGAACAGGATGCAACAGGGCGAGTGGACTGGCTGGGCACCCACGGCAATGCTGGGAGGGCGGATCAGCGGCAAGCGACTGGGCATCCTTGGTATGGGGCGCATCGGACAGGCGGTGGCAAAGCGCGCGACAGCCTTTGGCATGCAGGTTCATTACCACAACCGGCGCAGGCTGCATGCCGATATCGAACAGGCCTATGAGGCCAGCTATTGGGAAAGCCTCGATCAGATGGTGGCGCGTATGGATGTCCTTTCGGTCAATTGCCCCGCCACACCCTCAACCTTTCACCTGTTGAACGCCCGCCGCCTCAAGCTGATGAAACCCGGCGCGGTGGTTGTGAACACGTCGCGCGGCGAGGTGATCGACGAAAACGCCCTGACCCGGATGCTGCGCGCCGGCGAGATCGCCGGTGCGGGGCTGGATGTTTATGAACATGGCGCAGAGGTGAACCCGCGTCTGCGCAAACTGCCCAATGTGGTGCTGCTGCCTCATATGGGGTCGGCAACCTTGGAAGGGCGGATCGAGATGGGCGAGAAGGTGATCATCAACATCAAGACTTATGAAGATGGCCACCGCCCGCCTGATCTGGTCGTCCCCTCGATGATCTGACGCAACCCATGACCCCAAGGACACCTGCCACATGACCGAGGCCACCCTGTTGCCGCGAAACGAAGACGGGATCGAAACGGTGATCGGCGTGCTCAGGCAACGCTTTGGCGAACGCCTGCAAACCGGCGCCTCGATGCGCGAACAGCATGGCCACACCACCACCTGGATCGAGAATCAGTCGCCCGACGCGGTGGTCTTTCCACATAGCACCGAAGAGGTGGCCGATGTGGTGCGTGTCTGCGCGGCACATAAAGTCCCGGTCATCGCCTTTGGCACCGGCACCTCTCTGGAGGGGCATGTGAACGCACCCGGCGGGGGTATCTCCGTCGATCTGAGCCAGATGGACAAGGTGCTGGCGGTCCATGCTCAGGACCTCGATTGCGTTGTACAACCCGGCGTCACCCGCGCTGATCTGAACACATATCTGCGCGATCAGGGGCTGTTCTTTCCAATTGATCCCGGTGCCAATGCCTCGCTCGGCGGTATGGCGGCGACGCGGGCCTCGGGCACCAACGCGGTGCGCTATGGCACGATGAAGGACAACGTGCTCGCGCTAGAGGCGGTGATGGCTGACGGGCGGGTGATCCGCACGGCGCAGCGCGCCAGAAAGACATCGGCCGGATATGATCTGACGCGGCTGCTGATCGGGTCAGAGGGAACGCTGGGCCTGATTACAGAGATCACCCTGCGCCTTCAGGGCATCCCCGAAGCGATCAGTTCGGCACGCTGTTCCTTTCCCAGCGTCGATTCCGCCTGCCGCGCAGTCATCATGACGATCCAGTATGGTGTGCCGGTTGCACGGATCGAACTGCTGGATGAGCAGAGCGTGCGGGCCGCCAACGCCTATTCACAACTGACCTTGCCGGAAACGCCCCTATTGCTGCTGGAATTTCACGGCTCCGAGGCTGGCGTCTTGGAACAGGCCGAGACCTTTCGCGAGATCGCCGAGGAGTTCGCAGGCACGGGCTTTGCCGCCACCACCTCGACCGAGGAACGCAACAAGCTCTGGCAGGCGCGTCACGACATGTATTGGGCCATGCTGCAACTGCGCCCCGGCGCGCGCGGCATCTCGACAGATATCTGCGTCCCTATCTCGCGGCTGGCCGAAAGCGTCACCGCCGCACAGGACAAGGCGGCGGAACTGGGACTGATGGCCCCGATTGTCGGCCATGTGGGCGACGGGAACTTTCACACGCTAATCCTTGTCAATATGGACAGCGAGGTTGAAGTCGCCAACGCCCGGCAATTCGTGAGCTGGCTGAACGATCTGGCGATCTCGATGGATGGAACCTGCACGGGCGAGCATGGGATCGGACAGGGAAAACGGCCCTATCTGGTCAAGGAACTTGGCGAAGCTACCGATGTCATGGCTAAGATCAAGCAGGCGCTTGATCCTGACGACATCCTGAATCCGGGAAAAATCCTCCCCGGCTGACATTTTCTCATTTGCGTCGCGACTGCGCCCTCAAATCGTCCAAAAACACAGGTTTTTTGAGTGCCGGATGTTTTCGAACAAGGTGCATCAAGATGAGCGCAATGTCTTTGGCAGGATTTCTGGCAGCGGGTGTCATCGCCGCTGCGGGCGTTGATTATCACAGCCAATCAAAAGAGGTCGATGGCGTTCTGACCGCGCGCCAATACGCCGGCACGATCCAGGCCAGGGTTCTGGGCACACAAGCGGACGCCAAACAAGTACAGCCCGTCAACGCGGCGCAACCGGACCCGGAGGCAGGTGTTGATGCCGCCCTGCCCGCCAAAAGCAAGGAATTGAGCCAAGACACGACGGCCTCTGAGGCGGAAACCGTCACCGACCACTCAAAAGAAGCGCAAGTGCCATTCGCCGACCAAGACGAAGCCACCAGCGCCCCGACTATTCGAGTGACAAAGGGCGGGGCCAGCGCGAGCAGCGGCTGTTCGACCAAGGGCGCCTTCAAAAAATGCGCCCTTAGCGGCAGTTGAACAGGTGCCATAACTTCGCGAAAACGACCCGAGGCAGCCTGCGGGTCGTTTTTTTCATATCACTGGTCGGATGAATGTCGCGTGCCGCGCCGGAAATGCGCCATATGGGGACAAACGCATTCAACGAGAGGCGCCCGGTTATGAAAACCCAAGTCAAAGCATTGGTCGTTGGTGGCGGCGCCATCGGAACCTCAATTGCCTATCATCTGGCCAAGGCGGGCTGGGATGATGTGATGCTGATCGAACGTGATGAGCTGACGTCCGGTTCGACATGGCACGCCGCCGGTCTGCTGCCGCTGTTCAACATGTCCTATGCGACGACGCATATCCACAAATACTCGGTCGATTTCTACAAGACACTTGAGGAAGAAACCGGCCTGAACGCGGGATTCGCGGTGGTCGGCAATCTGCGCATGGCCCAGACGCAAGAGCGTATGGACGAATACATGCTCTACGCCTCAACCGCCGAGACCTGCGGTGTGCCCTATCAGTGGCTCACGCCAGACGAGATCAAGTACCGCTGGCCGCTGATCAAGACCGAGGATCTGAAAGGGGCGCTCTATCACCATACCGACGGCTACATTAACCCCGCTGACGTAACCCAGGCGATGGCCAAAGGCGCTCGGCAGCGCGGCGTTGAAATCGTGCGCAAGCTGCAAGCGGATGAGTTTCACTGGACCGGCACCCATTGGGACGTCACCTGCACCAAAATGGTGGAAAAGGGCGGCAACCTTGTGGAAAGCGACGAAAAGGTCGTGATCAGCGCCGAACATGTCGTGACCGCCAGTGGCAACCACGCTCAACGCACCGCGAAAAAGCTGGGCATCAAAATCCCTGCGATCCCGGTCGAGCACCAGTTCATCGTCACTGATGTTGACCCATCGCTCAAGGCGTGGCGCGAAGAAGGCAACCCCGAACACCCGGTGATCCGCGATGCCGACGCCCAAAGCTACGTGCGCGAAGAGCGTGGCGGTTGGATTCTGGGCGTCTATGAAAAGAACGCCCCGGCCTGCTTTGAATATGGCGTGCCGGACAGCTTCCGTGCGGACCTGTTCCCGCTGGATCTCGAACGGATCGAAGACCAGTACATGGCGATGATCCACCGCATGCCCTCCTGCGAGGAAAGCGGTCTGAAGGATGATTTCAACGGCCCGATCTGTTACACGCCCGACGGCAACCCTCTGGTTGGTCCGGCTCCGGGTCTGCGCAATATGTGGCTGGCTGAAGGGTTCTCGTTCGGCATCACCGCTGCAGGTGGCACCGGGTACTATCTGGCGCAGATGATGGTCGATGGTGAGGCCGAGATCGACATGGCCTCGCTGGACCCCAAGCGGTATTCCAGCAACTGGATGACCACCGAGTTCGCAGCCCGCAAGAACGAAGAATGCTACGACCACGTCTACATCCTGCACCACCCGGACGAAGAACGTCCAGCCTGCCGCCCGCTGCGCACCGCGCCGGCCTATGACCGCCAAAAGGCGCGCGGCGCTCAGTTTGGGTGGGTCAACGGCTGGGAACGGCCCAACTATTATGGCCCGTTGAATGCACCGGAGAGTTTCGACCACGACGCGCGGTCTTTCCGCCGCGGTCATTGGTGGCAATATGCCGTCGAAGAGGCCAAGGCGATCCGCGAGGGCGTGGGCCTGATCGACGCAACGGCCTTCACCAAGCACGTCATCAAAGGCACCGGCGCGACGCAGTTTCTGGACTGGTTCACTTGCAACAAACTGCCCAAGATCGGCCGCATCAACCTGACCTATGCGCTGACGGCGCATGGCACAACGCGCACCGAATACACCATCGTGCGCAATGGCGAGAACACCTATTACCTCGTCTCCGCCGGTGCCTGGACCGAGTACGATGCCGACTTCCTGCGCAAGGCGGCCGAGGACAAGATGGAGGAGTTCGGCTATATCGAGATTCAGGACGTGACGACGCAATGGGGTGTTTTCGCCATCGCGGGACCCAAATCGCGTGATGTTCTGAAAGAGGTCATCAAGGACGCCGATCCGGACACCGCCCTGTCCAACAAGCGCTTCCCGTGGCTGTCGGCCCGTCAGATCGAACTGGGCATGTGTCCGGTCAACGCGATCCGCGTGGCCTATACCGGTGAGTTGGGCTGGGAATTGCATCACCCGATGGAGATGCAGAACTATCTGTTCGACCTGCTTGAGAAGGCGGGGGAAAAGCACGGTATGAGACTCGTCGGCGCGCGCGCGCAGAACTGGCTACGTCAGGAGAAATCCTATCGCGCCTTCGGCACCGAACTCGGCCGCGACGCGACCCCGCTGGAGGCCGATCTGCCGCGCTTTGTGGATCTGTCCAAGGACTTCCACGGCAAGGCCAAGCTGGAAGAGACCGGCGTGCGGGTGAAATGCTGCACCCTGCTGATCGACGGGCCGGACGATGCCGACCCCTGGGGTCGCGAGGTGCTCTATACACCGGAAGGCACGCGCGTTGGTCGTCTGACCTCAGGCGGGTATTCGGTGAGTTTCGGGAAATCCATCGGCATGGGATACGTGACCCCAGACCTCGCGGATGAAGGCACCAAGCTGAAGGTCAAGATGCAAGACAAGCTGTGGGATGCGACGGTGACATGCGACAGCCCCTATGATCCCAAGAACGAGGTTATCCGCAAGGACGGCTAACAACAAAAAAGGCGGGGTGATGATCCCGCCTTTTTCTTGACCTCAGGCCGCGCGCCGGCGCGGGCGGCGGCGTTTGTTGGCTTGCCCGTTGCCGCCCTTGGGCGCACCACCCTGTGGCTTTCCCCGACCACGGCGATTGCCGCCGCCACTGTTGGGTTTGGCCGGGGCCACGGCCTCGGGCATTTCGCCGCTGGCGACCGGGATCTCGATCTTCATGACCTTCTGGATCTGCAGCAGCAGATCAACCTCATCAGCGGCACAAAGCGTGATCGCCTCCCCCTCGCGGCCGGCCCGCGCGGTCCGTCCGATACGGTGGACGTAATTGTCGGGCACGTTCGGCAGATCGTAGTTGACTACATAGGCCACGCCGGGAATGTCGATGCCGCGCGCGGCAACATCGGTGGCGACCAGAGTGGTCACCGTGCCATCACGGAACGCCTTGATCGCACGGTCGCGCTGACCCTGACTTTTGTTGCCGTGGATCGAGGCGGCGTTATAGCCATCCGCGACCAGCTGCCGCGTCATCTTCTCAACACCGTGCTTGGTGCGGCCGAACACGAGTGTCAGGGCATCCAGGTCCCGCGACAGAATTTCGCGCAACTTGGCACCTTTTTGCGGCTTCTCGACGAAATGCACCGACTGGGTGATCTTGTCAGCGGCCTTGCCCGGGGGCGAGACCTGCACCCGGCGCGGGTTGTCCAGATAGGCGCGGCTCAGTTCTTCCATCTGTTTCGGCATCGTCGCCGAAAACAGCATGGTCTGGCGCGGCGTTCCCAGCGCGGGCGCGATTTTGCGCAGCGCATGGATGAAGCCCATGTCCAACATCTGATCGGCCTCATCCAGCACCAGGTGCCGGACCGTGCTCAGGTCAACGGCGCGGCGCTCCATCAGGTCGATCAGGCGGCCCGGCGTCGCCACCAGAATATCGGTGCCACGCGCCAACGTGCTGATCTGACGGTTCAGGGACTGGCCACCAACCACGATGGTCACGCGCAGCTTTGTATCGCTGGTCAGGTTGCGCAGGCTATCGGCAATCTGGTTCACCAACTCGCGGGTGGGCGCCAGGATCAGCGCCTTGGCCGTCTTGGGCGCGGGTTTGCCCGGTGCCTCCAGCAGGCGATGGATCAGCGGCAGGCCAAAGGCCAGCGTCTTGCCGGTGCCGGTTTGGGCCAGACCCAGGACGTCATGCCCCTCCAGCGCAAGCGGGATCGCTTGATCCTGGATGGGAGTGGGTTGTGAAAAACCGGACTTTTTCAAAGCACCGGTCAGCGCCGGCGCGAGGCCAAGCGTGTCAAATTCGAACAAAATGTATCTTTCCCGCCACATCTGAGGTGGCGCACGCGGGTCAAGCAGAACCTCGGCCAGTCAGGCGCATCCCGACTGGTCCGATCCTGCCTAAAGAACCCTGCGTGATGGGGATCAGGTGGAATATCGTGCTTTTGGCCCGGTCCGCCGGGCGCGGCCTGCTCACGCGGCAACACAACAGCGGCCCGTATGCTGCATCGCGGCGACCTTGTCAACCCTACCTGTGTAAGCCCGTCAGGCGGGTTGCTCGGCCAACAGCGCCAGATTGTTTGCGGGCATGTCTATCGGATCGGCAGGAACCAGCCCCGCAGCAATCATGAGCGCCAGAACATCGCGGTCATTCTTGTACCCGATCGCCGGGTCCGAACGGGTCAGCGAGTCATGGAACCGCTGATCGCCCGCGCTTGTCAGAACTCCGTCACGCATGAAGGGACCATAGATCAGCATACGACCGTGCGGAGCGAGGGCCTGCGCCGCCTCGCCGATCAGGCAGGCGACCTCATCCGCGCTGATAAGATGCAACAGGTTGATCAACACGATCAGATCCTGCCCGACATGAGCTTTGCCCCAGCCGGGCCGCGTGGCATCCAGATGCAGGGCGGGCGCAACATTGGCAAGTGCGCTGCAATAGGCCTCGATACTGGCGCGGCGATCATCCTCCACTTCGCTGGGTTGCCAGTGCAGGCCAGGCATCCGGGTCGCAAAGGCGGCCATATGCTGGCCGGTGCCGCTGGCCAGCTCCAGCGCGCGACCCGTTGAGGGCGCAACCCCCACCAGCAGATCACAGATCGCATCGCTGTTGCGCTCTGCTGCGGGCGCAACCATCCGCGCGCCCTCGCCCGAGGTGGCAACGCTGGCCGTCGGAGGCAATCGGCGCGTCATCGGCGCAACCTTCCGGGGCTGAGCGCGGCCACCATCTCCGGGTCCAGCTCAGGCTGTGCGCCGGTCACGATGTCGGCCAGCAAGCGCGCCGCAGCAGGCGCGGTCTGAAACCCGTAGCCCCCCTGCCCCGCGCACCAGATGAAATCCGCCACATCCGGGTCCGGCCCAAGCACCAGCACCCGGTCAGCGACGAAACTGCGCAGGCCCGCCCAGTTGTTTTCGACGCGGGTGACCTGTTCGGTGACCATCTCTTGGTATCGTGCAATCCCTTCGGCCAGAACCATGTCATCGGCATAGGCATCCTGCGGCGCGACCGGCTCGGCGTCGGCGGGTGAGATCAGCAGTTTCCCCGCATCCGGCTTGGCATACCACGTCTCGCCTGCGCCCATCAGCATCGGCCAACCCTGCACATCCTGCCCACCCGGTGCCGGAATACGCGCCATGGATCGGCGATGCGGGACCAGCCCGATGGGGTCGACACCTGCCAATGCCGCGATCTTGTCCGCCCAGGCCCCTGCCGCGTTGACGACCAGGCGCGCCTCATAGACCTCGCCAGCCGTGACCCGCCACGGACCTTGCCCCGCGATCCCACTCACTTGCGCGCCGGTGACAACCTGACCGCCATTGGCGCGGATACGCTTGGCAAAATCCTGCAGCATGCGGTCTGTATCAATATCCTCAGCCGTGTCGTGATAGGCCGCAAAGGCCAGAACCGAAGGGTTCAGGATCGGCACGCGTTCCATCCCCTGCGCAACCGGAATGGGGCGCACTGCGAGGTCCGCGACATCCGCGTCGAATTGAGCTTTCTGATCCGCCCGCGCCACCAGCATCAGACCGCGCGGCGTCAGATAGCCGCCGTTTTCGAACCGGTGATAGGCCTCGCTTACGCGGCTTAGCGCCTTGATCGGGGTGGCCCCGTAATTCGGCTCAAACATCGCGGCTGACCGGCCCGAGGCGTGGTACCCCAATGCGCTTTCGGCCTCCAGCAGCAGCACGCTGCCCTGTTCGGACAGAACTGCGCCCGCGCTCAACCCCGCGACACCGCCGCCGATGATCACAAAGTCGAACACCCCGAAACGCTCCCTCCTTGGTCCGCCATGCCTACGAGCGATGGTCTGAGGCGACCCTGACATCGTAGTGGTGAAATGAAAAGACAGCGCAGTGGCATGACCCAGAAGTCCAAACAAACTCGGCCCGCAAGGCATGCGCCTGCGGGCCGGTAAATGCGATCAGCGAGCCGATCAGGCGGCGGCAATCTGGCGGGCTTTTTCCACCATAACCTCGGCCTGCCGGATCGAGGCGTAATCGATCAGGCGCCCATCCAGCGACACCGCGCCCTTGCCCGCGGTTTCGGCATCCGCCATCGCAACCAGGATACGCTGCGCCTTGGTGACCTCAGCCTCGCTCGGTGACATGACCTCGTTGGCCAATGCGATCTGGCTGGGGTGAATGGCCCATTTGCCTTCGCAGCCCAGCACCGCCGCCCGTTTGGCAGCGGCGCGATACCCGTCGGGATCCTGGAAGTCGCCGAAGGGACCATCAATGGGGCGTAACCCGTTGGCACGGGCCGCGACCACCATGCGCGCCAGCGCATAGTGCCACATATCGCCCCAATGGGTGTCACGCCCGCCATCGGCGGCGGCATCGGTCAGGACCGAATAATCCGGGTTTACCCCGCCGATGATCGTGGTCCGCGCCCGGGTCGAAGCGGCATAGTCCGCCACCCCGAAATGCAGGCTTTCGTTGCGCTTGGAGGCCTGCGCGATCTCATGCACATTCTGCATCCCCAACGCGGTTTCGATGATATGTTCGAACCCGATCCGCTTTTTCAGACCCTTGGCGTCTTCGATCTGGGTCACCAGCATATCAACCGCGTAAACATCCGCAGCGGTGCCCACTTTGGGGATCATGATCAGGTCCAGCCGCTCGCCTGCCTGTTCAACCACATTGACCACGTCGCGATACATGTAATGAGTGTCCAACCCGTTAATGCGCACCGACATAGTTTTGTCGCCCCAGTCGATCTCGTTAAGCGCCTGAATGATGTTCCTGCGCGCCTGTTCTTTCTCGTCTGGCGCCACTGCGTCTTCGAGGTCCAGGAAGATGACATCAACATCCGACTGCGCGGCCTTTTCAAACATGGCCGGCTGGCTTCCGGGCACAGCCAACTCGCTGCGATTGAGACGTGGGGGGGCTTGTTCGATGGGATGAAAGCTCATGGTTTGGTGGTCCTTCGTCTTACAGGTTCGGATAGATTGGGAATTTTGCGCAGAGGTCGGCGACCTGGGCTTTGACCTTGGCCTCGACCTCGCCGTTGCCGTCCTCGCCATTGGCAGCGAGGCCGTCGACCACCTCGATGATCCAGTCGGCGATCTGGCGGAACTCGGCCTCGCCAAAGCCGCGGGTGGTGCCGGCGGGGCTGCCGAGGCGAATGCCGGAGGTGATCGTCGGCTTTTCCGGGTCAAACGGCACGCCATTCTTGTTGCATGTGATATGCGCCCGGCCCAGAGCCTTCTCGGTGGCGTTGCCCTTGACCCCTTTGGGGCGCAGATAGACCAGCACCACATGGGTGTCGGTGCCGTGGGTGACGGTGTCCAGACCACCCTTGATCAGTTGATCGCTAAGCGCCTGCGCGTTGGTCACGACCTGTTTGATATAGCCCTTGAACTCGGGCCGCAGCGCCTCGCCAAAGGCGACCGCCTTGGCGGCGATCACATGCATCAGCGGGCCGCCCTGAATGCCGGGAAAGATCGCTGAATTCACTTTCTTAGCGATATCTTCATCATTGGTCAGGATCATGCCCCCACGCGGACCGCGCAGGGTCTTGTGGGTGGTGGTGGTCGCCACATGCGCATGCGGGAAGGGGCTGGGATGTTCGCCTGCGGCCACCAGACCGGCGAAATGCGCCATGTCCACGTGCAGATAGGCGCCGACCATGTCGGCGATCTCGCGCATGCGGGCAAAGTCGATCTGGCGCGGGATGGCCGAACCACCTGCGATGATCAGCTTGGGCTGGTGTTCTTTCGCCAGCGCCTCGACCTGATCATAGTCCAGCATGTTGTCCTGCTGGCGCACGCCGTATTGCACGGCGTTGAACCACTTGCCCGACTGGTTCGGGCGCGCGCCGTGGGTCAGGTGGCCACCGGCATCCAGGCTCATGCCCAGGATGGTGTCGCCGGGCTTGATCAGCGCCTGGAACACGCCCTGGTTGGCCTGGCTGCCGGAATTGGGCTGCACATTGGCAAAGCCACAGCCAAAGAGCTGCTTGGCGCGGTCGATGGCGAGGTTCTCGGCGATATCGACAAACTGGCAGCCGCCATAATAGCGCCGCCCCGGATAGCCTTCGGCATATTTGTTGGTCATCACCGAGCCCTGCGCCTCCATCACGGCGGCGCTGACAATGTTCTCGGACGCGATCAGCTCGATCTCATCGCGCTGGCGCCCCAGCTCGGACGTGATCGAGCCAAACAGCTCAGGATCGCGGTCGGCAAGGGATTGGGTGAAAAAACCGTCACTACGATGGGGGGCGTTCATGTCAATAATCCTCACGAGGTTCAACCAGTCCAGCCCAACCCGGCAGAGATGGCATTCATGGATTGAAGGAGCGGCACGGCAGCAGCACCGGTTCGGGTCTTGTCACGAGATTGGCGCAACAGATCCACCTGAAGCGTGTGAATGCGGCCCAATTCGGCCCGTTTGCGTTCAAAGCGCTCGCACAGTCGGGGGAACCGATCTCCGATCGCCCGCCCGCCGGTCAGAAACTTCACCGCGTCGCAGGCACTGGCGTATTCGGCTGTAATCGCCCCGAAGATGCGCTGGCGGGTCTCGGGGTCGCGGACCAGTTCGGCATATTGCGAGGCCACTGCCATGTCGGTTTGATACAGTGATTTTTCCATCTCATCGACGGCAAGTCGGAACAGCCGGGACTGCCGGAAGAGATCTTGAAGCACCTCATCGCCCCGCGCGCCCCGAAAACGGCGGAAACTGCTCATCGCCGCGCCGAATCCGTACCACCCGGCGATAAGATGGCGGTTTTGAGACCAGGCGAACACCCATGGAATGGCGCGCAGATCGTCCAGACTGGCCGCGCCAAATCGACGGGCCGGGCGGGAGCCGATTTTCAGGCGGGCCAGTTCCTCGACCGGGCTTGCGTCTTGGAAGTAGGTCAGAAACCCGGGCATTTCGAGCAGGGACACATAGGTTGTTTGGGACAGTTCGGATAGCGCGTCCAGCGCGTCATCAAACTCTGGACGGGCCCGGGTTTCGTTCTGGTCGGCTGTGTGGCGCAGGGTGCTGGACAGCAGCAGTTCCAGATGCGCCGCCGCCGTGCCCCGATTGGCATATTTGGCCGAGACGACCTCGCCCTGTTCGGTCAGGCGCAACTGACCCGAGATCGTTCCACCGGGCTGCGCGGCGATGGCGCGGCCGGTGGGGGCACCGCCCCGGCTGACCGAGCCGCCGCGGCCGTGAAAAAATGCAGCGCTAAAACCTTGCGATGCCAATGCTGAGACAATTCGGCGCTGCGCACGGTCCAGCTCCCAGGTCGAGCAGAAATACCCGCCATCCTTGCCGCTATCGGAATAGCCCAGCATGATCTCGATCAGGTTGCCCCCGGTCTTAAGGCTGCGCCGGGCAAGGGGGACCTTCAGGACCTCCTGCAAAATCGCAGGCGCATTGCGCAGGTCGGCGATGGTCTCAAACAGCGGCACCACCGAGATATCCAGCGTCTCTGCACCAAAGCCCGCATAGCGCGCGAGCAGGTAAACCCCCAGAATGTCATCCGCCGACCGGGTCATTGACAGGATGAAAGGGCCCATTGCCTTGGGATCAGGCCCGTTGCACACGGAATGCATCAGCGCGAGCAGCGCCAGTAGTTCCTTTGCCTGATCACTCAACTGGTCCTTGGCAGGGCATTTCAGGTTCTGATCTGCCAGCTCTGTGCGCAGACGTCTGGACCATTCAGGCGAGCCGAAATCGGGGACCGGCCCGGACAACGCCCAGAGTTCTGCCAACACACTTGTCGTCACAGTCGAGTTCTGTCGAATGTCCAGCGTCGCTGTACGGAACCCGAACACGGATGCGGCCCGGCGCAGTGGGCGGACATGCTGTCGCGCCAGCAGTTCGGCATTGATCGCACAGAGCGCCGAGTCAAGCGCGTCAAGATCCCTCACGAATTGCGAGATGTGACCGTAATGATCCTCGGCCAATCGATGAGCAATGGCGCTGAGTGCCCGGCGGAAGGGTTCATTGGGGTTGCGCTCGCTCATTGGCGCTCGGGCGATGATCGTCTTCAACCGCGTGGCATGGGGCTCGGGCAGCGGCAGGATCAAGGCATTGATGCTCAACCTGCTGGCGGCCTGTTCGATCGCCTGGAGGTAAAGATCAATAGCCGTCTCGCGCCCGCGCTTCAGAGCGAGCGAGGTCATCTCGGTGGTGACGTTGGGGTTGCCATCCCGGTCGCCACCGATCCAGCTATGGAAACGAATGTTGGGAGTCACATTCAGGGTCTGGCGCAGAACGTGCAGACAGGCCTGATCGAACCGGTCCATCACCTGAGGCACGGCGCCAAAGATCGCATCGCGGAAGAGCTGCAAGCCCCATTCGATCTCATCATGCAGGCTGGGGCGGGACAGGCGCAATTCCCCTGTCAGCCACAAAAGGTCAATCTCACTTTCCAGAGCGCCCAACAGCTCGGACCGCTCGGTCGGAGTCCAGCGTTGGGTTTCCAGGCTGACCAGATTGCGGTAAATGCGCCGGTGGATCTCCAGTACGGTGACGCGCTTTGCTTCTGTTGGATGCGCCGTCAATGTGGGTCCGGCCAAAAGCTCACGGGTCAGTTCCCGGGTTTGCTTTGGACTCAGGGACAGGTCCGACAACGCCTCGGCAAATCCGCCTTCCACCGCATCGACCCCATCCTTGGTCTCGGTTAGTCGACGGGTCCGCACCGCTGCGTTTTCATCGATGATGCGCAACAGCTGAAACCAGATCGACAAGGCCTGCAGATACGGTGTCGCAGCAGGACCTGAGGGAATCGAGGCGAGCGGGCAAGCCTCGGCCCAGGCAACCACATGTGGCGCGCGCTTCAGCAAGATGTTACGCCAAAGCACACGCAACTCGGATCGCAGCCCCTCCGCGTAATCCATAGGCCCCTGTTCGGGGTCAATATCTCTGGCCAGCGCTTGCATCATATGACTCTGTCGATTGGATCGCGTCCGTTGAAGAAGTCGTTGAGGTTGTTAAGGACTCTTTCTCCCATTGCTTCCCGGGCTTCTTTTGTTGCGCTTCCGAGGTGGGGGAGCATGACGAGGTTGTCGCACTGCATGAGGTCAGGGCTGATCCTGGGTTCGCCGTCGAAGACGTCCAGCGCGGCACCGCCGATCAGGTCGTAGCTCAGCGCCTGGATCAGGGCGAACTCGTCGATCACCTCGCCGCGGGCGGTGTTGATCAGGTAGGCGCCGGGCTTCATCAGTTCGAGCCTGCGACCATTAATCAGGTGCCGGTTCGCCGCGCCGCCGGGGCAGTGCAGCGAGACAAAGTCGCAGCGCGGCAGCAGCGCGTCGAGATCATCCACCTGCTCGGCACCGAAGCGGGCCAGCACCGCCGGGTCCAGCCGGCTGCGGTTCTGCACCAGAATCTTCATGCCAAAGCCATGATGGGCGCGCCGCGCCATCTCGTGACCGATCCGGCCAAAGCCAACGATGCCCAGTGTCTTGCCGCTGACCTTTGTACCGACCAGATGGGTCGGGCGCCAACCGGTCCAGTTGCCGGAACGGACCTCGCGTTCGCCCTCCCCGGCGCGTCGTGCGACCATCAGCAGGAGCGTCATCGCAAGATCGGCGGTGCATTCCGACAGCACGTCGGGCGTGTTGGTGACCGTGACGCCCAGGCTGCGCGCGGCGGGTTCGCAGATATGGCTATAGCCGACGCCGTAATTGGCGATGATCTTTGTCTTTGCAGCAGGCACGTCCAGCGCCTCGGCGCTGAGTTGGTCGGTCACGGTCGGCAGCACCGCATCATAGGTTTTCAGTGCTTCGCGGATCTCGGCAGGGGTCATCGGTGTGTCGCCCCGGTTCAGGACCGCGTCATAGCGGTCCATTAGCTGTGCTTCGACGGCGGCGGGCCAGCGGCGGGTGACAAGAACGGAAGGTTTGACCATCACGCGGCCCTTTCCATGACATGAGCTATCGTCTCGCCGATCGCGGCGGGGTGTTCGGCCACGGTGACCCCGGCGGCCGAGAGGATTTCGACCTTTTCCGAGGCGCTTTCGCCAAAGGCCGAGATGATCGCGCCCGCATGGCCCATGGTGCGGCCCTTGGGGGCGGTCAGACCGGCCACATAGGCCACCACCGGCTTGCTCACGTGATCGCGGATGAAGGCGGCTGCCTCGGCCTCCTGCGGGCCACCGATTTCGCCGATCATGGCAATCACGCTGGTCTCGTCATCCTGTTCGAACCGTTCCAGGATATCGCGGAAGGACGAGCCGTTGATGGGATCGCCGCCGATGCCGACACTGGTCGAGACTCCGATGCCACGCTCTTTCAGTTGGGCTGCGGCCTCGTAGCCCAGCGTGCCCGAGCGCCCGATGATTCCAACAGGCCCCTGCAGGTAGATATGGCCGGGCATGATCCCCAAAAGCGCCTTGCCGGGGCTGATCGTACCAGCACAATTCGGGCCGGTCAGCACCATGCGGCGGTCGCGCGGGTAGCGATACATGTAGCGTTTCACACGGATCATGTCCTGCGCCGGGATGCCATCGGTGATGCAGACGCAGTAGCGGATGCCGCTATCTGCCGCCTCCATTATCGAATCCGCTGCAAAGGGAGGCGGGACAAAGACCAGGCTGGCCTCGGCACCGGTGGCCGCGACCGCCTGTTTGACGGTGTCAAAGACCAGCAGGCCTTCGACGGTCTCGCCGCCCTTGCCGGGAACTACGCCACCCACGACATTGGTGCCGTAATTCAGCATGTCCTTGGTGTGGAACCGGGCCATCCGCCCGGTGATGCCCTGTACGATGACCTTGGTGTCACGGTCGAGAAGAATGCTCATCAGACGGCCCTCATCTTGGTGTTCTGGGTCAGATCGTTCTGCCAGGCGCGCACAGCGCGCTCGGCGGCCTCCATCAGCGAGGTGGCGCGGATAATGGGCAGGCCGGATTTGGCCAGGATCTTCTGGCCCTCCTCGACATTGGTGCCCGCAAGTCGCACCACCACCGGGATGTCGATCTGCAGCTCGCGCAGCGCCTGCACCACGCCTTCGGCGACCCAGTCGCAGCGGTTGATACCGGCGAAGATATTGACCAGAATCGCCTGCACATTGTCATCCGACAGCACCAGCCGGAACGCCTTGGCGACCCGCTCGGGCGAGGCGCCGCCGCCGATATCGAGGAAGTTCGCCGGCTCGCCGCCCGCCAGCTTGATCGTGTCCATCGTGGCCATGGCCAGACCGGCGCCATTCACGATACAGCCGATATGGCCGTCAAGACCGACATAAGACAGGCCGCGATCAGCGGCGCGGGCCTCGCGCGGGTCTTCCTGGGACTTGTCGCGCAGCTCGCTGACCTGCGGGTGGCGGAACAGCGCGTTGTCGTCAAAGCTCATCTTTGCATCCAGCGCCAGCACCCTTTTATCGCCGGTGATCACCAGCGGGTTGATCTCGACCATGGTGGCATCAAGCTTGCTGAAGGCGGCGTAACAGCCCTGCAGCGTGCGCACCATCTGCTGGACCAGCCCCGGCTCCAGCCCCAGCTGGAAGGCGATCTCGCGGGCCTGGAATTCCTGCAGGCCCACGGCGGGTTCCACCGTCGAGCGCACGATGCTCTCGGGTTTTTGCGCCGAGATATCCTCGATCTCCATGCCGCCTTCGGAGGAGGCCACGATCATCACCCGCTGGCTGGTGCGGTCCAGCACGAAGCCCAGATAGATCTCGCGATCGATTGGCACCGCGGATTCCACATAGACCCGGTAGATGCCCTTGCCCTCGGGGCCGGTCTGATGGGTGACCAGCTTGCGCCCGAAGAGCGCATCGCAAGCCTCATAGATCTCGCCCTCGGAATTGCAGAGCTTGACGCCGCCCGCCTTGCCCCGGCCCCCAGCATGGACCTGCGCCTTGACGATCCACTTGTCGCCACCCAGTTCGCGGGCGCGATAGGCGGCCTGTTCGGGGCTGTAAGCCAGCGCGCCGGTTGGCACGGCGACGCCAAAGTTCGACAGGATTTCCTTGGCCTGATATTCATGAATGTCCATCTGTATCCCTCCCGTTCACGCCGCGATCGACGTGCCGTAGCGGCTTTCGAGCAGCGCTTCGATTGCGTCGCGATCCACCGCGCCGCCCAACCCGGCCAGCGCCTCGGCAAACAGGCGCACGATCTCACTGATGGCCTGGCGGTTCAGTTGATTGAGAATGCCGATCCGCACCTGAACCGGCGCGCTGAGCGTCGGCCAGATGCCAAAGCCTGCGGCCCGGCAGGCCTGCACCAGCTCCATCTCGCGGCCCGCCAGATCAGGCGGCAAGGTCAGCACCACGAGGCTGGGCATGTCCGAGGTGACGGTGCAGCCCATCGCGGTGACCGCATCGCGCAGAACCGTCTCATGGGTGCGATAGGCGGCGGCCCGCTTGGCCATCCCTTCCTGCAAGGTCAGGCGTAACGCTTCGTGAAAGGCGGCCACGGCATAGCCCGAATGTGTCCTGTGATAGCTGCCCTTTTCCACATCCTGACCCTCGATGATGCCCCAATGGCGGGCCTCGAAGATCGGATTGTGCACATAGCTATAGGTGCCGCCGGCCTGTAGCGCCGCTATATAGTCATCACTGAAGCTGACCGGCGCATATGTCAGTGGCAGGCAGCACAGGCCTTTTTGGGGACAGGAGGCCCAGCCCGCGACGCCCGGATAATCATCGATCGAGAAATCATCGACACCCAGCGAGGACACCGCATCCACCAGCCCCATCACCCCGTGACGCGCGCAGGCATCCGAGAAACCGCGCAGATCATTGACCCGGCCCGAACCAGTCTCCCAATGGGCCATGAAGGCCCATTTCGGTTTGTGTTCGGCAAGCGCCGCCTCGACCATAGCACCGGTCACCGGCTGGCCATGCGCCACCTCGATCACCGTCACACTGGCGGCCTGCGGGTCCAGCGGATCCGCTGCATGCTCGGCCGGGGTGGCCGCCTTGATCCGCAGCGTCAGCGCGTCGATGCCGGAAAACGTGCCATTGGCAAATGCCACCACCCGGTCCCCCGGCATCACCGCCGAGAACATCGCGTCCAAACCGCTCCAGCCGGTGCCCGCCACTGCAAAGGTATAGGTGTTGTCGGTGCCCCAGACCGCGCGCAGCATATGCTTGCACTCGATCATCCCGCGCAGCACATCGGGCTGCATGTGATCAGCCACACCGGCGCCGCTGAAGGCCCGCAGCACGCGCGGATCGGTATTGCCGGGTCCAGGCCCGGCCGCAAGCGTCTCGGGGATGTCGAGGCTGGGAAAAATCTGGACTGTCATCGGATGCCTCTCGGTTTTGGCAGGGGCATCAGCCCCGGTTCACGTTCCGAGCCCCAGCAAAGCCCAGGCTTGCCCCGTGACGCAACGTCAGTTACTACTGCTTTCGGGCATCTAAATGGATAGGTAAAATCCTACCCAAAAAGGTAAGTATCCCAAAGTATACCAGCAAATGCCCCATCCTTATGGGTAGGTTATGCCAATAAACAAAGAGATTCCAAATGCTTGGCGCACCCAACACCCCCATCGACATCATGCTCGCCGACAACAACACGCTCGTCCTGTCAGCCATGTCCGAAATCTTCGAAAAGGACCCGCGTTTCTCTCTCGTGGCGACATCTTCCACTGCCGAGGGCTTTTTGGGGACCGTCATGCGGGTGCCGGTTCAGCTTGGTGTGGTTGACTGGAATCTGCCGGTGCTGGGGGCAGCAAAACTGATCGAAGTGCTGCGCGAGCATGAAGCAGCGCCCCGTCTGGTCGTCTATGGTGAGGCGACCGGTGACACGCCAAGGCTGGCCATGCAGGCCGGGGCGGCAGGATTTGCACCCCGCTCGGGACCCGTCGAGGGGCTGCTGGATACCTGCGCCGATGTTGCTGCCGGAAAAATGGTCTTTCCCTTTGTCGATGTGCGCCAGATGCAGCAGGACCCGATCTACAGCCTGTCGCGCAAGGAGCGCGCGATACTGGATTTTCTGTCCAAGGGCATGTCCAATCGTGACCTGTCGAAAGCGCTGCAAATCTCGACCAATACGGTGAAATTCCACCTGTCCAACATCTATGAAAAATTGTCGGTCAAGAACCGCGCTCAGGCGATCGCCTATTACTACTCGTCACAAATCCCAGGCAGAAAAGACACTGATCGTTGACGATACCGGATGAACCCGCCCCCCTCTCGCTCAACTGACCGGAACACTCTGATGCGTCCAAATTCGACTCGAAAGGATCTGAGCCTCAAAGGGCTGGAACTGTTTCAGATTTGCGCCCGGAAAGGATCGCTGCAGGACGCGGCGGATGAGAGCGGATTGGCCGTCAGCACCATTTCGCATCACCTGCGCAGCCTTGAAGAGCATCTTGGCGTCGAGCTCTTCAACCACAATCGCAAGCCGATGGTGCTGACCCCTAAGGGCAAGGTGTTTCTGCGCAATATCGATGACGCGCTCCGGACCATTCGCCGGGCAAAGGCCGAGGCCTCGGCGGGTGGGGTGACCGAGGCAAGCTCTCTGCGGATCGGCACCATCGAAGATCTGGACAGTGACATTGTGCCCGAACTTGCTGTGTACCTGTCGCGGTCGATGCCACGTTGCGATTTCCACTATCACACCGACACCAGCCACACCCTGATCGAGATGCTCCGCAACCGGCAGCTTGACCTCGGGATCACTGCCAGCCCGTCCGAGCGCTATGCCGATTTGCTGGAGCGCCCGCTGCTGCGGGATCCGTTTGTTGTGGTGCTGCCGCGCAGGGCAGACGGGTCGCTAAGAGATATCGTCGAAGGGCGCACCAAACTGCCGTTCTTGAGGTTTTCCAGCAACCTGATCATCGCGCGCCAGATCGAGGCGCATCTGCGCCGGATCGGTATCAACGCGTCGCATTCCTTTGAATGCAGCAACAACCAGACCCTGATGGCCATGGTCGCAGCAGAGGCCGGCTGGACCATAACGACGCCGCTGTTGTTCGCACGCGCCAAACGGTTTCAATCCCGGCTGAGCATGCATGCCTTCCCCGGCAAAAGCTTCGCGCGGGAACTGGCCCTGGTCACGACACCGGATTGTTCCCGCTCGGTCGTCGACCTGATTGACGCAAAAGCCCGGTCACTGATCGAGGAAGACGCAATCCGCCCGCTTATCGGGATCGCGCCCTGGCTCAAGGATGATTTCGTGCTGCGAAGCTGACGACCATGGCATCACAAAATCCTGAACCGCGCCCGAATGGCTGCGTCCTGCTCATCGCTCAGATAGGCCGGAGTGTGGGTTTGCAGAATGTCTTTTGCCCGTGCCTTTGCTCGGGACCAGGCGTCGTGCGCGCCGCCCTCAGCCCAACTGCGCGGCGCGGCGCGGTCGGCGAGTGTGGGATAGAAATAATCCTGCTCCATCGCTTGAAAGGTGTGCTGACTGCCAAGGAAATGCCCGTCCCCCAGCACCGCATCGCAGATGGCCTCAAAGCCCAGATTTTCCTCGGTCACTTCGATCCCGCGCAGGGCGCGATAGGTGTGGGAATGCATCTCGTCATCCAGAACAAAGGCCTCGAAACTCGCGCCCAGCAGCGAGGCCGTCATGCCCGAGCTCTCATAGATCAGGTTCCCCCCTGCCAGCGCCGCCGCAAGCGAGGTGAGGCCTTTTTCCATCCCGTATTGTGCATCGATCGCCTTGGCATCGGTCATCGAACAGGCCACGCCCGAGGGCAGCCCCAGCCAGTTGGAAATCTGGGCGGATGCCGCGTTCAACACGGCGGTCTCTCCGCTGCCGCCGGAAAACGCGCCGGTCCGCAAGTCGACGACCAGGGGCCAGTTCGAGAACACCATCGGAAAGCCCGGTTGGATGGCATGCACCATCACCAGGCTGGCCAGCGTTTCGGCCAGGGATTGTGCCAGAAACCCCGCGAGCGTTGCAGGGGCCGTGGCGCCAGCCTGGGCGGCGGTGATGCAGGAGATGGGAATGTTGTACCGGATACACTCATAGACCACATCGACCGCATCCTCGCCAAAGCGCATCGGGGAAATCACGGGGCTGATATGGGCCTTCATGAAAGGCCGCCTGGAAAACGCGCCGAACCCACCTGCGGCAATGTCCAGCATCTCGACAATCGGCGCCACGTGGTCGGCCAGCGTAAAGGCGGTGGCCGTGGGCTTGGTGGTTCCCCTGATCAGCGCATAGGCGGTGTTGACGTCCAGATCGAAGGGGTCAGGCACATCGGTGGCCACACAACAGCGGGTGAACCAGCTGACATTGGCCAGGGTGTCCTGCAACCGCGTGAAATCATGCAGATCCCTGAGCGTGGAGGGGCGGTAGAGGCCGCTTTCCATGTCCAGCGTCTGCACGGCAGCCCCACCAGTGCCGAAAAACACGCGGTTTCCGCCAACTTCGATCGACCGGCTTTCATCGCGCCCATGCAGCACAAAGGTCTTTGCGGCATTGTCTATGGCCTTGCCGACCAGATCGGGGGGAAAGACCACCCGATCATTGCCACCCTCCCTTGCGCCCGCTGCCAGCAGATCATCACGCAGGCGATGCGGGACCTCTCCCATCCCCAGCCGGTCAAGCAGGCTCAAAGCGGTGTCGAAGATGCGCTGAAGCTCATCGGTCGTCAGCGGCTGATAGGCACCACCGATCTGCCCCGGTGGACAGGGATCAAACTGCGGCTTGGCTGCGCGCTGCGCCAGCCTCGCATTCCGTCCGCTTCTTTTGCCGCGTTCCACTAATCTCCGGCATCCTCTGACTGCGCTGGTCCTCAAAAACCGCAGTTCCGGGGCTATAGCAATGCACCGGAACTTAATTTCGAAATATACAGAATATATTTCCCGATTTATCGAATTTATGAACATCTTGTTGCCCAGTGCCGCGTTTCTCTTTCGGAGTCGGCTCAAACCTCGGAGGCGGACTTATGAAATCCCGGACAAGAGTTGTGGTTATCGGTGGTGGCATCGCGGGCTGTTCGACGCTCTATCATCTGACGCAAGAGGGCTGGAGCGATGTTGTGCTGGTCGAGCGCAACGAGTTGACCAGCGGCACGACCTGGCATTCTGCCGCTCAGGTCACGAATTTCGGCATGACCCAGACGATGGTTGGTCTGAAGACCCATTCGATCAATCTTTACAAGGAATTGGCAGACGATCCGGACTATCCGATCAACTACCACCATGGCGATGGCGGCCTGCGCCTGGCCAATACAGACGCGCAGATGCAGGGCTATCGGCATTTCGCCTCAATGGCGCGCGGCATGGGCGTGGAGTTTGAGGTGATCGATGCCGCAGAATGTGCGCGACGGCATCCGCTGATCTCGACGGACAACCTGCTCGGCGGTCTTTGGGACCCGCTCGATGGCGATATCGACCCGGCGCAGCTGTGTCAGGCGCTGGCGAGACGGGCCCGCAAGGCCGGAGCCGAGGTCTATCGCAACACGCCGGTGACGGCGCTGACGCAGCACAGGGATGACACCTGGACCGTACATACCGATCAGGGTGACATCGATTGCGATATTGTCGTCAACGCCTGCGGCTACCGGGTCAACGAGGTCGGCGCGATGATGGGGGTACATCATCCCGTGGCCTCGATGGAACATCAGTACTTCCTGACCGAAGAGATCCCCGCCATCAAACAGGCCGGTCACCGCATGCCGCTGATCCGCTGCCCGATCTCGGATTACTACTGCCGTCAGGAAAAGAACGGGCTGCTGGTCGGATTCTACGAACAGGATTGCAAGACCTGGGGCATGGACGGGATCGACCCGAATTTCGTCAATGCGCTCTGCCCGGATGATCTGGACCGCATCACCGACGTACTGGAGGGCGCGTTTGAGCGCATGCCCGCCCTGACAGAGGTGGGCATCCACACCGTTGTGAACGGCCCAATCACCTACACAATAGATGGCGCGCCTCTGGTTGGCCCGATCCCGGGCAAGCGCAACGCCTTCTGCATCATCGGGTTGCGTGCGGGACTGGGCGAAGGCGGAGGGCACGGTTGGCTGCTGGCCCAGCAGATTGTGCATGGTGAAGCGTGCTATGACACCTGGGTTCTGGACCCGCGCCGTTTCACGGGCCACGCCAATGTGGAACTGACCGCGCTCAAAGCCATCGAGGATTATCAGAACGAGTTCCGCTTTCATTTCCCCCACGAACACCGCCCCGCAGGCAGACCTGCCAAGACCACACCCCTGACCCCGGTGTTGGCGGCGGAAGGGGCGGAATTCACCGTTGTTAACGGCTGGGAGCGGGTCGACTACATCAAGCCAAGCGCCGAGTTTCACCCCACGCTCAGCTTCAATTTTGACGAGGCCTTCGACCTTGTCGCGGCAGAGGTGAAGAACGTTCAAGACAATGTCGGCCTTTGCGAGGTCAACGGTTTCACTCGGGTCGAGATCACCGGTGCGGATCGTCATCGCTTCCTCGACCGGATGATTTGCGGGGCGGCGACCAAACGCGCGGGCCGGGTCGGGCTGGGCTATCTGCTGAACCATCACGGCACGATCAAAAGCGAGGCCACCATCGCCAACCTGCCCGCCAGCGACCGTGGCCCCGAACGGGTCTGGTTCGGCTCAGCGGCGGCGGCGGAGTATCACGATATGGACTGGCTCAGCGCCCATATCGCGGAGGACGACGATGTTCATCTGCGCAGCCTGACCAACGATCACACCATTCTGGTGCTTGCCGGTCCCAACGCGCGCGCGGTCTTATCCTCCTGTGCGCGCGGTGACTGGTCGGCGGCGGCCTTCCCCTGGCTCAGCGCGCGCGAATGTTTTGTCGGGATTGCCCCGGCTGTTGTGATGGGCATCAGCTTTTCGGGGGAACTTGCCTATGAAATCCATGTCCCGAACGCCTCGCTTTATGCCGCATACCTAGCGCTGCGGCACGCTGGCGAAGCTTATGGGCTGAAACTCTTCGGCGCGCGTGCGGTGGAGTCGATGCGAATGGAAAAAGGGTTCCTGCACTGGAAGGCCGACCTGCTGACCGAGTTCGACCCGTTTGAAACGGCGCTGGATCGGTTCGTCCGACCGGACAAGGAAATCGACTTTGTCGGCCAAACCGCCTTGTTGCAGCGCCGGATCGATGGACCGCGCAAACGGCTCGTCACCCTGCGCATTGATGCCAACCATGCCCCCGCCCATGCCGGAGCGTCCCTTATGCAGGGTGACCGGGTTGTCGGCACGGTGACCTCCGGCGACTGGGGTCATCGGGTCGGGATGAACCTGGCTTATGCCTTTATCGATCCCGCATTTGCCGCCGAGAGCGTGCAGATGGAGCTGGACCTCTGTGGCGATATGATCAAGGCAGAGGTCATCGCGCCCTCGCCCTATGATCCCGATTTCATCCGGATGCGCAGTTAAGCACGACTTAGCGCCTCCGAGCCTCACCGCATGATGAAGGGGTCTGGGATCGGGTCGTCGCTGGTTCGCAGCCAGACGGATTTGACCTTGGTGTAATCCAGCGCGGCTTGTATTCCGCCTTCTCTGCCGTGGCCGGAGAGGCCATGCCCGCCAAACGGCGCGATGGG
>NZ_JBGRUO010000031.1:0-47815 GCF_041537905.1 Ruegeria jejuensis | reverse complement strand
CCAACAGACCACATTCGGCGCTCGGAAATCTGACGCCGAGAGAATTTGCTGAGAAAACAATGATGGACAAACTGGCCGCCTAAGGTCATCAAACCAAACCCCAAGGACTCTCAGACAGATGGAGGAAACTTGGGGCTCAGGTCAGACCCTGCAAGGCCTAACGCCGTTCGAATACATCTGCAAAATCTGGACAAACGAACCTGATCGCTTCAACGTCAATCCAACCCATCGCAGCATGGGACTGAACACCTAATCCCGCTAATCCTGCTAATCAGAAAGGCACCCGCACCGTGCGTAACCGGTACGGGACCGATTGTCAGCGTTTGCTCAAGTGCGGCCAATAGTGCCCCTACCCTTAAGTATCCTTGGTCAATGGGATGGATATAGCGGACGATATGACCGTAACAACCGTAATTACCGAGACACATGCGAGTGTTGCCCCACCCTGTACATCTCAGCGGCGATCCCTCATGAATCAAGTACATACTGAAACGCTCTAGATCCTGAGAAGGTCGAAGCGATTGCATGTGACATCATGGAAAACAGTCAAACTACACCGATACAGTTGCGTGCTGATGGCGAAAGGTTTGTGTTGATCGAGGGGCTGCATCGGCTTGAGGCAATTCGAGCGCTGGGTGAAGAAATGGTCGAAGGCGTTCTTGTCCGCGCAAGGCTGCACTGAGACATTCAGCTTCCGCACCCTGCTACATCTGCACTTGCTGTTCAGGCTTCAGAAAACCCAAGCTTGAAGGGCCTATCCATCTGAGAATGATGAACTGCCAGCGATTTACAAAGAAGTTTCGCGAATTGGCCGTCTCAGAAAACTTGGACGGGAACCCGCCAAGAAAACCGACCGGTGCAGTGTCCTCTGAGTCTTCGCAATCCCAGTTGTTTGCATCTAAAATTGTGCAATCTGCTCGCTGAGCTAAGAAGGGTTGGTTGTCGACCCTGAATGTAACAGTTCCCGCCAATGCGTTGACTGAGTATAGAGTTTTGCGACCGGCAGCGGCATCACAATCGTCAATGCTTTGTCTTAGTTGTTCCTTCGTCATTCCAGTATTTCGGTGAAGCACCATCGGTGCGATAATATTTCCGTTTCGGCAATGTGCACTGTAGGCAACAACTTGATCGGCTTTGGGACCTGTTGCCCAGTAGGAAGCACCACAAAGCAAGACGACTGCCCAGAAAACCCAGCGCCAACCTACGTGCATGACTGATCCTCGCACTTGCTACCTCAACCGCCTACCTTCGTCACATGCCAACTGAGCGACGACACGCACGAACTCGGCCAGTTCTTTGCCCTCCAGTTCAACCGCGCCAGCAACAAAGGCCGATACGTTTGGGCCGCGCGAACAAGCCTTTGCCTCTGAACTGATGCTGTCCAGCGCCTGCTTTATCTCGTCCTCTGGGGTCATGTTGGCAGTATGGCATGTTCATGCCCGTTGTGGACAGTATGCCCTTGGTCGTAGCCATCCGAACCATTAGCGCAACCTTGCTCCTAGTCGAGGGTAGTGGTCCTCTAGAGCATTCGAAAACATGTGGCGAGGCTGCGTGCCCCCTTTTCATAGATTATCGCCCGTCCCCCCGGCGGGTTGTCTGCCAGTCCGCGCGGCCTCACGAGTGCAACTCAATGCATTCAGGTTACTACAGCACTTCCTTCCCGACCGGTTCGCCAAATCCGACTTCCTGGTCCTCGACCAAATGTACTCGGCCAATGGACTGATACACGTCCATCATGGCCACCATCACCTTCTCCACCTTGGCAGCGATATCCGGGTTCGCTTCGACGCACGGATGTTCACCAACGTAAGAACCGTAGCTGTCCATCAGGACGTATGCAGTTTGCAGGGCCTCGTGGGCGGCATAGTCGGACATATGAACCTCCTTCAAAAAAGAGGCCCGGGTATCACAGGGCACGGTTGCGCTCCAAGCGAAAATTCAACAATCGTTCATCTCGAACAGTCATCACCGGTTCGGCCCCGATACCGAAAGCAGACGGTTCGACATTTTGTTGCGCCAAGCCGCCTGCGAATAGTAACAAAGAGGCAAAAGGGCGCGCGAATTGGAACCGATCAGTCTTACATTGGAAATGTCAGTGGTGCTCGGCCTGCTGGCACTTACCGTCTTCCTGTTTGTCTCGGAGATCGTCCGCATTGATTTTGCGGCGATCATGGTCATGGTGCTGCTGGGCCTTCTCAGCCAGTTGCCGGGCCTCGGCTCACTTGCCGATGTCAGCCAGCTATTTGATGGTCTTGCCTCGAACGCTGTCGTTTCGATCATTGCCGTCATGATCATCGGGGCCGGCCTGGACAAAACCGGACTGATGAGCAACGTGGCGGCTTTGATCCTCAGGCGGGGCGGCAAGACTGAAACCAGAATCATCCCCATCGTTTCCGGCACGGTCGGGATCATATCGTCATTCATGCAAAATGTCGGGGCCGCCGCATTGTTTCTGCCGGTGGTCAGCCGGATTTCGGTGCGCACTGAACTGCCGTTGAGCCGATTGCTGATGCCGATGGGGTTTTGCGCCATTCTCGGCGGCACCATGACGATGGTGGGTTCGTCGCCGCTGATCCTGCTGAACGATCTGTTGAACAGTGCAAACCAGTCG
The DNA here is from genome assembly GCF_041537905.1 of Ruegeria jejuensis. Taxonomy (NCBI): domain Bacteria; kingdom Pseudomonadati; phylum Pseudomonadota; class Alphaproteobacteria; order Rhodobacterales; family Roseobacteraceae; genus Ruegeria; species Ruegeria jejuensis. Next base: position 45,204 of record NZ_JBGRUO010000031.1, on the reverse strand, counting down.
TTACCGGCGGATCAGCAAATGGCCCCCTTCGGGTTGTTCTCCGTCACGCCCATCGGCATATGTCTGGTCGCGACAGGTATTCTCTATTTCACCTTCCTGGGCCGTTGGGTTCTGCCAAAGGGCAACAAGACCGGCGACGGAACCAGCGCGCAATCGTTGAAGGATTATCTTAAGAACATCTACGGTCTGAAGACCGATATCTTCGAGGTCACGATCCCTGCCGGGCATCCCTGCGTCGGCGAGACCTTTGATGATCTGATGCAGCGCTATCATGTCTACGTGATCGGCAGCGCCTATCACGGGCAGCGCTGGTTTGCGCCCGTCATTCAGACCGAGATCACGGCACCCTGCCGCCTTGCGATCCTCGGCCGCCAAAAGGTCATCCATCAAATGGTGAACGAAGGCGGCTTCATCCTGCATAATGACCTAGATGTCTTTGCCGAAGACTATGCACCGACAAAATCAGGGGTCGCCGAAATGGTCATCCCGCCGGGGTCAGCGGTGATCGGAAAATGCGCCCATGATCTGGTCTTTCGCAAAACCTATGGGGCCAGCCTACTCGCGATCCACCGCGATGAAGAAACCATGAGCTATGTGGAAACCGAAGACCACGCGCCCACGCCGGTCGGCGAGGTGCCCTTTCACGCCGGCGATACGCTGGTCATCCACAGCACCTGGGAAGCTCTCACGCGGCTGACGCGCGACCGCAATTTTGTCGTGGTGACCACTGATTTCCCGCAGGAAGAACTGCGCCCCAAAAAGGTGATCTGGGCGCTTCTTTTCTTCTTGGTCGCACTTGGGCTGATCCTGTTTTCCGACCTGCGCCTTTCCCTGTGCCTGTTGACCGGGGCGGTGGGGATGATTCTGACGAAGGTTCTGGATATCGACGATGCTTACAATGCCGTCAGTTGGAGCACCGTATTTCTCCTTGCCAGCCTGATCCCGCTGGGACAGGCCGTACAATCTACAGGCACTGCCGCGTGGATTGCCCAGCAAATCCTCTCCCTTCTGGAGGGCTGGCCAATCTGGTCGCTTCAGGCTGGCGTTGCGGTTCTTGCGACCATCTTCACGCTGATCATGTCCAATGTCGGCGCCACGGTATTGCTCGTGCCCCTGGCGGTCTCGATCGCCTTCGCCGCCGGAGGCGACCCGGCGATCTTTGCGCTGACGGTGGCGATCTCCACATCAAATTCCTTTCTCATTCCAACCCATCAGGTGAACGCACTGATCATGGGACCAGCGGGCTATAAAGTGATTGACTTTGTAAAGAGTGGCGGGGTCATGACGATCCTGTTCCTGATCGTTTCACTGGTTGTGATGGGCGTTGTTTTTTGACCCGCGACCTCGCCTACAACTTCGCTCGCTGACTGTCGCTCAGGCAACTGAACGACTACCGACTGACGTCGGTAGGATCGGCGATGTGGTTTTCGAGGTATTGCAACACGACGTCTTCGGTGATGGCGCCGTTGGTCGTTGAGAAATACCCTCGCCCCCAGAACCGGCGTCCCCAATAGCGCTTGCGGATCGCGGGGAATTCCCGTTGCACCTTGTGGGACGAACGGCCCTTCATCTTGCGCACCAGATCGGAAATGGCAATCTTCGGCGGCGCGGACACGAACATGTGGACGTGGTCACTCGACAGCACACCGCGCAAGATGTCGACCTCGTTCTCCCGACAGACCTGCCGAAGGATGTCGCGCACCCGCAAGCGCAACGCCCCGGTCAACACCTTGTAGCGATACTTCGTCGACCAGACGATATGATAGCGATGATAGAAAACGCAGTGCTTGCCGCTGTCATATTGCATGATCTTACCCTCTGGAAAATGAGCCTTCGACCCGGCTGCGGCTCATTTTCCAGAGGGTAAGATCATTACACGATTCTTTACGCTGAAGCGGGTCCGACTGGAAGTCGGAGGGTTTGCTCCAGAGCGTGGATACTAAACCGGGCCAACTCTCATGTATGAGGGCCGACCCTTGCGCACGTAATGACCGGGAACAAATCTTCATGGCGGGGTTTCTCGGCAGTCCGCGAAAAACTCAGTTTCGGCCCCAACCCCTGCTGCATTGGAGATGCTTTTTTGGCCGTCTTGCCCTTAGTTAGGGCATTTGCGCACTCCGCCTCACGATACCGTAAGCGGGAAAGAAGGTGCAAGTTGAGTGGTTGAGCTTGTGTCAGGTTGATGATCTTAGCCCAACAATCCGCATCGCCTTAGCTATCACGCCATTTGCTGAGGGCTGCTTTGCTACGACCTTGTTCTTCTGCCGCGCGGGGCGCGCAAAAATATCCATGCGCGCTCTGCCCAGCCTAAAGTTGCTTCCAACAATTGGATTGTGAGTGCGATCAAGGAACTTCTGAAACTCATCTGCATGTTCGTCTGGCACCAGCTTCCCAGCGCGCATCGGGTCCCAATTGAGCAGAAATGCTTCGCTAATCCGCTCGGCGAGGCGCGCCTTATGCTTTGGCACTCGAATGGCAAATATGTTGTTGGTGATATGCCTCGTCTTCAGCCCGACCGTCTCAGACTTATCAACGCGCGAGGCGAAGGTTGACCTTAGGTTTCCAGGGGTTAGTTCGAAAATAGCTTTGGGACCGGTCGCGTACTGCATGCCCTTCCCACGGAACATGTTCAAGTCATGATGGACGATGTAGCTTCCGGGCTTCATCAGAGGGAGCACGGCCAATGTGTCAATGGCTGGCCACGGGTGTTTGTGAGCCGCATCAATAAAGCAGAAGTCTATGCTATTTGGCTCGTAGTGGTCTTGAACGTTCAGGCTGGTGCAGCCGGAAGATATTTCTATCGCCGCCCGGCCCTCCGGAGACAGCGCCTTTGCGAGATATCCAACTTCCTTGGTCTTATCCGCATAAAACCGTTCACCCTTGTCGAAGCTGTGCACCTTTGCGTCGGGGAGCATCATCGCAAGAAGCGAGGTTGAAACCCCGCTGGCGCATCCGATTTCAACCACCGCCTTTGGCTCGGTCTCACAGAGGATCGAATGAATGAAGCGCAAGTCGTGCCCATCGATAGCGCCCATGCCTGGGTTCCAATGGGTATTCAAAAACTCAGCAACCTTAGGGCTAATATCCGGCACGCGGTCCTCCGTGGGTAGGTGCCTCACCGATACCCGCAATTAGATACGTGCGAAAGGCTCATTTGCCGTTTTTTTGGGGGCGTGCGGTTTTGCTGGGAAATCCCATACCACTCCACTCTCGCTGCGGCGGGAGTCTTTGATTTCGACCGCCAGCAGCGGTTGTGGCGGGGTGCACAATCGGCGTTCTGGCTCCACAGGCTCCGCCCTACCCGCTCACCCGCCAGACACTTGCAGTGGAAGCCCAGTCCCGCATGGGTTCTGAAGATGTGCTGGAAATCCTCTACAGGCTATTCCTGCGCCACGGAAAGCCCGAGGTCGTTCGAAGCGGCAAAGGTCCGGAATTCGCGTCAAAGGCTACCCAGGGCTGGCTCAAGGACCAAGAGTCGTCGTTCGGTTCTCGTTTGTTTGTCAGCGCGCCACCAAGAAACAATGTCGCGGACCTTGATTGAAGATTCGCCAGCAATTCAAGGTCAGTACGCCTGTGTTGAAACTGCTTGTTTCGTTTTGAGCGTTTGCCAAACTGAAGCTCATTGAGTGAGCCAAGGCAAGTGGCAGCGCAATCCTCGCAATCCCGAAGCGACCATAACTCGAAACACGCTTGCCAGTCGATTGTGCTGCTAACTGATCGCTGTTTTGCATGGATAAGTTACGCTAAAAGTAATAGAAATTCTTCGAGCGGACCCTAGGCAGACATGGTGGCATATCTGTTCTAGTGGATCAGGCCCTGCTGATTCGGTCCTTCCTGCGCGCAAGGCTTTTTTGCGCAAATCGGGTAAGGGATTAACTGTGTGAATACAGCATAATCGCTGGAGGGTATGAGCCGTTGGGTACCCACGAAGTACACGAGTACAAACTGGTCGGCGTACAACGAGGCGTTTAAGCAGCGCGGATCACTGATGATCTGGTTTGATCCGGCGATAATCTTAATACCACGGCCTAGCTGCTGCGGGGCAAGGAGTGGCATTAAATGAGGAAGCAAGAAGCATGAGGCAGTTCTTCAGACTAGGTTTGCTGATTTGCGGCGCAACGTTGCTGGCAGCCTGTGATACCGGACCGAATGGATTTGGCACCGCGCCCCCGGGTGTGTCACAGGCCGATTGGGACGCACAACAGAAGGCCAAGCGCGAAGCCTTCTATAAGTGCATGAGTGGCCCCAGACCCGGCGGAGACTCCGAGAAGTGTTACGCGCTCCAGTGATGCGAACCAAACCAGCGTTACGCCCTTGTCCTGTTCGGTGACTTGGACCGGGTCGCAGGCCTCTTAGCAGGCCCGATTTCGCGACGATCTGCCACGAAATTTTCCTCGCCTCCTGGTTTCTCCGACGTTTTGACAGATGACCGGTTTTCTGTGCCTGCCTCAGCTTCGAGCACAATAGGCTCTCGTCAGCGCGACCCGACACCCAATTTTTGAGATGCGTCGGAAGTCTGGTATCAAGACTTAAGGCCATCCAAGGAGTTCAGAATGCCCCAATACAACGATATGTTCGAGTTGACGGTGGAAGACATGGACCTGATCGAAAGGTCGTTGCGCAGCCTTCCTGAGGCTTTGCCCTCAGAAGGGCGAGAGGAAACAGAACGCAAGATCCACGATCTACTGGGTCGTTTGCATAACCAGAAGATCTTTTACCGGCCCAAAAGTGGCGTTTATATCGGCGGATAGCGGAAGTATTTTGCGCGCCAAGGATAAAATGAGCACTCCACTTTAAGATTGTCGCGCGGCCTCGCACGCGAAACGGGGCACATCTGCCTTCTGTGAATGCTTGGCTTATGTGAAATTGTTCACTGCGCCCGCCCCGGTGTTCCTGCTAGCTCGTTAACCATTGTGGAACTGCTCGGGAAGGTCACCATGAAACTCAGCGCTCTGGAAGCCATTTGCTTGTTTTTTGCGAGCGGGGTAGCCGCCTCGGGGTTCGTTGGGGCCGCAACCGCTCTGATTTCTGCTATATGAACTTGCCTCGGCACCCGCGGAAGGTCCCGCTGCGACCTTTGGTTGCGACAATGACCATTATTTGGCATGATTGAACACCTTATTGGCGGGGATTTGCAGAAACCGGCCAGAATACTGGAACGATATTGACCAAGCGAAATACATGTGGCCAACAAGGACACGAGAGAGAGAACCAAGGCATTCATGCAGACACCTTTTCCACAGATCTTATCCAAGTCCCTTAATGCGCTGGACACTCAAGCCAGATGTGCCGACGCGGTGCATTTGCTTTCAGCATCCCCCATTCCACGGGACGTGGCCGAATGGCTCTCAGAAACGGTAGAGAGGCTCGTGCGCGACGACGAACTGGCACTGGACCTGCATATCTGCCTGTCCATGGCCTCAAACGGCAACGCCCACGGATAAGGGCTTGCACATCTTGCCGCCGACGCTGATCCGGTCTTAGGTTCAGGCACGCTCCGACGCCATCCGCGCCCGTGCAATCCGCGAATCCAGATTTGACCGGGACCGATCCGGGCAGTGTTTTGAGATGGCCCTTGACGATTTTTTCGATACTGGCACTGATTGAACCCGCAGGGCCGCAACGCCTTCCTGCTACACAAACGTCCATGGCTTCATGATCGGCAACACAGGCATTGGCTAAAAAGACGGATACCGAAAGCGAGGTCGGCCAGACGCTTCAGCGGCTACGTCTGGAGCGCGACCTGACGCTCGCTGATCTGGCCGGACAGGCGCAGCTTTCGACCGCGATGATCAGCCGGATCGAAAACGGTCACGTCTCGCCCTCGCTTGGTACGCTGCAATCGCTGGCGGATGCATTGGATGTTTCGCTGATGGCGTTGTTTACCCATTCCGAGCACACGGCCGATGTGCATCACGTCAAGGCCGGGGAAGGGTTGCGGTCCCGGCGTATCACGCAAGGCCATGCGCATGATTATATGCTGCTTGGCAAGCATGGTGGACCCGGCGGCAGCTTTCAGTCCGCGCGCATTTGCATCTTTCGCGAGGACTCGGAAAATCTGCCGCGTTATCAGCACGAAGGGCATGTCTTTATCTACATGATAGCCGGAGACGCGACCTATCGCTGTGGCACCGAAGACTTCGCCATGTCGGCAGGTGACACGCTGAGTTTCGATGCCAAGCTGCAGCATGGTTTCCGCGAGATTCTGAGCGACATGATCGAGATCATCACGGTATCGACGCGCCCGCAATGATCGCTTCCCCATATCGCCCTTCGGGGTCGGCCCAATGCTCGTACATAGGCGCTTGAACGGGATGCATCGGATCGATTTCTATCGGCAAGACCGGGTCAGATAATCTTCGACCATATCGCCAAAGCTCTGCTCGACAGCACATTCGAACCCGCCCGCGCAGCGCAGCACCAAGGCCTTGAGGCCGAACAGTTCGGAATAGGTGACCGCATCCGCGCCGAACACGCTCTCATGCAGGTCCAGCGGACAGGCGATGGCCATCACCTGGGACGCGTCCGGCCCAGTGACGCGAAAGAAGCTCAGCGTGTCCGAGACGCGCACGATGCTGATCTCTGCCGGACAAGAAGCGGGCTGTAGCTGCGCCTCCAACACCTCTTCCTGCGCCAGCGGCGCACGGGCGAACCAGTGATCGCGCCCGATATGGTAGAGCTCCACCCCTCCCCTGGCTGTACGGGTGTTGGGATATTCCGGGAAAGGGGGCAACGTGCCACCGACCCAATTGCGCAGTGCATCTGCCGCGCCTTTGAGATCGAAAACAGCGTTCAGGCCACAGCGCTGGAGGGTCACATCATAGCGCATGTCAGGACCTCAACCGTGTGCCGTCGGGGTCATGAAAGACCGGTTTCGTGACAAGGACCGGGATCACCTCATCCTGTAGCCGGACATAGGCGGTTTCGCCTTGCCTTGCGTGGCCGTTGTCCAGCAAGGCCAAACCGACCCAGCACTGGTTCACAACGCTCCAGACGCAGGCCGTGACCAGCCCCTCAGTTGCCTCTTTGCGGCCAGCGGGTGTCAGCGGCGCGCCTTCAGGGATTTGCCGGTTGGGGTCCTGCGGCAGGATGCCCACCAATTCGCGCCGGGTGGCCCGACCCGCGCGGCGCAGCATCACCGAGCGTTTGCCCAGATAATCAGGCTTTGTCTTCGACATGACCCATCCCATCCCCAGATCATAGGCATCGACGGTGCCGTCCACTTCATGACCCATCGACAAAAACCCCTTCTCGACCCGCAGCACGTGGCTCGATTCCGAGCCCACAGGCAGGATGCCGAAGGGCGCACCGGCTTCCATCACCTTATCCCAGAGGGTCCTCAAATGGCGCGGGGCAACGTTGACCTCATAGGACAGCTCTCCGGTAAAGCTGACCCGTGCGACACGCGCCGGAAACCCGGCGACCATACCGTCGCGAATGGACATGAAGGGAAAAGACTGTGGCGACAGATCGATATCGGTGCCCAGCGCCTGCATCACGTCGCGCGCATGGGGCCCGCAGATAGTGGCGTTGTTCCATTGGCTGGTGACGGTGGTGATCATCACCTGCCATTCGGCAAATTCAGTCTGCAACAGCTTTTCCATATGCTGGTTCACCGCATCCGCATGCCCGGTCGAGGTCGAGAGCAGCCAGCGGTGATCGTCCAGCCGAAACACCACCCCGTCATCCAGGATCAACCCGTCATCCGTCAGCATCAGCCCATAGCGCCCATCGCCGGGTTTCAGGCTGGACATGACGTTGGAGTAGATGAAGTCGAGGAAGCGCGGCACATCCCGACCCTTCAACTCAAATGTGCCAAGGGGCGAGCCGTCATAGACGCCAACAGCCTCGCGCACAGCACGGCATTCACGGTTCACCGCCTCCTGCAGGCTCTCGCCGGGCTTGGGGAAGTAGCCCGGGCGCTGCCAGCGGGCACCCGCCTCGTACATCACCGCGCCATTGTCCTTGTTCCATTGCGTCACCGGCGTGTGTCGATAAGGAAACAGAACGCTGTCCTCTCGCAGCCCTGCAATTGCGCCAAATGACACCGGTGTATAGGGCGACCGGAAAGTGGTTGTGCCGATCTGCTCAATGGGCTCGCCCTGCTGCATCGCAACTGTGCCGATAATGTTGATATTGCTTGTCTTTCCCTGATCCAACCCCATGCCACCGGTGGTGTAGCGTTTGACATGTTCGATATTGGAGTAGCCCTCGCGCAGGGCCAGATGCACGTCGCTGACCGAGACATCGTTCTGAATATCCAGAAACGCCCTGCCGCGCTGCACCGGCACATCCACGCGCCAGAGCGGTTCAATCGCATAAGGCAGATCCGCACCACCCGCGACGATCCGGTCCAGCGTCATCTGGCCCGCCGCAGCTCCCACGGCACGGCAATTCTGCACGGCCCCGTCTGGCAGGAACGCGGCCAAACCCTCGTCATAGCGCAGCGAACTGCGGGACTGCGACCACAGATGCACCGTCGGATTCCAGCCGCCGGAATGGGCAAGCACATCGCATCTGATCCATTTGGGTATGTCGCCTGACGGCGGCGCGGCCAGTACCGCACGCACCCGCTTGTGACCAAAGATGCCCGCCGCCACTGTCGCGGGATGCACTTGCAGGTCGGGGACCAGATCCAGCGCCGCTTGTGGGACATGTTTGCGGCTGTCGAGGATGGCCGTCACGATGATCCCCGCCGCCGCCAGATCAGCCGCCACCGCATAGGCGCTGTTATTGTTGGTAAACAGCGCCACCCGTTTGCCGGGGGCGACCCCCCAGCGATTGACATAAGCCTGTACCGAGGCGGCCAGCATCACGCCGGGCCGGTCATTGCCGCCAAACACCATGGCGCGTTCGGTGGCCCCGGTGGCAATCACCACCTCGCCCGCGCGCACCCGCCAGCTGCGCTCCAGAATGTTGCCCTGTTCGGGGGAGCGCTCATTCACCATCAGCAGGTTATGCTCGCGATAGGCCCAGACAGTGGCGTTTTGCAGATGTGTGACGCTCTCCATCCCGCGCAGCTCGGCCACCGCGTCACCCACCCAGTCCAGTGCCGGTCGTCCCCCGATGGTCAGGTTGCGGTTCAGCAGGCTGCCCCCGGCTTCGCTCCCCTCATCGGCCAGGAATACGCGCTTGCCCGCGCGCCCAGCGTCAAGCGCGGCCTGCAGCCCGGCGGGGCCTGCGCCTGCGATCAATACATCTGCATGGGCATGGCGCGCCTCGAAATGGCCCGACGACGGCGGCTGCGCCGGGGCCGGAGCCAGACCGGCCGCCTTGCGGATCGACGGCTCGAACAGGTGCCAGCCGGGCCATTTGAACGTCTTGTAATAAAACCCGGCAGGCAGGAACCGGGCCAGCACCTGCGCCACGCCACCCAGATCGAAACCGGGCGACGGCCAGCAATTGACCGAGCGCGCGCTCAGCCCCTCGCGCAGCAGCACCGTGGTGGCAGGGCAATTGCTCGAGGCATCCTCACCCTCCAGCTGCACCAGCGTCGCCGGCTCCTCGGGGCCGTGCCCGACGATGCCGCGCGGGCGGTGATACTTGAAACTGCGGGCGGTGACGCGCACGCCGTTAGCCATCAGGGCCGAGGCCAGCGTATCGCCGTCAAAACCCTGGTAATCCTTGCCATTGAAACGGAACCGCAGCGGCCGGTCGCGGTTGATACGGCCGCCGGTGGTCAGGCGGCTACTCAGTCCCATCGGGTGCCTCCACGATGCCATGGGTTCGCGTGTCGCGCCAGATCGTGAGCCATTCGCCGCAACCGCGCGCGTGCCACCAGTGTTCCTGCACCGGCCCCAGCGGGTTTGGCGCCACGGTCAGATAGTCCACCCATTCCGCATCACTGACCGCATTGGGGTCGGGTCGAGCCGCGCGCGCCGGGCCACCATAGATGAACTCGCTTTCGTTGCGCGTGCCGCAGAACGGACAGGGAATGAGCAACATGGTCGGGTCCCTTCTACCGCGCCGTGGTGGTGCCGGCTTCCATCACGAAATCCAGATGCCGGAACCGGTCAAGGGTAAAGGAGGCCATCAGCGGGTGCGGCTCTCCCTTGGCCACCAGATGCGCCAGGGTCAGACCGCCGGCCGGGATCGCCTTGTAGCCGCCCCACCACCCGGCGGTGACGAACAGACCCGGAACTTCAGTCTGATCCATGATCGGCGAGGCGTCATGGGCGATATCCAGATGCCCGCCCCATTGCCGCAATAGCTTGAGCTTCTTGAAGCGCGGGAACAGCGACAGCATCGCGCTGACCGTATCCTCGAACACATGCTGCTTGATGTCGCGGCGAAAGCTCTGCCCCATGTCCGGCGCGCCGCCGATCACCATTTCGCCCTTGTCGGACTGACTGAAATAGAACCCGCTGTCGGGGCAGTTCACGATCACGTCGACCAGCGGCTGCACCGGCTCGGACACAAACGCCGTCAGGTTCATCGTGCGCAACGGCAGCCGCAAGCCCGCCGTTTCGGTCAGCGTCGTGGTATGGCCCGAGACCGCCACAACCACCTTGTTGGCGCACACCGTTCCACGGCTGGTCGCGACCCCTTTGATCGCGCCTTGCGCACCGCGCAGCAGGCAGTACACCGCAGTCTGCTGGTGGATCTCGACCCCCATCGCATCCGCCGCGCGGGCATAGCCCCAGGCCACCGCATCATGGCGGTTCACGCCCGCATCGGTATGGACCATGCCGCAGATCACCGGCAGGCGCGCCTCCGGCCCGCCCCCCGTCAGCGCCGGAATACGGCGGCGCAGCTCTGCGGTCGTAATCTGTTCATAGGTGGAGCCGTAGATATCCATCACCAGTTGCCGCCGCCGCAACTCGCGCAGCTTGGGCCAGGTCTGGACCACATCCACCATGGTGCGCTTGGAATGCATCATGTTGAAGTTCAGCTCACGGGTGAGCCCTTCGTACATGGCGACGGATTTGACATAAAACGGGATTGAGGCGTCCCGCATGTAGTTCGACCGGATAGTCACCGTATTGCGCGCGATGTTGCCACCACCCAGCCAGCCACGCTCCAGCACGGCGATATCGGTAACGCCGAACTCCTTTGCCAGATAATAGGCCGTCGCCAGCCCGTGCCCCCCCGCCCCGATCACCACCACGTCATAGCGATCCTTCAAGGGTGGGCTGCGCCAGGCCAAGGGCCAGTTCCGATGTCCCGAAAGCGCATTACGCGCAAGTGACAAGAGGGAATATTTTTGCATATTGGTAATAATATTGACCACAGGTCACATTGCGTCAACGGATTTGAGTGCTGAAGCACCTGCTGCAACATCCAAGCGGCTTGGTGCCCGCGGGCCTGTCCTCAGAGGCGGGTTTTTGATGACTTTTCGAGTGTTTGGTGCCAAGCGGCAGGGTCACGCGCTGCTTCGCTCAGGCCTGCTTCAGGACGTTGTCGGGATCACTGGCTTCGGCCTTGATGGCGCGGTCCAGCACCCGGCGGAACTGCTTGGCCCCCGCATCCAGCCCCAGGTCGATATGGGGCGTTTTGGCGTGTTTCATGCCCAGATGCACCTTTTCCAGCACATCCTTGTCCTCCAGAAACGCCATCCGCGCGCCGTCATTCATGAAAGTCGACACATCCGCATTGTCGGGATCAGAATTGCGGTGCTGAAACCAGAAATACCGGGTCCGGTCCGCATCGATCGGGGTCATGAAATTGTAGGAGATATTGATGAATGTCTCCTCAACCGGCGCCTTGTCATAGCCGCCCGTGCCCACGGGGGTATAGATCGACTTGTTCAGCGCGATCGCGGGCAGGCACATTTCGTAATGCTGCAAACGGTCGCAATCGCCCTCAAACGCCACCAGCTTGGCGTAATAAGGTGAGGGCGGCTTGTTCTCGATCCAGCGCGAGACGATGACACCGCGATTGGTCTTTTCTACATTCAGCGGTTCCTCATCAGTCCCGGCCCCGGCAAACGAGGTGACATGGACCCAGGCCACGTGGCTGGGATCAAGCAGGTTGTCGCAGACCCACAGGTAGTGGCAGTCGATATCCATCACCCCGCCATCAGTCAGGCCCCAACTGGCATCGTCATAATTCTCGACCGGGAATATCTTGTCGGGATCGGCCAGCGCCGGATCGCCCATCCAGATCCACAACAGGCGATAGCGGTCTACCACCGGGTAGGATTTGACCACCGCCCGGCGCGGGGTCATGCCACGCTGGGTGGGGCTGTCGATGCAGGTTCCGGAACAGTCGAATGTCAGCCCGTGATAGCCGCATTCCACGTTGTCCCCCTTCAAGTTGCCCTCCGACAGCGGCAATTTGCGGTGCGGGCAGGCATTTTCCAGCGCAACCGGGCTGCCGTCTTGCTGCCGATAGAGCACGATATTCTCACCCAGAAAGGTTTCGGCGCGCAGTGCGCGACTGATATCCGCGCTCCAGGCCGCGACATACCAGCAGTTTCTCAGAAACATGAAAGCGCTCTCCGTCCGATCAGATGGCTGGGGACAGTATGGCGCAGCCCCAGCCCCTTGCGCCATGCCCGATTGGTAATGACACATATAAGGAACACTAATCCAACCGACCCGCAGGTGGCGGAATATCGGGCTGCGCATCGGCCTCAGAGCGAATCCAGCTCAGAAACTCGCCCACCTTCTGGCTGTCCTTGCTTTCATGCCGCCGCACCAGCCAGTAGGACAGCGGCGATTGCGTCAACTGCGCAAAAGGCCGGACCAGCCGCCCATCGCTCAGCGCGTCGATGACCAGAGGTTCGCGTCCAAGTGCGACACCCAACCCTTCGATGGCGGCCTGCACCACCATGTTCGACTGCCCCAACCGCCGCGTACGCAAGGGCGATGGCAGGGTCAGGCCGCATTGCTTTGCCCAGAACTCCCAAGTGGGACTGGCAGCGCCGTGATGCAGGTTTTCGTCCACCAGCAAACTGTGGCGGGTCAGGTCGTCGATCCCGCGCAACTCTGGCAACAGGCTTGGGGCGCAGACCGGAAACAGCCGTTCGGCCATCAGCAGGTCAACCTGATAGCCGGGAAACTCGCCCAGCCCATAACGAATGCCGATATCCGCATCGGCGCCGGAAAACGGCTGCTGGCCGGTATCGGTCGCGATCGAGATCGACAGGTCGGGATGCGCCAGATCGAAGTGAATGAGCCGCGGAAACAACCAGGTGAAGGCAAAGCCGGGCAGGCAGGAGATCACGATCGTACGGTCGGTGCGGGTCTTGTCGCGCAGCTGCGTGCAGACATCCGAGATCCGTCCAAGCCCCTCGGATATGGCAAGCGCCAGTTGCTCACCCTCGCGGGTCGGGCGCGACTGCCGCGCGCCACGCACCAGCAAATCGCGGCCAAGCCACTCTTCCAGAGTACGTACATGCTGGCTGACCGCGCTCTGGCTGACCCCCAGCTCTGCCGCGGCCGAGGAAAACCCCGCATGACGCACAACGGCCTCAAAGGCGCGCAGGGCAGAATAGGGGAGGTTCAGGATCATATTAGTCACCCTAATGCTTGCCATTATCACTTTCAAATGGATCAGAGCCCGTACCGGGCAGTATTTTACAAACACTTCATACAAGGAGTGGTTGATGTCGGAGATGACGCCCGAACGGGGTGCGTGCAATCTGCTGGTGAACTGTGCCCACGCGCGGGCCGGTGACCGGCTGCTGATTGCCTATGAACCGCCCGAGTTCGGCTATTTTGATGCAGACAGCGTTGAAATCGTCAACCGCACCGCCCGGTCGCTGGGCCTGTCGGTCGATGCGGTGGATGTCGGCTTCAACCCAGATAATCCGCATCTGCCCACCGACCTTCTGGCACGGTTCGAGGCGGCCGACATCATTCTGTTCCTGGCCCGGCTTGGCGATCAGCTGCGGTTCTCGGACATGCCGCAGGGCAAGAAGATCATCGTCAGCTTTGCCCTGACGCGCGAGCTGTTCGGGTCGGGGTTTTCCAATGGCCACCACGATGCCTTCATGGAGATCAAATCCGGGATCAACGCGGTGCTGGACGCCGCAGAAGAGGTTCGGATCACCTGCCCGCTCGGCACTGATGTGCGTGGCCGCCCGGTGATGGATCTTACCCCCTCGGGCGACACTTCAATACTGCGGTTTCCAATGTCGGTCTTCACCCCGGTGCCTGCACACAGCTTTTCGGGGCGCGTGGCGGTCGGGTTCCTGACCGGCACCGGCTCAAAATATTATGACAATTACACGATCGAATTTGACCGCCCGGTCTTTGCCCATATGGAACAGGGGCGTCTGACGCAGTTTACAGGCGATCCCGCCAACGCAGCACGGGCCGAGGCCCAATATGACCGGGTAGCCGGGCAGTTCGGCATCGACCGTGATTACGTGCATTCCTGGCATGCAGGCATCCATCCCGGATGCGGATACCCCTGGGACATGCGCGAGAATTTCGAGCGTTGGGGTGGGGCGGCCTTCGGTAATCCGCGCCTGCTGCACTTTCACACCTGCGGCGCCTATGCGCCCGGCGAGATCAGCTGGAACGTGATCGACCCCACCATAGTGATCGACGGAGTGACTTATTGGGATGCTGGCGTGTTCCATGCCGAACGCCTGCCCGAGGGACCGTCGATTCTGGCCCGGCATTCCTGCGCGGCGGCTCTCTTTGCCGATCCCGATCCCGATATCGGCCTGCGCGTGGCGATCTGAGCCGCCGGGCTTGATCGAATCGCGCCGCGCCGGGATAATCTCTTGTTAATAGGGCCGGTTCGAGGTGGTCCTATGGTGCGGAGCACTCCCGTCTCCGGTGCCGGTCCATGCGTCGAGGGTCCGCCCCCGCACCGGCAAATCGTGGAACTCACATGTCCAACGCAATCGTCACGCCGCTGACCCAGGCCCTGGCCGAAGGGAAATTGACACGCGAAGAGCTCAAGGGATTCATGCAGCGTTCAAACGGGCCGGGGCTGCGTCATCTGGCGCTTTGGCTGCTGCTGCTGGGTATCACCACCACCCTGATCACACTGGCCTGGAACTCCTGGCTGATCTGGCCCGCCATGTTCGCGCAGGGCGTCGTTCTGGTGCATCACTTCTCGCTACAGCATGAATGCGTGCATTACACCGTGTTCCGGACCCGCTGGCTCAATGATCTGGTCGGGCAGATTTGCGGGCTGATCATCGTCCTGCCGCATCGGTTTTTCCGCTACGAGCATTGCGACCACCACACCTACACCCAGCTCACCGGCGAAGACCCCGAACTGATCCCCCTGCCCCGGACGATCGGTCAGTACCTGCTGTACCTTTCGGCCCTGCCCTATTGGCGTGGCAAGTTCACCGAGCTATTCCGTCATGCTTGCGGAAACCTCAGCGCGGCAGAGCTGCGCTTCATCCCCAAGGTCGAATACAAGGCAGTCTATCGCGATGCGCGACGGATGCTGGCGATCTATGCGGCGCTGTTTTTGGCCATGGCGCTGACCGGCTGGTGGGGCCTGATCTGGTACTGGATCATCCCGCTGTTTCTGGGCGAGCCGGTGATGCGGTTCGTACGGATGACCGAACATGTGGGGCGCCCCAACGTCGCCCAAATGTCCGAAAACACCCGCACCAATCTGGTCTCGGCCCCTATGCGGTTTCTGTGCTGGAACATGAACTACCACGCCGAGCATCACTATGTCGCCTCGGTCCCGTTTCACGCATTGCCGCGCCTGCATGACAAACTCAAGGATCACATCTTTGTCGAACCCGGCGGCTATCTTGCTGCTCATCGCGACATCCTGCGACAGATCCTGCGTCAGAACCCCGAGCACTAAGCCATGGCGACGAAAAAACCCTGGCGGGACGTGATCGAGGTCACCCGGCTTGAAAAGAACTGGGTCACGCGGGTCGAGATCGGATCACGCATCATCGCGCTCTATGATACGCCCAGCGGGATCTATGCCTCGCAGGCGCTCTGCAATCATGGGGGCGCAGACCTGTGCGACGGTTATTTCGATGGGCATGTGATCGAATGCCCGCTGCATCAGGGCGCGTTCGATGTGCGCGATGGCACGCCGGTCTCGGCCCCGGCCACCAGGGCGATGCGGATATTCGAGGCGCGGGTGGAAAACGGCATGGTGCAGATCAGGATGTGACGGTCAGTGCTTTTCCGACTTCTTCTCCAGCCGCGCAAAGATGCGGCTGAGACCAAAGCAGACGATGAAATAGAACGCCGCCGTGGTGATCCATGCCTCGAAGATCATCCGGGACGAGGCCACAAGCTCGACCGTCTTGTAGGTCAGTTCCTGCACCGAGATCAGCGACAGGATCGAGCTGTCCTTGATCAACGAGATGAATTGGTTGGCCAGCGGCGGCACCACCTTCTTCATCGCCTGTGGCAGCACCACATAGCGCAGCTCCTGCAGATGGCTCATCCCGATGGAGCGCGCCGCCTCGTGCTGGCCCTTGGGGATCGACTGGATACCCGCCCGCACGATCTCGCCCACAAAGGCGCTTTCGAACAGGGCCAGAACGATCACACCCGACACCAGCGACGGGAACCGCCGCATCTCGCCAAAGAAGAAGGTCCAGATCTGGTTGTCCTCCTGCCGCGCGATCCCGCGCGCCCAGCGCTCAAGGTTCAGCGCGTCGATCAGTTGTTGCGACAGGAAGAAAAAGAAGATGAAGACCACAACCACCGGCGGCACGTTACGCAGAAACTCAAGATAGGTTCGCGCCAGCATCCGAATGGTCAGGTTGGCGGAACAGCGTGCGACACCCAGAATGGTGCCCATAATCAGCGCCAATATACCGGAATAGATGCTGATACGGATCGTCGCGACCAAACCCTGCAACAGCAGGTTGGCGAAATACTCCTCGCGACCCGTGTGCCAGCCGACGATGTAGCCGGGGATCAGCTCCCATCGCCATTTATAGTTGAGCGTGCCCTCAATCGAGAGCCAGATATACCCGAAAAACGCCATCAGAACCGCCACGATCACATAGTCGGGCCATCTGAGCTTCTTCAGGAAGGATTGCACCGGGCAAGCTCCGCATCAGGGTCCGGGGGCCGCATAGCCGCCCCCGGGTGATTTCGGTTACTGGGCGACCTGATCGGCCCACTCTTCGGTGCCGAACCAGTAGGCGTGACGCTGTTCCAGCCAGCCCGAACGCCATTGCTGGGCGATCCAGTTGTTAAAGAAGTTCATCGCATCCGGGTCCCCCTTGCGCACGCCAAAGGCTTCGCCGCGCGGGTCATAGAGGTTTTCGAACGGAACGATCAGCGTCTCGGGGTTGCGGCCCGCCTCGCGGTTCGGCGTCGGCTGCGCCGCCATCGAGGCATGGGCATTGCCGTTCAGTACCTCCTGGGTCGAGGCACCGTCCTCGTCAAACAGCAACAGCGTGGCTTCGGGAAAGTTCTGCGCGATCACCGCTGCGGGCGTTGCCCCGCGACGGGCGGCGAAGGTGACATCGGGGCTGTTGAAATCCTCCAGCGTCATACCTTCGGTCATCGACTTGTTGGCCAGGATGGCGAGACCGGAATAGGCATAGGGGTCGGTGAAATTGATGGTCAGATTGCGCTGCGCGGTCACCGACATGCCCGAGATGATCACATCAAAATTGCCCGAGACCAGCGCCGGAATGATCCCGTCCCAGGCGGTTGGCACGAACTCGACCTCGACGCCCATATCCTCGGCCAGTTTGCGCCCGACATCCAGTTCGAACCCGATCAGATCGCCGTTCTTGTCACGCATCGACCAGGGCACGAACAGCGACAGACCGATCCGGATCACCCCATCCTGCTTGATGGTTTCAATCGCGCTTTCGCTGGACAGGCCCTGTGTCGCGCTCTGCGCCCAGGCCGAGGATGCCATTCCAGTTGCCACAACAGCGCCCAATGCGGCCCCGAGCATTCTGCGAGTAAGCTTCATCTTGGTTCTCCTTGTTGTCCGGTCAATTTTTCAGATTTATTGGTCGACGGCATATTTCTTCTCCAGATGGGAAACGCCGATCGACAGGATCAGGGTCACCACCAGATAGACCAGCGCGATGGTGAACCAGATTTCGAAACTCATGTAGGTATCGGAAATGATGTTGCGTCCGAACGTAGTCAGTTCGGCCACCGCGATCACGCTGACAATGGCCGAGGATTTGATCAGATGCACAACCTCACCCGTCATCGGCGGCAGCATGAACCGCACCGATTGCGGCAAGATGATATAGAGATAGGTCTGATAGGGGCTCATCCCGATCGACTTTGCGGCCTCCCACTGGCCCGCCGGGATGGCGTTGATCCCGGCGCGCAGGATTTCCGAGATCAGCGCCGAATGGAACACCGCGAGCGTCAGGATGCTGGCGAAATAGCGATCAAAGCCAAAGATCGGCCCCAGCACGTAATAGAACAGATACAGCAGCACCAGCAGCGGGATGTTACGGATCAGTTCCAGATATCCGACCGCAACCGCAGAGCCGATCACCAGACCGGACAAGCGCAGCAACGCCACCAGCAGGCCGATCGCCGTGGCCAGTAGAAAGGCGGTGACGGACAGTTTGATCGTTGCCACCAGCCCGATGGGAATCTCGCCCCATTCGAACCCGACCTCCGTGTTGCGATAGAGGAATTGTGGCACCCGGTACCATTGCCAGTTATATCCCATCCCCTGCGCCCCGGTATAAGCGCCATAGGCGATCAGCCCGACGATGATCGCGTAGATGGTGACTGAGACCGGAATCGATCCGAAAAACCGCTTGCGAAATGGAGGTTTGGGCAACTCCTGCCCCCGGGACCGAGATATGCCCAGATCGCTCACGTCAATGGGCCAGGATCTGATCCAGGAACAGGCGGCAGCGCTCGCTGGAGGGTTGGATGAAGAACTGCTCGGGCGGCGAGATTTCGACGATCTGGCCCGCCTCCATGAAGACCATCGTGTCGGCCACCTTGCGGGCGAATCCCATCTCGTGAGTAACGACGACCATGGTCATGCCGGTCTCGGCCAGTTCGACCATCACGTCCAGCACCTCGTTGATCATCTCGGGATCAAGCGCCGAGGTCGGCTCGTCAAACAACATGATCCGGGTTTCCATGCAGAGCGAGCGCGCGATCGCCACGCGCTGCTGCTGGCCGCCGGACAGCTGGGCCGGGTATTTGTCGGCCTGTTCGGGAATATGCACCCGGTCGAGATAGCTGCGCGCGGTCTCTTCGGCCTGTGCCTTTGGAATCTTGCGCACTTTCATCGGGCCGATCATCAGGTTTTCCAGAACGGTCAGATGCGGGAACAGATTGAACTGCTGGAACACCATGCCCACTTCCTGACGCAGCTCTCGGATATCCTTGGCGCCCTCATAGACCTCGATCCCGTCGATCACCAGACGCCCGGAATTGTGCCATTCCAGCCCGTTGAAGCAGCGGATCAACGTGGATTTGCCCGAGCCCGAGGGGCCGCAGATCACCACTTTCTCGCCCTGATGAACGGTCAGATCGATATTCTTCAGCGCTTGAAACGTGCCATAGAACTTGTCCAGATTGCTGACTTCGATCATCGGGGCGGGCCGGGTCATGCCGGGCCTGTCATCTTCGGGGAAAACGTAGTCTCCTGCCAGTGATCCAGAGCGCCTGTCGCGCAGTCCCCAAGCAGACAGGGACCGGTCGCATGGCGGACCCCGGGCTGGCGATGCGAACGGGTGGAGCAATCGGGCAAGGCCTCAGAACCCCCAAATAGTTGCGCTCTAATCAATATGGTTGCTTAATATGCAATACTCGTCAATAAAAAACTCAGCGACCCGTGTGACGTTGCCCAAGATTTGTGCTGAACCCAAGGGAGGAGCCGCAAATGTCTGCCTGGATCAGGATGATACAAGACGAAGAGGCCGACGACCAGTTGAGGGCCATGCTGGATCTTGCGCGCACGCCGCACGGGACGGTGGACAATGTGATGCGGGTCCATTCACTGCGGCCCAACACGATGAAGGGCCATGTGGTTCTCTACCGGGCCTGTCTGCACGACCCCGCCAATACCGTGCCGATGTGGCTGCAAGAGGTGATCAGCTCTTATGTCTCGACGCTGAATGACTGCCCCTACTCCTATGCCAACCACTGGGCAAACGCCCGGCATCTGATCGGCGACAATGGCCGCGCCGACCGGATAGAGGCGGCGCTGCAGGCGCGCAGCCCTAGCGACGCTTTTGACGGGGCAGAGCTTGCCGCACTGACCTATGCCGAGAAACTGACCCAGTCGCCCGGGAGCATGGAAGAGGCGGATGTGACCGCGCTGAAATCCGCTGGCTGGCAGGATGGAGAGATCCTCGAAATCAACCAGATCGTGGGGTATTTCAACTATGCCAACCGGTTGTTGAATGGGCTGGGCGTGACCACCCAGGGCGATGTTGTCGGCTATTATGGCAGCGAGTGACAGGACAGATCATGCAAGGCGACGCACCGGGAAGACAGATCGACCGTGCCATCGGCGCCTCGCTGAAGGAATTGCGCCTGACCCGCAAGCAATCGGCGCGCCGACTGGCCGAACTGTCGGGGATTTCCGCCGCCATGGTCAGTCGCATCGAAAACGGGCTGGTCTCGCCGTCGATCGACACGCTGGCCGCGCTGGCCGAAGCGCTCGAGGTTCCCATTGTCTCGCTGTTCCGCAAAGCCCGCACCGATCACACCGACTACACGCTGGTGCGCCATGGCGAGGGGTTGAAATCGACCCGGATCGCCGGGGGACATAGCCACGAATATGTCAATCTGGCGATGCATGCCCGCAAGGACCTCCGGTTTCAGGCCCGCCGCGTGACGCTCCTGCGTGAGGGGGGGCAGCCCCCCACTTATGTGGGCCACGGGGTGGTCTTTGTGCAGGCGCTTGAAGGCGAGGCGATCTATCGCTACGGCGAGGCGCGGTTCACGCTGATCGCAGGCGACAGCATCAGCGTCGATGCCGAGTTGAACCATGGCTTCGTCGAGGTGCTGACGCCCGAGTTTGTCTTCCTGACCGTCCAGGCCGAACGCCCGTGATGGGCCGCTGACATGGCCGCTCCTGTCGAGCTTGACCTGACGCGAGGGCCGATCTCGGGGCATTTTCGTGCCCTGGCCATACCCGGTGCGATCGGGATGGTGTTCAACACGCTCTACAACATCGTGGACATGTTCTTTGCCGGGCTGTTGTCGACCAGTGCCCAGGCCGGGCTGGCGCTGGGGTTTCAGGCCTTCTTCCTGGCCATCTCGGTCGGCATCGGCCTGGGCGCCGCAATGAGCGCGCTTGTCGGCAACGCGCTCGGCGCCGGAGAGACCCGCAAGGCCCGGCGATTGGCGGCGCAGGGCCTGAGCTATGGGCTGGTGGCGGCCGGGCTGCTGGCGCTGGCAGGGCTCTGGTACGGACCGGCACTGATCCGGCTGGTCTCGGAACCGGGCGAATATCGCGATGCGGGGCTGCGCTATTTTCACTGGCTTTTGCTGGCGCTACCGGGATTCCTGCTGGCTTTCGGGTGCAATGGCATCCTGCAGGCGCATGGCGACGCGGTGTCGATGCAGCGCGCGCTCATGGTCGCTTTCTTTGCCAATATCGGCCTCAATCCACTGCTGATCTATGGCATTCCCGGCCTGATCCCGGGTATCGGTTTCGACGGGCTGGCGGTATCGACTGTATTGAGCCAGACCGGAGTGATGCTGTTCATGATCCGGCAGGTTCTCAGGCGGCGGCGCATGCGGCGGCTCAGGCTGGCAAACCTTGTCCCGCGCCTGACCGCTTTCGCCGAGATTTCGGTGCAGACCCTGCCCATCGCCGTTTCCTTCATGGTGATGCTGCTGTCGGGGTTCGTCATGCAGTTCGCGCTGAAGCTGTTCGGCGAGCACGCCATTGCCGGGTTCGGGATCGCCATCCGGCTGGAACAGATCCTGCTGCTGCCCGTTCTGGGCGTCACCGGGGCGCTGTTGCCGATCGCCTCGCAGAATTTCGGCGCGCGGGATTACGACCGAGTCCGTATGGCGGTGTTCTATTGCTGGAAGGTGGGATTCGTAATGACTGCCATCGCGGGGCCCGCGCTTTGGATATTCGGCCGGTCCCTGCTGGGGCTGTTCACCGACGACCCCGAGGTCATCCGCGTCGGGCTGAGTTATCTGCGCGTCGATAGTGTGATCCTGCCGGTCTACATGATGCTGTTCTCGATCAACTCTTTGCTACAGGCACTTAAAAGGCCCATCTGGACAGTCTGGATCAGCCTCTATCGACAGGCCTTTGGGGTGGCATTTTTTGTCTGGTTGTTTATCGGCGTCTGGGGGTTTGACGAAATCGGCGTCTGGTTCGGAACCGCTGCCGCCGTTGTCACCGGATGGATGATTGCCTTGCTGATGACGACGCATGTGGCCCGACGCGAGATCGGTGGCCTGTGGAGCCCGCTGCGCCGGGCCTGAACCCCCGCCGGGATGCGCTCTGTTAGGGTCACCTTGTTCGAAAACCGGCCAAAGCGTACCGCGTTCCGGCCACGCTCTTGATGGGCCTTTTCCACTGCTTACCTGCGGATTGTTCTTCACGGGACAGGGCTGAGCGAGGGTTCGCGACCTGATGACCTCAGTCTCCCGTGAAGAGGACCCAACCCGTGAAAGGACCAATGGATGTTGTGGAATAACAAAGTTGCGGACGCCGTGCAGAAGCGGACGCATGACCTGCTGGATATCGTGAAAGCCGGGCAGGATGCCCGCCTGAAGGGATTGACGCTGGACGACAACCCCTACTGCATCCTGACCGAACGCCCCTTCATGTTCATGTGGGACAAGGGCTGGAAAGCGGAAGACTGGGCGCAAGCGGCTAATCCCGAAATAGCGCTTGAGCCGGTCGCGCCGAAAGTGACCCACTGACCCTGTGTGAACATGGCATCCGTGGTAGAGACGCTCTCGCATCTCTGCCCCGATTGCCTATACTCAACGCTGATGACTGACGCTGCGATCCCGTATTACCCGCCCAAAAAACACCGCACCCATGAGGTCTGCGGTGCGGGGGCGGTGTTTTTCGCGCTCGTTCTGGCCGCGCGGCTGGGCGGGCCGGTGATCTGGGTGCGCGAAGCCTGGCAGGCGGCGCAGCTGACCCCGTCGGGGTTTCACCCGATCCTTGACCCGGCCCATCTGCTGATTGCCTCGGCCAGGGACCAGACCGACGCTCTGGCGGTGACCGAAGAGGCGCTGCGCTCGGGCGCAGTGTCGCTGGTGGTGACCGAGCTGAGCAAGCCGCTCGACCTGACTGCCGGGCGACGACTGCAACTGGCCGCACGCGACGGCAAGGCCACCGCGCTGGCACTGATCCCCGAAGGCATGGGCAGCAACGCGGCTGAAACGCGATGGTCCTGCGCCCCTCAATTTCACCCGGAAGACTCGACTCACCACCATTGGGAGCTTATTAAGAACAAATCAGGAACATTGGGGGTCTGGGATGTTCGATGGGATCACTCGGCGCGTCGTATCGCTGTGGTTCCCCCGGTTGGCAAGCGACCGGGTTCTGCGGGCGCGCCCGACTGAAGGGCCCTTTGCCCTGACCCTGATCCAGAGCAATGCCAACCGTCTCTATTGCCTGAACCGCGCGGCCGAGGATCAGGGCCTGAACCGGGGCATGTCTTATGCGGACGCCCGCGCCTTCTGCCCTGACCTGATCAGCCAGCCCGCCCATCCGCAGGCCGATGAGCGGTTTTTGATCGCCCTGCGCCGCTGGGCCACGCGCTATTGCCCCTGGGTCGGGCTGGAGGGGCGCGACGGGCTGGTGCTGGACGTCACCGGGGCCACGCATCTGTTGGGCGGCGAGGTGGCCCTGCTCGACGATATCCGCCAGCGCTTCGCACGAGCCGGGATCGCGGTTCGGGTCGGCATGGGGGATACCCGCGGGGCCGCCTGGGCGCTGGCCCGTCATGGCGGCGGCGTGGCTGCTGCGGGCGATATGCTGGCGGCCATCGGCAAACTCCCGGTGGTAGCACTGCGGCTGGAGGAGGACATCTCCGTCGCCTTGCAACGGCTGGGCCTGCGCACCATTGCCGATCTGTCCCATGCCCCCCGCGCCCCGCTGGCGCGCCGGTTCGGGGCGGGGCTGATGATGCGGCTGGATCAGGCGCTGGGGACCCAGCCCGAGGATATCTCTCCGCTCGCCGATCCGCCCCATTACGGCACCCGCATGACCCTGCCCGAACCCATTGGCCTGACATCGGATGTGATGGCGGGCGCCGCGCGCCTGCTGGACCAGCTTTGTACCAAGCTGAAAGCGCAGGAGGCCGGCGCGCGGGTGCTGACCCTGACCCTGCGCCGGGTCGATCAGGACAGCCAGCAGGTGGAGTTGCGGCTGGCCCGCCCCCTGCGCGACCCGCACCGTATCCTGCCGCTGTTTCAACGCGGCGTGGACGCGGTGGATGCAGGGTTCGGCATCGACCAGTTGCGGCTTGAGGCCACGCAGGTCGAACCACTGCCGGTTCAGCAGGTCAGCCATGTCTCGGTCGGGCGGCAGGACAAACTGGATGACCTCATCACCCGGATCGGCACACGGATCGGGCTGGAGAATGTGCAGCGTTTCCTGCCCGCCGACAGCCATATCCCCGAACGCAGCTTCCTGATCGCGCCTGCCGCCTATTCCCAACCGGACAGCGGGTGGAGCGCACCGCGCCCCCGCCCTCTCACCCTCTTTCCGCCCGAGCCCATCGCGGGCACCGGGCCGCATCCGCCGCGCCAGTTTCGCTGGCGGCGCATGTCGCTGACCACCGGACGCGCAACCGGACCGGAACGTATCGCACCGGAATGGTGGCTGAGTGATGAGAACTGGCGGTCGGGCCTGCGCGATTACTGGCAGGTGGAAACCCGGCAGGGCCGCAGGCTGTGGCTGTTCCACACGCCGCAAAACCCCGGCTGGTTCGTGCAGGGAGAGTTCGCATGACCACGTCCGAGCCCCAGATCCTGCCACCCGCACCGACCTATGCCGAGCTCTGCGTGACCAGCAATTTCACCTTCCTCACCGGGGCCTCGCACCCCGAGGAAATGGTGACTCGCGCCACTGAACTGGGCCTGAGCGCCATCGCCATCACCGACCGCAATTCACTGGCGGGCGTGGTGCGGGCGTTCCGGGCATTGAAAGAACTGAAGCGTGGGATCGATGAGAAGATCCGGATACATTCGCAACACCGCACCGATAGCTGCTCACGGCAGGAAATCGGCACCCCGAGCGACATTCCCCGACCCGAAACAACGCATCTGCCCAAGCTGATCACGGGCTGCCGTCTGGTGCTGCGCGACAGCCCCGCCCATTGGCTCGCCCTGCCCCGCGACCGCACCGCCTATCAGCGGCTGACCCGGCTGCTGACGCTGGGCAAGCGCCGCGCCGAGAAAGGCGAGTGCCATCTCGATCTGCGCGACCTGCTGGAGGCCGGGCAAGGCATGATCCTGATCGCCCTGCCGCAAGGCCCGCTGAACCCCAATATCGGCGCGATCCGGCAGGTTCAGCGCCGCTTTCCCGGCCATGTCTTTCTGGGTGCGGCACCACGCTATGACGGCTCTGATCAGGCGTGGTTTGACACCTGCGCCACACTGGCGCAACGCTGCGCCACCCCGATGGTGGCGGTTGGCGATGTACTGATGCACCGGGGCAGCCGCAGGCAGTTGGCCGATGTGCTGACCTGCATGCGCGAGCATGTCACCATCGACCAGATCGGCACCCGCGCCCAGCCCAATGCCGAGCGCCGCCTGAAAGGCGCGGCTGATATGGCCCGCCTCTTCCGCCATCACCCCGCCGCCCTGCGCCGGACGCTGGATATTGCGGCCAAATGCAGCTTTGACCTGAGCGAGCTCAGCTATGAATATCCCGACGAGATCAGCGATGGCGAAACCCCGCAAACCCGGTTGGAACGGCTGACCCGCGAAGGGCTGCACCGTCGCTATCCGAACGGCGCCCCCGAACGGGTGCATGACCTCATGGAAAAGGAACTGAAACTGGTCGCCGAGCTTGGCTATCCGGCTTATTTCCTGACTGTGCACGACATCGTTCAATATGCACGCTCCATCGGCATTCTGTGCCAGGGCCGCGGGTCAGCGGCGAATTCGGTGCTGTGCTATCTGCTGGGCATCACCGATGTGAACCCCGACCTGATCGCCATGGTGTTCGAACG
This sequence comes from Ruegeria jejuensis, assembly GCF_041537905.1. Classification (NCBI taxonomy): domain Bacteria; kingdom Pseudomonadati; phylum Pseudomonadota; class Alphaproteobacteria; order Rhodobacterales; family Roseobacteraceae; genus Ruegeria; species Ruegeria jejuensis. Next base: position 19,187 of record NZ_JBGRUO010000031.1, on the reverse strand, counting down.
CTTCGTCTCCAAACACCGGGGTGAACCACCGGATATCGACGTGGATTTCGAACATGAACGCCGCGAGGAGGTGATCCAATGGATTTACGACAAATACGGCCGTCACCGCGCCGGGCTCTGCGCCACGGTGATCCATTTCCGCTCGCGCGCCGCGATCCGCGAGGTGGGCAAGGTGATGGGGCTCAGCCAGGACGTCACCGCCAGCCTCTCGGGCCAGATCTGGGGCATGTCCAATGGCGGGGCCGATCCCGAGCGGATCAGGGAACTGGGCCTCGACCCGGATGACCGGCGGCTGGCGCAAACCATCCGCCTGATCGGCGAGATCATCGGCTTTCCCCGGCATCTTTCCCAGCATGTGGGCGGGTTCGTGATCACCAAGGGGCGGCTTGACGAGCTGTGCCCCATCGAAAACGCGGCGATGGAGGACCGCACGGTCATCGAATGGGACAAGGACGATATCGATGCGCTGAACATCCTCAAGGTCGATGTGCTGGGGCTGGGCATGCTCAGCTGTATCCGCAAGGCGTTCGACCTGATGCGCGAACATGAGCGGGAAGACCTGACCATTGACACCATCAAACAGGGCGACACCGCCACCTATGACATGCTCTGCAAGGCGGATGCGGTGGGGGTGTTTCAGGTGGAAAGCCGGGCGCAGATGAACTTCCTTCCCCGAATGCGCCCCCGTGAGTTCTATGATCTGGTGATCGAGGTCGCCATCGTCCGCCCCGGCCCCATTCAGGGTGGCATGGTGCAGCCTTACATCCGGCGGCGGCAGGGGTTGGAAGAACCCGCGTCGATGTGTCCCAAGCTGGACAAGGTCATGGAAAAGACGCTCGGCGTGCCCCTGTTTCAGGAACACGCCATGCAGATCGCCGTGGTCGCCGCCGGGTTCACCCCGGAAGAGGCCGACCGCCTGCGCCGCTCGCTCGCCTCGTTCCGACGTATGGGCACCATCGGCGCGTTTCGAGATCGCTTCATCGGGGGCATGCTGAACAACGGCTACGAGTTGGAGTTCGCCAAACGGTGTTTCAGCCAGATCGAGGGCTTCGCCGATTACGGTTTCCCCGAAAGCCATGCCGCCGCCTTCGCCATGCTGGTCTATGTCTCGGCCTGGCTGAAATGCCACCATCCGGCGGTGTTTGCCTGCGCGCTGCTCAATTCGCAGCCGATGGGGTTTTACGCTCCGGCCCAGATCGTGCGCGACGCGCGCGAACACAGCGTCGAGGTGCGGCCCATCTGCGTCAATGCCTCAACCTGGGACAATACGCTGGAACGCCGCGCCGACGGGGCGCTGGCGCTGCGGCTGGGGTTCCGCCAGATCAAGGGGTTCAAGGAAGAGGATGCGGAGTGGATCACCGGCGCGCGCGGCAATGGCTATCGCGACCCCGAAAGCCTCTGGCTGCGCGCTGGTATCAGACCGGCCGTGCTGGAACGGCTGGCCGAGGCGGATGCCTTCACCGATATGGGGCTGACCCGCCGCGACGCGCTCTGGCAGGTGAAGGCGATAAGGGGGCAGCAGCCACTGCCGCTCTTCAATGACCCCATCGACGGCGAAAGCATTCGCGAGCCGCAGATCGATCTGCCCAGCATGCATCTGGGCGAGGAGGTGGTGGAGGATTACGTCTCGATGCGGCTGACCCTGCGCGCCCATCCGATGGAGCTGCTGCGCCCCTCAATGCCCGGCCTGACACCGCATGACCAACTGGCCACCGCGCCGCTGCAACGCACCCATGTCTGTGGCCTGGTCATCACCCGCCAGCGCCCCGGCACCGCCTCGGGCGTGATCTTTCTGACGCTGGAGGATGAAACCGGGGTCAGCAATGTGGTGGTCTGGCCCAAGGTCTATGAGAGGTTCCGGCGCGTCGTGATGGGCGGACGACTTCTGCGCGTCACCGGCTACCTGCAACGCGAAGGTATCGTGGTGCATCTGATCGCGCAGGACATCCAGGACATGTCCCATCGCCTGACCGAACTGGGCCACCCGATGGATGAGGCCATCGGCATCACCCAGCCACAAGCCGACGACGCCCCCCGCCCGCAGCGCCAGCCCCCCCGCGCCATGCATCCGCGCGAACAGGCCAAGCGGCTGTTCCCCAGCCGGGATTTTCACTGAGATATATCGGAAGGAGTGTGGAACGTTGCGCATCTTTGACTCAATTCGGCGATTTTTCTGAATCCGCTCAATGGGCCGCGTCACGCAATGCTGATCCAAACGTCAAGCATTCCTGACCCAGACCGGGCGTTCAAGATGTCGCTGCCGATCTACACAGTGCGGACGAGGTTACCATCCAATTCTACGTGATGAATGTCGGCTTAAGCGGGTCCGTATTCAGTCGGAACTGAGTTTGCCCCGTTGTGGTTTAGCAGGCTGCAGCGATCCACAAAGTATAGCTGGGTGCACCAGCCCCAATAGACATCTGGCGATTGAAAACGGGATCAAAACCTCTCCAACTACAATTAGGGTCTTGGTTCACGATCTGCTGCACGAGCCTTACTCGCTCACTGATTGGCAGTGTCCTTGGACCTTTGCACAGGCCTTTTTCGATGGCTAATATTATACATGATCGCATACGACCATCAGGGCCAAAATAGGGGTCATTTCCAAAAACCAACTTTGCTGTTTGCACGCTTATTCCGCGCAGATCAGCTTCCCTTTGGAAGTCGGCCTCAGTGGCCCCGTTCAGTCGAAGTCTTTCGCTCTGACTGAACGTAAATAATAGTGGGGTAAACCCGTCAGGGGCCAAACTGCTTGAGCCTGCAACTGGCCCATAGTTTATCGTCTGCCCGCCAGTTTCCACAGTGTTCCGCTTGCCCGAACTTCCACAGCCTACGATAAGCAGCGCAGCCAGCAATAAAATAAGATTTGGAAGCTTCATACCCCGAGAACCCCTCTGAAGATGCGCTACGTTAAAAACAGGTACCACTTGTCCCGCAACCAGCATTTACATCCTTGCGATAATAAGTGGCACGTTACCCGCCGTTCGCTGACCTTCGTAAAAAATGCGGCATTCGTCACATTGGGGGCCCTTTGCTCGAATTCGCTAAGCGTGGCATAAGCGTCCGCTTGTCTCAGATCCGGTGGCGCGTTGTTAGGCCAAAGCTACCTGACGTTGGGTGGTGGAAGTCGGAGAGTTCAGCCGAGGCCGGTTGAGTCAGTTTTTGACGCGATGGTCAAAGTTATCTGACATTCAACAAGGAAGCAGGGGTGAACCGGGGCACATAGCGCGCCCCGGTTCCGTTTTATCAGTGTTCGAACTTGCGAATCTCGCCGCTCTTGAGACGCGAGGAATAGGATTCAAGCTCTTCCCGCACCTTCTTCATCAGGAAGTAGAGCGCAAAGACGTTCACAACCGCCATCGCAAAGATCGCCGCATCCGAGAAGTCGATGACCGGGCCGAGATTGGCCGCCGCACCGATAACAACGAAGATGCAGAAGATGACCTTGAAGATCAGCTCCTTGGTGTGGCCTTCGCCGAACAGATAGGTCCAGGCCTTGAGCCCGTAATAGGACCAGCTGATCATGGTCGAGAAGGCGAACAGAACCACCGCGATCGCCAGCAGATAGGGGAACCAGCTAAACGCGCTGCCAAAGGCGGCCGAGGTCAGGCTAACGCCCGAATTTCCATCGACGGTGGCAATCGCATTGCCCGCTTCGTTCAGCATGTAGTTGCCGGTTTCCGGATCAACGATCAGTTGCTGGGTGATGATGATCACCAGCGCGGTCATGGTACAGATCACGACCGTATCGATGAACGGCTCAAGCAGCGACACAAAGCCTTCGGTGATCGGCTCTTTGGTACGAACCGCCGAGTGTGCGATCGCCGCCGACCCCACGCCCGCTTCGTTCGAGAACGCCGCACGGCGGAAGCCCTGGATCAGCGCGCCGACCATACCGCCAGCCACGCCGAGACCGGTGAAGGCACCCGCGAAGATTTGGCCAAAGGCCCAACCGATCTGATCCGCGTTCATGATGATGATCACCAATGCAGCAGCCACATACATGACACCCATGAACGGCACGACCTTTTCGGTCACCCGCGCGATGGATTTCAGACCGCCGACGATGACGAGAAACACGATGATCGCAAAAACGATCCCTGTGATCCAGCCGGGATAGTCGCCGGTGATACCCGCGATCTGCTGATGCGCCTGGTTGGCCTGGAACATGTTGCCCCCACCCAGCGCGCCAAGGATACAGAAGATCGAGAACAGCACCGCCAGGATCTTGCCGCCCGGCAAGCCAAGCTCGTCAAAGCCCTTGGACATGTAATACATCGGGCCACCGGACACGGTGCCGTCTTCGTATTCGTTGCGGTATTTCACACCCAGGGTACATTCCGTGAATTTCGACGCCATGCCCAGCAGGCCGGCAACGATCATCCAGAAGGTCGCGCCCGGCCCGCCGATTCCGACGGCAACCGCCACACCGGCGATATTCCCCAGACCGACCGTGCCCGAAAGCGCAGTCGCAAGCGCCTGGAAGTGGCTGACCTCACCCGCATCGTTGGGGTCGGAATAGTCACCTTTGACCAAGCTGATCGCATGGCTGAAGAACCGCAGCTGCACAAAGGCAAAATACAGCGTGAAAACCGTCGCCGCGACAACCAGCCAACCCACAATCCAGGGGAATCCGGTGCCGGGAAACGGCGCAAAGATAAAGCTTACGAAAGGTCCGGTAAAATCGGCAAAGGCCTGATTGATCCTGTCATCCAGCCCCGCAGCTTCCTGCGCAATCGCCGGATTGGCGAGAAGGGCAGTTGCACCGGCCAGTCCCAGTGTTTTAATCGTTCTCATTCCTGTCCCTCCTACTTCACGACCGTGACCGGTACGTCGGCATGCATGACCAGATTTTGGGTCGAACTGCCGAATACACGGTTGGTAAAGCCATGGCCCGACGCACGGGCGACAACGATCTGAACTGCACCGCTATCCACTGCGATCTTGTTGAGCGTTTCGGCCACGTCACCATGGCGCACAACTCCGCTGGCGTTGAAACCGGCCTCTTTCAATGCATTTACAGCGGGATCCACCACACGGTCGGTCGCAGTTGCGATTTCCTCTTCGCGCCGCTTGTGTCGCGTTGCGTTTTCCTCGGGTGTCTGGAACGTGAAAGGAGACCACTCGATCACATAGGCGCAGAGCAATTCACAAGCATCCAGCCGGGTGGCCTGATCCTTGGCAAAGGCAATCGCGCGATCTCCGGTTTCCGTCCCGTCCAGTCCAATGACTATTTTGACGGTCATTTCTGTCCTCCGTTTAGTTTTTTGTTTTCTTTGGTTTGGCCATCAGGCCCCAAAAAGGCCGCTGCGACAAGGTGTCACTTTAAGATCAGCCCGCGCGCAGTATCAGGAATAATCACTAGGAATAGGGTTTATTCTTAGGGAAAATTCAGCAAAAATTCTCATCAAGCGTGTATTTCAGAGGAAATATCCCTGATGAGCAGAGATTTGGACCGCATCGACCAGCGCATTCTGGCCGAGCTGGAGGCGAATGGCCGCCTGCCCATTGTCGAACTGGCCGCACGCGTGAATCTGACCAATACGCCCTGTTCAGAGCGTGTCAAACGCCTTGAACGCGGTGGCTATATCAACGGCTACCGCGCGGTGCTGGACAAGGATCGGCTGGGGTTGGGGCATCTGACCGTGGTGCAGGTCTCGCTCGCCGCCACCGCTGATACCTCGCTGGAGGATTTCAACCGCGCGGTCCGGGATATCCCCGAGATCGAGACCTGCCTGATGGTGGCGGGGTCCTTTGACTATCTGTTGACCGTGCGCACCCGCGATATTGCACATTTCCGCGATGTTCTGGGTGATCGGATCAATCGGCTGCCCGGCATCCACCAGACCAATTCCTTTGCCGTCATGGAAACCGTCCGGCATCCCGATGTGCGGCCAGCGCAAGACCATCGACCACCGCCGTGAACGCGTCAGAGTAAAGCAACTCCGCCCGCGGGCAGAGCGCTGCGATCTCATCGGCCACAAACTGCATCAGGCTGGATCCGCCCACCAGGATGACCCGCCCGATCCGGTCCGGCATGACACCGGCATATGCCAGTGTCTCGGACATGGCCGCGCGCAGAAGCGAGCGATTCTCGGCCAGAGCGGCATCAAGCGCGTCGCGCGTGAGCGGTGCCGCAAGCCCCGGTTCGATGAACCCCATCTCGATCCGACCATTGCCCGCACCGGAATTGGCCGCGATCTTGCCACGCTCCACCGCAAAGGCCAGTTCATGGCCCAGTTCCATCTCAAGCACGGTCGCGAACCGCTCCATCCGCGTCGGGTCCACGGCCAGCCGGACCATACCGGCCACCGCGCGCCGGGTCTCGCCCGTATAGAGAAACGGGATTTTCGCCCATGTGGCCAGATCGACATAAGGCGCGCGCGGCACAGGCAGCAGGCCCGCTCCCATCTGCCGCCGCAATTGCCCGCCCAGACCAAGCTGCGGCATGGCATGGGCCATCGAGACTGCATGGTCGAAATCGGTGCCGCCCAGCCGGATACCATTGCTGGCGAGTATCTCAGGCCCCGCAGCCGTGCTGCGGAACACCGAAAAGTCCGAGGTACCGCCGCCGATATCGACCACCAGCCCGATCTCTTCCGCATCTCCCATCCCATGGCTGGCAAGGGCCGCCGCCTCGGGTTCGGCCAGAAAGGCGACCTCCTCAAAGCCCGCCGCCAGATAGCAGGCGCGCAGATCCGTCTCGGCCTGCGCATCCAGCGCCGGATCGCCCGTGTGGAAATGTACGGGCCGTCCCGACAACGCATGGCGGAACTGCAAGCCAGTCGCCGCTTCGCAACGCTGGCGCATTTCGCTCAGGAATTCGGTGATGATCCCCGACAGCGTCCGCCGCCGCCCAGCTATCAGGCGCTTTTCCTGCAGCAGGGGCAGGCCCAGCACGCTTTTCAGCGCCCGCATATAGCGCCCCTCTTCACCCGCGATCAGCGCCTCCGCCGCCCGTGCGCCGATCTGCATCGGGCTTTCATCGGCCGGAAAGAATACGGCGGTGGGCAAGGTCTCGCCCCCCTGCTCCACTGGTATCCGCCTCACGCCCTGCTCTGTCACGATGGCAGCGGCAGAGTTGGAGGTGCCGAAATCGATTGCCAGAATATCCGTCTGCATTGCGCCCTCCGATCAAAAAAGACGCCCCCACTATCCAAGTTCGAAATCGGGTGCAACCGGCCCCTCGCGAGCACCCTTTCCAAGAGACGCAAAGAACACGTTTTTTCCCGCATTGCGCGACGGCCTCTTTGCGCGGGGCACGTCCGCCGTTATGACTTGGCCATGGCAGAACCGTCACTGACGATCGAGCAGTCGTCAAACAGTGCAATGATCAGGATTCTGGGTGAGCTGCTTACCCGGTATGTGGGCGACGTGCAGGCTGCGTTCGAGCGCATTCCGTCGGGCATGTCCGATGTCGAACTGGACCTAGCCGGCGTTGAAAGTTTCGATACCGGTGGCGCGTGGCTGATCGCAAATATGCAGCACCGCCTTGAAGCAGGCGGCGCAACCGTACGCATCACCGGTGCAAAACCTGCACATGCCGCGTTGCTGGAAACGGTCACGCAGCACCTGCCCGAACGGCTGGAAGATGAAACGCGCGAACGCGGCGTCGCGCCGCTGCTGATCGCGCTGGGGAAATACACCGTTTCAGGCTGGCGCAGCTTCCTGTCGGCACTGACATTCTTTGGCGAGACCCTTGCCGCCCTTGTCCTGACCCTGCTTCAGCCCTGGCGCCTGCGCCGGGCGGCGCTGTTCAGCCAGATGGAAAGCGCAGGCCTCAAGGCCGTACCAATCGTTGCGCTCATGGGCTTTCTGATCGGTGTGGTGCTGGCCTTTCAGGGCGCGGCACAGTTGAAACAATTCGGGGCCGAGGTATTCGTGGTCGAACTGATCGCCATCTCGGTCCTGCGCGAACTCGGCATCCTGCTGACGGCGATCATCGTGGCGGGCCGCTCGGGCTCGGCCTTCACCGCGTCGGTCGGCTCGATGAAAGTGCAGGAGGAAATCGACGCCATGCGCACCATCGGGTTGAACCCGATCGAGGCGCTGGTGGTTCCCCGTGTGCTAGCGCTGATCATCATGATGCCGATCCTGGGGTTCATCGCCAACATGGCCGGGCTGTTTGGCGGCGCGTTGATGAGCTGGATCGATCTGGGCGTGACGCCGGGCATGTTCATCACCCGGCTCAAAGAAACCACCGATGTCTGGAACCTGCTGATCGGAATGATCAAGGCGCCGTTCTTTGCCCTGATGATCGGCGTGGTGGCGTGCTGGCAGGCCATGCAGGTGCGCGGATCGGCTGAAAGCGTCGGGCAACACACCACCGCCTCGGTGGTGCAGTCGATCTTCATGGTGATTGCCATCGACGCAATGTTCTCGATCTTCTTTTCCGAGTTGGGGGTGTGATGCAGATGCAAGCGCCCCAGACCACCACCGCTGCCCGCGAAGCAGTGATCGAGGTCCGTGGCTTGCGCAATCAGTTCGGCAGCCAGGTGGTGCATGAGAACCTGAACCTCGATGTCTGGCGTGGCGAGGTGCTGGGCATTGTCGGCGGCTCGGGCACCGGCAAATCTGTGTTGCTGCGTACCATCGTGGGCCTCAACGCCCCGGCCGCAGGCAGCATCAAGGTGCTGGGCGTCGACGTGGTGAACGGCACGGACGAAGACCGTCAGAGCGTCGAAAAGCGCTGGGGCGTGGCGTTTCAGGACGGCGCGCTGTTTTCCTCGCTGACGGTGCTGCAGAATGTCGAAGCGCCGATGCGTGAGCACCTGAAGCTCAGCGAACACCTGATGAGCGCGCTGGGGCAGCTCAAGATCAGCCTTGTGGGCCTGCAGCCGCTGGCCTGTGGCAAGATGCCCTCCGAGCTTTCGGGCGGCATGCGCAAACGTGCGGCCCTGGCCCGCGCGCTGGCGCTTGACCCCGAGATCGTGTTTCTGGACGAGCCCACCGCCGGGCTCGACCCGATCGGTGCGGCGGCTTATGACGAGCTGATCGGCGAGTTGCAGCATGCGCTGGGGCTGACCGTCTTCATGGTGACCCATGACCTCGACAGTCTATACGCGATCTGCGACAGGGTTGCGGTTCTGGCGGAAAAGCGCGTCTATGCCGAAGGCCCGATCGAGATAATGCCAGAGGTCGATCACCCCTGGGTGCAGGAATATTTCACAGGTCCACGTGCCCGCGCGGCGCAGCACAAGACCAAGGAAAGATAGGCGTTCGATGGAAACCAAAGCGAACTATCTGCTGATCGGGGCCTTCACACTGGCCGGTATTCTGGGCGCATTCATCTTCGTGCTGTGGCTGGCCAAGGTGAATGTGGACAAGCAATACGACTATTACGACATCCTCTTTGACGATGTCTCGGGGCTGAGCACTGCGGGCGACGTGCGCTACAACGGCTTGCCGGTGGGACAGGTCACCGCGCTGAGCCTGGACGAGGATGACCCCTCCAAGGTCCGGGTCAAGATCCAGGTAGATGCCGACACGCCGGTCAAGACCGACACCACCGCGACACTTGAATCACAAGGTGTCACCGGGGTCAGCTATATCGATCTGCGTGGTGGGTCGGCCACCGCGAAAGCGCTTGAGCAAGACGGTGTGATCACAAGCAAGCGCAGCGCGTTACAAAGCATCTTTCAGGGCGCGCCAGAGCTGATGGACAATGCCATCGACCTGCTGGAAGAAATCAAAAAGCTGGTCGATCAGCCAAATCGCGAGGCGGTCACCAAGACGCTGGCCAATCTCGAAAGCGCTTCGGGGCGGCTCAACGATGTGTTGTCGGATGTCGAGGGGCTGTCGGGCGATATCCGCAAGACGGCAGGTGATATCTCGAAGTTTTCGGGACGGCTCGGGGAGTTGTCCGATACCGCCGAGAGCACCCTGAAAACCGCACAAGGCACGCTCGACTCGATCAAGGATACCTCGGACAACATAGACACGATCATCAAAGAAGATGGCAAGGCGATGGTCAGCGAGGCGCGCGAAACCATCGCAACCATCAACGACACCGTCAAAAACGACCTGCCCGGGCTGGTCGAGGATGTGCGCGGCGTGGTGAAAAACGCCAATACCGTGATCGAAACCGTCGGCCTTGATGTTTCACGCGTGGCCGACCGGATCGACGTGCTTTCCAGCGAAGGTAGCGTGGCGCTGTCGGCGGCCACGGTCACCATCGAGAACGCCAACAAGACGCTGTCGGATATCTCCGGCGCGATGGATGCCGCCAAAACCACGCTTGATACCGCCGATCAGACCTTTACCAAGGTCAACAAGGTAATCGACGAGGATGTCGATGTGGTGGTCAGCGATGTCCGCAAGGCGGTGGGCGAGATCAGCACCACCGTGCAGACAGTGACCAAGAATGTCGACCAGATCTCGCAGGAGGTGCTGAGCGCGTCGAAATCGGCCTCGAACCTGATGGCCACGATTGACGGCATCATTCAGGAGAACCGCGTGCAGGTCTCGGCCTTTTTGCGGGTCGGCCTGCCCCAATTCCAGCGCTTCATCGAAGAGGCGCGCCGGTTGGTGGTCAATCTTGAACGTCTGAGCGACAAGCTCGAAAGCGACCCCGCCCGCTTCTTTTTCGGAACCCAAGGCTCGGAGTATCGTCGATGACACGGCCCTTTGCCCTCGCCCTTTTGCTTGTTACCGCCCTGAGCGGCTGCGCGGGCCTGACCGGTCTGAGCCAGGCCACCAAGCCCAATAACCTTTATGCGCTGACGCCCAAAAGCACCTTCAGCAAGAACCTGCCGCGGCTGAGCCAGCAGATCGTGGTCGAGGAACCCACCGCCACGGCGGCGGTGAACACCGACCGCATCGCCGTGCAACCCAACGTTTTCGAGGTGCAATACCTGCCGCGCTCGCGCTGGGTCGACCGGGCGCCGCTGATCATCCAGGCGCTGATGATCGAAAGTTACGAAAACACCGGCAAGGTTGCCGCCGTGGGTCGGTCTGCGGTCGGCCTTCGGTCCGACTACAACGTCATAACCGACCTGCGTGAGTTTCAGGCCTTTCAGGTGTCGGACGAACCGGGTGACGATACGCTGCGTGTGGTGGTGCGCCTCAATATCAAGCTTGTCGATGCGGTCGAGGATAACATCATCGCCTCACGATCCTTCGAAGAGGTCGCGATCTCGGCAGATGACGACCCGCTGACGCTGGTCACCGCCTTTGATCAGGCGCTTGGGAACGCGATGAAGGATTCGGTGGAATGGAGCATCCGAACCATCCACTCCTATGCCCGCAACAACCCAAGTTCATTCTAGCAGTTTGCGCGCCATCAAATGAAGGGACCCGACTGAACTGACAGCCCTTATGTTAGCCCGGGCCCCTGATTGCGAACCTGGGCGGCGCGGCTTTCAGAATGCGCGCGACGCCCGTGGCTGTCATGTCGAACTGAAAACCTCTTGTGCTCCCAAAGCCCGCGTTACTGACGACGGGCCTAAACCCACCCAACCGATTACACCAGACCGCCGATTCCGACCCGGCGGGCGTTTTTCTTTCCAACTGCCGGGTTTTTGTGCACAAATGGAAAACCCAAGGGACAGCAATGCCAGACGCGCAGAACACAAGACCGCAGGGTCGAGCCCGGCCCGAAGCAGGCGACCGCAGCCACCGCCTCCGATGACGCTCCGCTGCGCGGGAGATTTCGCCCGCGCCATTCACACAGACCATTCCACGCGTCGCGGAGAGTACAGATTTGGAACCATTAGCTTTTACATTCGAGATGGGCGTCGTTGCGGCGATGCTCGCGTTTACGGTCTTTCTCTTTGTTTCCGAAATCATCCGCATCGACCTTGCCGCCATCCTGGTGCTGGTTCTGCTGGGCATCTTCAGCTACCTGCCCGGGCTCGACAATCTGGCCGATCCGGCCCAGCTGTTTGATGGGTTTGCCTCCAACGCGGTGATCTCGATCATCGCGGTCATGATCGTGGGCGCCGGGCTGGACCGGACCGGGATCATGAACAAGGTCGCCGCCAAGATTTTGAAGCTCGGCGGCACGACCGAGGCGCGCATCCTGCCCATCGTTTCCGGAACAGTCGGCTTCATTTCCAGCTTTCTGCAGAATGTCGGGGCGGCGGCCCTGTTCCTGCCGGTGGTCAGCCGCATCTCGGTCCGCTCGGGCATTCCGCTCAGCCGGTTGCTGATGCCGATGGGGTTCTGCGCCATTCTGGGCGGCACCATGACGATGGTCGGGTCCTCGCCGCTGATCCTGCTGAATGACCTGATCCAGAGCGCCAATGCCAGCCTGCCCGAGGGCCAAAAGATGCAGCCTTTCGGCCTGTTCTCGGTCACCCCGATCGGGGCGGTGCTGATCCTGACCGGCATCCTCTATTTCCTGCTGTTGGGCCGCTGGGTGCTGCCTGGCGCGGCCGAGGACAGCGAAGTGGCCTCGGCCCAGGGCACTTCGGAATACCTGCAGCGGGTCTATGGGCTGGATGCGAGCGTGTTCGAGGTGGAAGTGCCCAAGGACAGCCCGCTGGTCGGCCAGATTCTGGCCGATATCAACAATGAAAACAGCATCTACATCATATCAACTTTCTATCGCGGCAAATCCTCGATGGTGCAGATCCTCACCGCCGAGATCGCAGCCCCGTGCCGCTTGGCGGTGATCGGACAGGGCGGTGATGTCAGGCGCTTTGCCGAGCGGTTCGGCCTGACCGTGCGCCCTGAGCTGGACATCTTCTCCGAGGAGTTCGCCCAAACCAATGCGGGGGTTGCCGAACTGGTCATCCCGCCCGATTCCAAGCTGATCGGCAAAAGCCCCCGTGACCTGCTGCTGCGCAAAACCTATGGGCTGAGCCTGCTGGCGATCCATCGGGGCGAAGACACGTTGAGCCACGTCAAAACCGAAGACCACGTGCCGACCCAGATCGGGCTGGTCCCGTTTCAGGCGGGTGACATGCTGGTCGGTCATACCCGTTGGGACAACCTGATGCGGCTGAAACGCGATCCCGATTTCGTGGTGGTGACCGCCGATTTCCCGCAGGACGAGCTGCGCCCCCATAAAGTGGGCTGGGCGCTGTTCTTCTTCGCGATCTCGCTCTCGCTGATTCTGTTCACCGATGTGCGCCTGTCGCTCTGCTTGCTGGTCGGCGCGGTCGGCATGATGCTCAGCCGCGTGCTGAGCATCGACGAGGCCTATCGCGCGGTGGGCTGGAACACGGTCTTTCTGCTCGCCAGCCTGATCCCGCTGGGCCATGCGGTGCAGAACACCGGCACCGCCGCATGGATCGCGCAGCAGATCCTGCTGGTGCTGGATGGCTGGCCGATCTGGGCGCTGCAAGCCGGTGTGGCACTGCTGGCGACGGTTTTCTCGCTGGTCATGTCCAATGTGGGCGCGACCGTGCTGCTGGTGCCGCTAGCGGTCTCCATCGCTGCCGCGGCTGGCGCGAATCCGGCGGTGTTTGCCCTGACCGTGGCGATATCGACCTCGAACTCGTTCATAATCCCCACCCATCAGGTCAATGCGCTGATCATGGGGCCCGCGGGTTACAAGGTGATGGATTTCGTCAAGAGCGGCGGCATCATGACGCTGCTCTTCTGGATCGTCTCGCTCTTGATGCTCAACCTGATCTTCTGAGGGGGCCGGGCGCGCAAGCCCGGCCAACCGCTCAGATCGCCGTCTTGCGGCTTTCGTCCAGATAGATCTCGCGCAGGCGCTTGGCGATGGGGCCGGGTGTGCCGTCGCCCAATTGCACGCCGTCGATCTCGATCACCGGCATCACAAAAGCGCTGGCCGAAGTGGTAAAGGCCTCGTCGGCCTCTTTCGCCTCGTCGATGGTGAAGAGCCGCTCTTCGATCTTCATCTGCGCCTCTTCCGCCAACCGCAGCACCGCCTTGCGGGTGATGCCGTGCAGGATGTCAGTGCTCAGCGGGCGGGTCACGATGGTGCCGTTCTTGATGAAATAGGCATTGTTCGAGGTGCCTTCGGTCACATAGCCGTCCTCGACCATCCAGGCATCATCGGCACCTGCCTTCTTGGCCATCATCTTGCCCATCGACGGGTAGAGTAACTGCGTGGTCTTGATGTCGCGACGCCCCCAGCGGATATCGTCGATCGAGATCACCTTGGCCCCCTTTTGGGATGCGGGGCTATTGGCCAGACCCGGCTTGTTCTGGGTAAACAGCACGATGCCCGGCGTGGTGTCGGGGTCCGGGAACACGAAATCACGATCCCCGTCCGAGCCGCGCGTGACCTGAAGATAGACCAGACCTTCGACGATCCCGTTCTCCTCGACCAGCTTGCGGTGGATGGCGAGCAATTCGTCCTTGCTGCAGGGCGCGGCCATGTCCAGTTCCCGCAACGAGCGTTCCAGCCGCACCGCGTGGCCCTCGAAATCGATCAGCTTGCCGTCCAGCACGCTGGTCACCTCATAGACCGCATCCGCCATCAGGAAGCCGCGGTCGAAGATCGAGATCTTGGCCTCATCCTCGGGCAAATACTCGCCATTCACGTAAACAGTGCGCATGATCTGTCTCCTATCCCCAGAGAGCCGCATCCGGCGGATGCACCCCCCTGTCGTCAAATGTCAAAGCGTTGTCGCGGTCTTCGGCCAGAAGAAGCGGGCCGTCAAGGTCCGTTACCATCGCACCCTGCGCCAACAGGGTCGCAGGGGCCATCGCCAGCGACGAGCCGACCATGCAACCGACCATCACGTCATAGCCCTCAGCCACCGCCGCCGCGCGCAATTTCAGCGCCTCGGTCAGACCGCCGGCCTTGTCCAGCTTGATATTGGCAACGTCATACTTGCCCTTCAGCTTGGGCAGGCTGGCGCGATCATGGCAGCTTTCATCGGCGCAGACGGGGACGGGACGCTCCATGCCCAGCAGCGCGTCATCCTCTCCGGCGGGCAAAGGCTGTTCGACCAGTGCCACGCCAAGGCGAACCAGATGCGGGGCCAGATCGGCATAGACTTGCGCCGACCAGCCTTCATTGGCGTCGATAATGATCCTGGCCTCGGGCGCACCGGCGCGCACCGCTTCCAGGCGAGGCATGTCATCGGGGGTGCCCAGTTTGATTTTCAAGAGTGGGCGATGGGCGTTCTGCGCAGCCTGATCCCGCATCGCATCAGGCGTGTCCAGTGACAGGGTATAGGCGGTGATCTCTGGCCCCGGCGCAGGCAGGCCTGCCAGCTCCCAGACCCTCTTGCCCGCCTGCTTGGCCTCCAGATCCCAAAGCGCGCAATCCACCGCATTGCGGGCCGCACCTGCGGGCAGCAGGTCCATCAGATCGTCGCGGGTGAACGCCTGTGGCAGACCAGCTATCTCAGCCTCAACCGAGTCCAGCGTCTCGTCATATCGCGCATAAGGCACGCATTCGCCCCAGCCCTGATGCGCCCCGTCGCTGATCCGCACCGTCAGCACCTTCGCCTCGGTCCGCGACCCGCGCGAAATAGTGAAAGCCTGCGCCAGCCGGAACACATCGCGAGAGACCTCTATCTGCACGCGCCCACCTCTTCTTCTTGTTCAAAAACCGCCGGGAGCGGATCACCCCACCCCCGGCACGCTGCTTAAATCACAGCTCGGCCAGCGCATCCACCAGCTTGCCCGCACCAAAGCGGTAAGGATCGGTGGCGGGGATGCCGATCTCTGCCTCGACCTCCGCGATATAGGCGCGCGCCTCATCCTCGCTCAGATGCTGGGTGTTGATCGAGACACCAACCACCTGACAGGCCGGGTTGGCGATCCGCGCCATGGGCAGCGCTGCATCACGCAGCTGCGCCAGCGTCGGCAGGGAATATTCAGGCAGCCCGCGCATATGGGTGCGGGTGGGCTCATGGCACAGGATCAGCGCATCGGGCTGACCACCATGGATCAGCGCCATGGTCACACCGGAGTAAGAGACATGGTAGAGCGAGCCCTGCCCCTCGATATGATCCCAGTGATCCTCGTCGTTTTCGGGGGTCAGATATTCAACGGCACCCGCCATGAAATCGGCAATGACCGCGTCCAGAGGCACGCCCTGACCGGTAATCAGGATGCCGGTCTGACCGGTGGCGCGGAAGGTGGATTTCTGCCCGCGCTTGCGCATCTCGGCATCCATCGACATCGCGGTGTACATCTTGCCCGCCGAACAATCAGTACCCACGGCCAGACAGCGCTTGCCGGAGCGTTTCTTGCCGTTGGCGATGGGATAGCCAACCGTCGGCACCCGCACATCATGCAGCGTGCCGCCATGGGTCTGCGCGGCGGCAACCAGATCGCCTTCATCCCGCAACAGGTTGTGCAAGCCTGAGGCCAGGTCATAGCCCATCTCAAGCGCCGCGATCAGAACCTCTTTCCACGCGTCACTGATGTAACCGCCGCGGTTGGCAACACCGATGACCAGCGTCTTGGCCCCGGCCTCTTTCGCCTCGGCCAACGTCATATCGGTCAGGCCCAGATCGGCACCGCAGCCGGGCAGACGGATCTGGCCCACAGCATTCTCGGGCCGCCAGTCACGGATCCCGATCGCCACCTTGGCGGCCAGTTGGTCGGGCGCATCCCCAAGGAACAAAAGATACGGCGTCTCGATCATTGCGGTTCACTCCTCTGATTCCGGCGCAGATTACGGGCGCAGAGCCGCAAGCGTTTCGTTTTTGCGCCCAAAATCCCCCCACATGGCGCAAGATTCTTCCATCATATCTGGATTTTGACGGAAATACTCCCAACCATGCGCCCGGTTTGCGACAACTCTACGATCATTGCTGCCCGTCACCAAAGATGCTGCGCCGCCATTGCTGCGCCCGCACAATAGCGCTTGCAGGCATCCCCGCAATTTAATATCCCCCAACCTGACAAAATCGCAATTTCCTTACCAACACGAGGCGACCAATGAGCTTTCGCATTCAACCCGCCGCCCCGGCACGCCCCAACCGCTGCCAGTTGTTCGGCCCCGGGTCGAACATCAAGCTGTTCCCCAAGATGGCGGCCTCGGCGGCGGATGTCATCAACCTCGATCTAGAGGATTCGGTGGCACCCAGCGACAAGGACGTCGCCCGCGCCAACGTGATCGAAGCGCTGAACAGCGTCGATTGGGGCAGCAAATACATGTCCGTGCGGATCAACGGGCTCGACACGCCCTATTGGTATCGCGACGTGGTCGATCTGCTGGAACAGGCGGGCGACCGGCTGGATCAGATCATGATCCCCAAGGTGGGCTGCGCCGAGGATGTCTATGCGGTGGATGCGCTGGTCACCGCCATCGAACGCGCCAAGGGCCGCACCAAGCCGATCTCGTTCGAGGTGATCATCGAATCCTCTGCCGGTATCGCCCATGTCGAGGCCATCGCCGCGTCCTCTCCCCGCCTGCAAGCAATGAGCCTTGGTGCGGCGGATTTCGCCGCCTCGATGGGTATGCAAACCACCGGCATCGGCGGCACGCAGGAGAATTACTACATGCTGCGCGAGGGCGAGAAACACTGGTCCGACCCCTGGCACTGGGCGCAGGCCGCCATCGTCGCCGCCTGCCGCACCCATGGCGTGCTGCCTGTGGACGGCCCGTTCGGCGATTTCTCGGATGACGAGGGCTATATCGCGCAGGCCAAACGCTCGGCCACGCTGGGCATGGTGGGCAAATGGGCGATCCACCCCAAGCAGATCGCGCTGGCCAATCAGGTCTTTACGCCATCGGACGAGGCGGTCACCGAAGCCCGCGAAATCCTCGCCGCGATGGAACAGGCCAAGGCTAACGGCGAGGGTGCCACCGTCTACAAAGGCCGTCTGGTCGACATCGCGTCGATCAAACAAGCCGAGGTGATCGTGGCCCAGGCCGAGCTGATCGCGGCAAACGGCTGATCAAACAAGAAGGGGCACCCGCGTGGTGCCCCATTGCGTGCCCGACCCCGCAGGCCGCTATTTGTACCCGAACACATCGTTGGGAACCCATTTCAGATCTTCATCACCTTCCTTGCCCCATTTCATCATCAGGCAGGATGTCGACCACTTTTGGAAGTAGACCATGTTCAGATCATACCAGCCCGCCTGCGGCACTTCGACGGTGGTGCGCTGGTTCGGCGAACAGGTCTGACGACCGGTGATGATCCCCACCTTCTGCCCCCCGACAAAGGCTTCGATCCCGTCATTGGACCAGGTTTCGACCTCATAGGTTCCCGGTTCGTCAAAGCGGATATAACCCCTCACTGCGGCAGCCACGTTGAAAGCCTGATCGAAGGTCAGCACCGGATCGCCCTCGTCGGTATCGCGATAATCCAGCCCGCGCAGGGGTTTGCCCGATTTGGCACCCTTCTTCAGAAGGTCCTTTGCCTGACCCAGATAGTCGATCTTGGCCGGTATATCTCCCGCCCAGGCATAAGCGACTGCAAGGCCGGTTTTCAGCCCGGAGGGTTGCGGATTGGCAGGCTGCAATTTCTTGGCATCCGCCCCTGCGGCAGAGGCCACAAACACACAAGCCAGAACGGCGCATGCCCGAGATAAGAACGTCATGATAGTCTCCCTGAAGGTCAGTGCCGCCCCGGTCTGCGCCGGGTTTCACGACAGAATTACGGCGAGCCTAGGCAGGAAGATCACCCCCGGCAAGTCTTGGGCGCTCGACTTTTCCCCTTACGCCCGTTCATCTTTGGGCGATCCCATCACCACATAGGAGGTGATTGCGGTCACGTGGGGCAGCGTACCCAGCACATCGGTGTGGAAGCTCTTGTAGCTGGGAAGGTCGGCGCATTCGACCCGCAGCAGGTATTCGATCGTGCCGGTGATGTTGTGGCATTCGACCACCTCGGGCGCATCGGCTATGGCACGCTCGAAGCCTTCCTGCGCCGCCTTTGTATGCTCGCCCAACCCGACGCCGATATAGGCCACAAAGCCATGGCCCAGCGCCACCGGGTCCAGCACTGCGCGATAGCCGGTGATGATGCCACGCCGCTCAAGCTCCTGCACCCGGCGCAGGCAGGCCGAGGGGCTGAGGCCCACGCGATCGGCCAGCTCCAGGTTCGAGATTCGGCCATTCCGCTGCAACTCTCGCAATATCCTGCGGTTTATCTCGTCTATCTGCGTCATAGATTGCAGACATAGGACATCAGGCCCAATCTTTGCAATTTCAAACTAGGTTCTGGACCTATTAATTTTGTTGCCGTCATCCCGCCTGCGTGATTCATGCCCGTGAGTTTCAGGGGTATAACATGAGCAATCTATTCTGGCTGACCGATGAGCAGATGGCGCGGCTTCAGCCTTACTTTCCAAAGAGC
>NZ_JBGRUO010000030.1:0-50571 GCF_041537905.1 Ruegeria jejuensis | reverse complement strand
CATGGGAAAACCCTCTGTCAATCGAGGCAAAATCACCTCGATCAACAGGAAACTCCCAACTCAACAAACCGCGAAACATATCCCGCGTAAGCACAACTCACGCCAAACAGAGCCCATATCGCGGAGCGATTTAGTGCCTGAGCCGGATAGCGACATTTGACGGCTCGCAGCGAATGACTGCATGTTTAGACAGCCAATCGCGGCTCACGAACTTGAAAAGGTCCAGCTATGAAGCATGTAGGTAGCTGTCATTGTGGTGCGATCCGTGTTGAGTTGGAAACGGCCCGCATGCCTCAAGATCAAGTTCTTGGGGCTTGTCAGTGCTCGTTTTGCCGCAAACACAACGCGGCGATACGGAATCTGAACGGCAAGGGTCTTCTGTCGACGGCGATGGGTGGAAAAGTCTGGCACAGGCCAGTCCAACCCAGCCAATCGCAAGAGGCTGGCGACCATCCCCGCCGTCTGTCTCAGTGGCAGCTTGAGCAGTACCTTGATCGACAGGCAGAATTGGATCGCCGCATTCGAAAAGTCCGGCGGACGCCCAGGCCGACCCTCATGCGCTGCCAACCAGGTCATACCCTTGTCCAGCCAGACAAGAAGGGACCCACGCTTCTTGAGCGCAGCATTGTAGTCAGACCAGTTCGTGACGCGGTAACGGGCGGATGATAGCTTGCTCATTCGACCCGATTAACCATATGGATACACGTTGTGAATCCTTCGCAGCTAGAGTTATGCAACAACGCCGGTCGAAGCCCAGATCGGCAGATGGAAACAAGCTATCGGCGATCGCCTGCAAGCGCGTCATTTTGACAATCAAATTGTCGAAGCGAAAATAGCATCAAAAGCGCTCAACCGCATGACTGATCTCGGTCGCGCGGTGTATAAGCGCGTCGTCTGAAGTGATGGGGTAAGGGGCCAATCCGCCCCAATACTGATCCATGCAACATATTCGCTGAGAGCTTACTTTCGCCGGAAAATCGACCTGGCAACTACGGCATTGGGGCCCGACTCAATACCAACTATTTCTATGGTGTCTGGCCCCAGCATTTTGATGCGATGCATGCCAGTGTCTGGGCGATCGACCATGATAAAGGTGCCATCGAAGTCTTTCACACCAACAAGGGTTTCATCGCCGCTTGTGCCCACTTGGACACCGTCATCCACTTCAAGCTCGTCCGTATTCAATTGCCATTGCCACCTGACCGAAAAAGTAACGCCATCAAAGTCAGAGATTTCGAACTCCAAGCGGTCAATGTCTTGTTCGGTAAATCGTGTCCCGTTCCAGCTACGGCCAACGGTTTCAGCCAAGACCCAAGTACCTGGTAGGTTTTCCGAATGGTCTTGGGCGCTAGACGGTTTTGCCGGCGCCAGAATGACAACCACGAGCAAAATGGCATAAATACTCCGCTTCATCTGGCATCCTTTTCGCGTACTGCAGTCATCGGGGCGGGTAGCTGACCATAGTTTCCAAGTCTATACAAGAACGTTTGCGGCGATCAAGGCCAGCTTGGCGCATCATCTCAAGCACGCATTTACCGAGTAACATTGTATAAGGAGAAGCTTGCCCATTTTCGTGGACGTTTTCAACTCTGACGGCAGTGTCGGCTACAAGACCATCGGCTTTGAGGGCTCTACCAACGCGTTTTCTTAGCTTTTCTTGGATTTTGGCCCATGTGGGCAGCGCCAAGACACAACTATCAAGCCGCGTTTGTCCCGGTTCCGTTGTGATGTCTGTCATGTAGGCCTCGGCGGTGGCTTTAGGGCGCGAATGGCGGCGAGGATTTGTCTGAAAACGAGAGAAGATAGTGGGTCGGCTCAAGTCTCACCGGCAGGCTCAAAGATTTCTGTCTGCGCATGACCAGATCAACCTGATTTTCCGCCCCGGCCGATACCAACTCACCGCAATCTCATACTGCCACGCTCGCTCTGACGCGTTTAAACTCTGGGACGACTACGCCGCCGAAATGGCCGCCTGAACCTGCCTTCGCTAGTGCCTAACAAGCTCACGTCAACAACTTGGCAATACCCTGGCGATACATCACCATTCTGGCACATTGCGATGCCGCAGAGCGGGTGACCTGCCCCCGAGACTCCCTCATTCATAGCGAGAGTCTGCGGGTCTGGTTTTCATAGTTTTGGGTTTCGGTTTGAGCAAGCGCATCGGGCACGGAGCCCTTAAATTGCTCATGCGTCCGGCGCGCTTCTGCTGGGGTCTGGTTCCCGAGCGATGAGTAAGGGGCCTTTCCGAAAGCGGGAAAAGACGATGCAAGGCCATCGCTCTCCAGGAGGGTTGCAAATGTTCGTGGCGACCCACTCAGCAATCCGCAATTGTTTCAGCTCTCCCGCTCGCCGCCGCTCAGCCTTAACTATTCGATATCACCGCCTCGAAGCAATTGACGCCTGGATTGCCGCCACTCAAGCAGCCTTAACTTAATGGGACTGCATTTCTTGGAGGTCCGGCAGTTAACGTGACAACACCCCGTTTTGGGACCTGCTCTGGCTGGGGGCAGAATGACACCGTCTCATGAGTGTTTTTGATTTTCCCGGCAAGATGAAAATACCCCGCTGGCGCGGGATGGATCATGAATGATTTCGTCTCAGGTCGCAGATTTTGGCTTCTTTTGTCGGTCCAAGTCCAATTCATTGTCAGGCGGGCGTACGGATGCAACAGTGCCGATGTAAAACCGCAATTTGCGTAGCATGAGGTGGATCTCAATGAAACTTTTGGTGGGTGTCTTTGTATCAATGATGTTTTTCCTGCACGTTGTGGACGCACAAGCGCAGGATTCTCAAAGTTTCGTTGGGACCTGGACGGGGGAGACAACGATCCTGCTGGATACGGGTAAAAAGATCATTGAAGCACCCCGCCAGCAGTCGATCATAATAACGGAAGCGGACGGCAATCTTCTTAGGGGCTATCGTACTTGGAGTGCCTTGGAAGAAGATCAGCAGGGCTTTGTGGGTTCGGTACCGACCAGTGACGCCCAAGAGCCATTCATTGGCGTCATCATGTCCAACGGCACAACGATCCGCATGGTGGAAACTGAAGATGGCGGCTTGATGTTTTGCGAGTTGATCTCTCCGGATCAAATCGAAATGACCTATATGGAAGCAGCCCCGCATGCGGTGATCTACACCACCGTCTACAAAAAGATCGAATGAACCTGCCGAGGTGAACCACTAATCTGGGCAGCTTTGGTCCCCTGTCAAGGGGAGAGCCGGTTCGGACGTCGGGCTCAAAGCGTGGTCTGTATCAATCACACTGGGCTCACGTCTTAGGAGATAGATGAAGGCGGTTGTCAGCTTTCGGACTGTGGGGACGTCGGGACACCATCGCACTGCGCAGAGGCTTAAGACCCTGCGCCAAGTTAAGGTGACAGAACCGCGATACGCTCCTAGATTCCTACAAGGTCGAAGTCTCGAACGTTTGGCTCGTTGCTAACTAAGCGGGGGAGGGTGATCAAAGTTTGGTCCACGCGACACTGTTCCGGTTAGAGTCACCGTAAGAACTTGCGGGGACTTTGCGGTGGCCAAGGAAAACACGGTCGAGGCTGACCATGCGCGCGCTTGGTGGGCGTGCTGTGCGAGCTTGTTTTTTTGCGGCTTTCTCCTAGCCACTTGGATCGCTCATATTCCAAGCTTCGCAGAGCGGTTCGAGTTGAACTCGCGCGAAATGGGCGACGCAATCTTTGGTTTGTTCACCAGAGCTCTGGCTCCCGTGTAATCGCTGACCTGCCCAGCGGATATGAAGAAGCGTATCGGACGTCCGACACTGTCGGTAACGGCGTGCAACTTCGTATTCATGCCGCCCTTGGTGCGCCCGATCAGTCGACCGCGCCCCCCTTTTTCAGCCGCAGGCTGGAGGCCGTGCGATGCGCTTTGAGGTAGGTTGCATCAATCATGATGGTCTTATGGTCGGTTCCTTCCGCCGCGAGCCCAGCCATGATCCGAGCGAACACACCCATGTCGCTCCACCGCTTCCACCGGTTGTAGAGTGTCTTGGGCGGGCCGTACTCGCGAGGTGCATCAGACCACCGCAACCCATTGCGGTTAATGAAAATAATCCCACTCAATACACGCCGATCATCAACCCTCGGCTTGCCATGGCTCTTCGGAAAGTAAGGTTGAAGGCGCGCCATCTGTTCATCAGTCAGCCAGAATAGATTGCTCATGATACACCCCTGAAACTCAGGGGCTTGAATCACGCAGCCGAGATGGCGGCAACCAAATTAATGGGTCCAGAACCTAGAGCCGTGCAAACGATCTGATCCCGGAGGCGTAGGAAGGTCAGACGGAAGGTAAGGCGCAACAGTCGATGAGACGAGATCAGGAAAACCAGATTGCGACACAGTGCTTCGAGCACGTGGCTTTGAATTGGACTTGATCTGAGAACTCCATACGGGCCCGCGGCATGTGAAAGCCGCACTAGGAGGCCGCATACATGTCAGCACCCGACTACGCGAATTGCCAACCAAAGATTCTTCTTGCCCAAAGGGGGATGTCCATACATGTCGCAAACTCTGGCGTCGGTAAGAGCTATCGCATTGGCAGGCGGTTGTTATCCAGCGAGCTCTGCAAATTGACGGAATCCGCTTGTCGAAAGTCCGAGCTGCCCCTTGCGGATCATGTTGGCGGTCTCAATGCCTGCGAGTGTCGCGGCAGCAGAGGCGAAGCTCTTGAAGCCGAGCATCGGCCTCGTGAGCCTCTTTATGAAGCGGTGATCCTGCTCAATAATGTTGTTTAAGTATTTTGATCTGACAGTGTCGATCTTGACCGGTATCTGCAATCGCTTGAAGAGCTTGTTGACCTCTTTGATCCCGGCTGCGTTGCTCCTGCTTTTGTCAATGGTGATCCGTTTCGGAATGCCATTGTTGCACAATGCATTGGCGAAGAATTTCTTTGCAGACTTGGTGTCTCGCTTCTCGGAAAGCATGAAATCAAGGGTTTGCCCGTCGCGGTCGACGGCTCGATACAGGTACACCCATTCACCGCGAACTTTGATATAGGTCTCATCCATGCGCCAGGATTCAGCGGTATTGGCCTTCCGTTTCTGAGCCGCACGGGCGGCCAAAGGTGCGTACTTCACAACCCAGCGGTTCAGCGTCGCGTGATCAACCGATACCCCACGTTCTCCCATGATCTCTTCCAGGTCACGGTAGGAGACGCCGTAGCGCACATAGAAGTAGACAGCGAACAGGATCACCGATTGCGGAAAGTGTGCACCTTTGAACTCGATCACCGGACATTCCCAAACAATGCAGCAGACCGACCACCAGTTGGATCAAACTTCAGGAACGTGCAACAGGCTGGCCAAAGTTTGCGACAGTACCCTTGAAACGTGTTGGGTCAATGCGAAGTGATTTGATCTTGGAATAGACCGTTGTTGGCGCGACACCAAGCATGGCGGCAGCGCCGCGCTCGCCAGACACTTTTCCCTTGCTCCGCCGCAAGGCGTTTTCGAGGTTCTTGCTCTCGAGATCGCGGAGCTCTTCCATGGTCAGAACAACGTCTGACCTGGGATCGGCCCTGCTTTCCGAAAGCTGGAAATCGAACTTCAGCCGCCCGCCCTGAGCAAGGATGGCTGCGCGCTCGATCACGTTTTCCAATTCCCGAACATTTCCCGGCCACGAGTATTGCTGAAGGACATCGATGTTCAGCCGGGTGAGGCGGGTCTTTGGCAATCGCAGCCGTCGAGTGCTGCGATCAAGGAAGTGTTTCGCCAGGTAGGGGATGTCTTCGGGCCGGTCACACAGACGCTCGCAGCGGATCGAAAAGACGTTGAGCGCAAAATACAAATCTTGCCGGAATCGGCCCGCGCGGACTTCGGTCAGCAGGTCACGGGACGTGGTTGCAACAACGCTAAGGGATACCGGTGTTTGCCTGCTCTCACCAAGCCTTTGGAAATAGCCGGTTTTCAGAACGTCGTGAAGCTTGGCCTGCACGGTTTTTGGCAGATCGGCGATCTCGTCCAGATGCAATGTGCCATTGTGGGCCATCAGCACCTTGCCGGTTTCGTCACGGGTGGCACCCGGAAAGGCGCCCCGTCTGTGGCCAAAAAGCTCGGCCTCCAGATGCTGTCTGTTTGTCTCGTCGCAATTGATCCGCACAAGGGGGCGGCGATGGCGTCTGCTGGCTTCGTGGATCGCGGAAACGGTCAGGCTTTTGCCCGATCCCGGCGGCCCGGAGACAAGAACATGGGCATCATTTTGCGCCGCCAGGTCAATCTGTGAATTAAGCGCCTTGAGGGCTGACGAAACTCCCACCACGCCGGTATGGGACCGGGCGGTGCGGATCTCGGTCAGAAGGTACTCGTTCTCCTGTTCCAGCTTGGTTCTGAACTCTTCGACCTGCGCGAGCGCCTCGCGCAATTTGCGCTCGTTTTCCTTGCGCTCTGTAACGTCGCGGAAGATCACCACCGCCCCGGCAAGCACATCGTGATCGTAGATCGGGGTCGACACGTATTCGACCATGATCGGCCTGCCGTCCTTGCGCCAGAATACGTCGTCATCCACACGCATGGTCTCGTCGCGACGAAAGGAGGCATAGATCGGGCATTGATGCGCCGGGAAATGATCGCCGTTCAGATGCTTATTGTGGATGATCGGATGCAGCTCGCGCCCAACTAGATCATCAGAGGACCATCCCAGCATCTCTTGCGCCGCGCGGTTGACGAACGTCGCCTGCCCCTTGGCATTGATGCCATAGATGCCTTCACCGGCGGCTTCGAGGATCAGGTGATTTTGCGCCTCAACCTCCTGAAAGAAAGAATAGATGTTTTTCCATTGTGACAACCCAGCCTTTTGGTGTGCGTCCTTGTCGGCGACCCGATTGCGATGGTTGTGCTCTTCAAGGTCCAGAAAACTGAGCAGAACCCGATCCCGCGCATACTGCACGCCATAGCTTTGCAGGTGCAGCGGTTCTCTGTTCTGTCCGGCAAGGACCAGCTTGCGGTCCACGTAAGATCCAAAGTGCGCCACGGCGTCGAAGAAGACGCAAGTCCATGAATGATCTGATCGGAGCATGTTGGAGAATGCCCCCTCAAGAGCAGCGGCACCAAACATAGCCTGCGCTGCCGGATTGGCTGCAAGGATGCTGTCGCTGGCTGTATCCAGCAGAACGGTTGGCAATGGGTTGTGTTTGACGAGTCGGGTGGAATCTACGGCATCAAGCATGATCGGATCATTTCGCAATCTGACCGACCCACCACTACGAAAATCCGTAATTTACGAGAACTCGTAAAAATCGCTCAAAAAATAGTCAACTATTTCAATACAGTGCCGGTTCTGGTCGGAATGCAGGCGGTCTATGTTCGTCGCGATCTGCATGACAACCTGACGTTAAAAGACGACAGGAGATGGACATGACGATAAAAAGTTTGGGCAACCCTTTTTCCGAAAAGACCGATCTGCGACATGGTGCCGATTGCGGCTGTGACGGATGCCTTGCGGGTCATGGCCACGACAGCGACCATGTCGAACAGCATCAAATGTCCTCTGAGCAGATGATGGAACGCGCGGTGGAAAGCGCGATTGTCCGCTCGGTTTTTGGTCAGAGCGATATCGGGCGGCGGTCCTTCATGGGGATGATCGGCGGGACGACGGCGGCGGCGGCGCTGGCGTCAGTGTTCCCTCTGGAAAAGGCCACGGCGGCGATCCTCGACGATCTGGGTCCGCCTGAAAAGACCGATCTCAATATCGGCTTTGTGCCGATCACCTGCGCCACGCCGATCATTATGGCGCAACCTTTGGGCTTCTACGAACGCCACGGGTTGAATGCGCAGGTTATCAAGACTGCCGGCTGGGCGGTGGCGCGCGACAAGTCGCTTTCGGGTGAATACGACGCCTCACACATGCTAACCCCGATGCCGCTGGCGATGACTTTGGGCGCAGGATCGGTCGCCACGCCGTACATCATGCCTGCGGTCGAAAACATCAACGGTCAGGCCATTGTCCTGTCGAATGAACACCTGGACAAGCGCGACCCCAAACAGTGGAAAGGCTTCACTTTCGGGGTGCCGTTCGAGTACTCCATGCACAACTTCCTGTTGCGCTACTACGTGGCCGAGTTTGGGCTGGATCCGGACAAAGACATTCAGATCCGCGTGGTTCCGCCACCGGAAATGGTGGCCAACCTGCGCGCGGGCAACCTCGATGGTTATCTCTCGCCCGACCCGTTCAACCAGCGCGCCGTCTATGAGGGCATCGGTTTTATTCACATCCTGACCAAGGAGATCTGGGAAGGGCATCCCTGCTGCGCCTTTGCCGCGCCGCTCTCCTTTGCCACCGACCTGCCCAACACCTATGGTGCATTGCTGAAATCGATCATCGACGCAACGCAATACGCGTCAAACCCGGACAACCGGGTGGAAATTGCCGAGGCGATCTCGCCGACGAACTATCTAAACCAGCCGGTAACGGTGGTGCAGCAGGTGCTGACCGGGACCTATGCTGACGGTCTGGGCGAAGTCCAGCGCGTGCCTGACCGGATCGATTTTGATCCGTTCCCGTGGCACTCGATGGGGGTCTGGATCCTGACCCAGATGAAACGCTGGGGTTATATCGAAGGCGACTTGGACTATAAGGCGGTGGCCGAGCAGGTTTATCTTGCCGCGGACGCCAAGAAGGTGATGACCGATCTGGGCTATAACGCGCCCGATATCACCTACAAGTCCCACGCGATCATGGGCAAGACCTTCGATCCGGCGCAACCGGAAGCCTATGTCGACAGCTTTGCGATCAAGGCCAGTTGATGAAGATGCTTACCGAAAACAAGAAGGCTGCCGTGCTTTCGATCCTGATACTCGTGATCGGATGCCTGATTTGGGAGGTTTCGATCCCCGCCCAGAAAACAGCGGGAGAACTGACGGAATACGAGCTGCTGACTGGGGGAGGTCAACCAAAAGCTGGCGTGCCTCCGCCAACCGACGTGCTTAGCAAGGCCTGGGAACAGCTCTCCAATCCGTTCTATGACGCCGGACCCAACGACAAGGGGATCGGCATCCAGATCGGATATTCTATCTACCGCGTTCTGACCGGCTATCTGCTGGCGGCGGTGATCGCGATCCCGCTGGGGTTCCTTATTGGTATGTCGTCGGTGGCCCATAAGGCGCTCAACCCGTTCATTCAGGTGCTACGGCCGATCTCTCCGCTAGCATGGATGCCGCTTGCGCTTTTCATCATTCAGGACAGCGAGGCCTCGGCTATCTTCGTGATCTTCATCTGTTCGATCTGGCCGATGCTGATCAACACCGCCTTTGGCGTGGCTGGCGTGCGCGAAGACTGGGTCAATGTGGCCCGTACCCACGAATTGGGGCCAGTCAAGACCGCTTTCACCGTGATCCTGCCCGCCGCAGCACCCACCATCGTGACCGGGATGCGAATCTCGATCGGGATTGCCTGGCTGGTGATCGTAGCTGCGGAGATGCTCGTCGGTGGTACCGGCATCGGCTACTATGTCTGGAACGAGTGGAACAACCTCGACCTCACTTCCGTTATCTTCTCAATTCTCATGATCGGCGTCGTCGGCATGCTGCTGGATTCCATCTTCGGCTTACTGCAGCGCACCGTCGCCTACACCGAATAGGAGTGGTTTCGTGGCAAAACCCTTTCTCAGCATAGAACAGCTGACCCAGCGGTATCCCGACCGGACGGGCGGCGAGTTCACCGTTTTTGAGAACGCAAGTTTCGGCGTCGAAAAGGGCGAGTTTGTCTGCATCCTCGGGCATTCGGGCTGCGGGAAATCGACCATCATGAACATCCTTGCCGGGTTGGCTGAACCCAGCTCGGGCGTGGTCAAGATGGACGGGATGCATGTCTCAGGCCCCAGCCTGGACCGGGGCGTCGTGTTCCAGAACTATTCGCTGTTGCCGTGGCTCTCGGCGCTCAAGAACGTGACCTTCGGCGTAGCCGCGCGGTTCCCGCAATGGGACAAGGCCAAGGTGGTTGAGCATTCAACTGCCTTCCTCGCCAAGGTGGGGCTGGCGGGCGACACGATCCACCGCAAGCCCAGCCAGCTTTCGGGTGGTATGCGGCAGCGGGTCAGCATCGCGCGGGCCTTCGCCAACGAACCCAAGCTGCTGTTGCTGGATGAGCCCTTTGGCGCTCTGGATGCACTCACCCGAGGAACCATTCAGGACGAGCTGATCAAGGTCTGGAGCGACACCGACCAGACCGTATTCATGATCACCCACGATATTGACGAAGCGATCCTGTTGGCCGACCGCATCCTTTTGATGACGAACGGGCCAATGGCGCAGGTGGCCGAAAGCGTGGAGATTACAATCCCCCGGCCGCGCAACCGCACCAGCATCGTCGAGCATCCGAACTACTATGCGATCCGCAACCATCTTGTGCAGTTCCTCGGTCAACGCTCGGCCGAGCTGGCCGGGCAACTCGGTGGTGAGGGGCTGAACAGCCCAAAAACCGTCCATATCGATCTGAAAGACGATACCGACACCGAAAACCCGGACCCAGCGCCAATGCTGCGCGCGGTAGAAGGTTAAGGCGATGACCGAGACTCCTCCGCGCGCGCCGTTGCCCCCCTTTTCATACGATGAGGCCATACAAAAGGTGCGCATGGCCGAAAACGCCTGGAATACGCGCGATCCGGTCAAGGTCGCGCAGGCCTATACGATCGACACGCGCTGGCGCAACCGGTCTGAGTTCCCGATGGGCCGGGCCGAAGTGCAGGATTTCCTCACCCGCAAATGGGCCAAGGAGACAGGCTATCGCCTGATAAAGGAAATCTGGGCCCATGACCGAAACCGCATTGCGGTGCGCTTTTGCTACGAATGGCACAACGACCATGGTCAGTGGTTCCGTGCCCATGGCAACGAAAACTGGGAATTCGACGATCTGGGCTACATGGCGGTGCGCCACGCATCGATCAATGATGTGCCGATCACGGATGAAGACCGCCTGTTTCACTGGCCTGAGGGCACCGCCCGCCCAGACCATCACCCCGGACTGACAGAGTTAGGATTGTAAGATGAAAGATGCGCTTGAAATGACCGCGATAACCAAAGAGGACGTCACTGCGATGATCCTGTCTGCCAAGAAGCAGGCCGGGCTGACCTGGGAAGAGATCGCGGAAAAGATCGATATGTCACCTGTGTGGACACATTCGGCGGCCATGGGGATGAATGCGTTTCCGCCTGAAAAGGCCGAGCTGATCGTGACCGCGATGGGTTTGCCGCAAGAGGCCGCCAGCGTGCTGGCGGAAAGCCCGACCAAGATCTGGGAACAGGCCGTCCCGACCGATCCGTGCATCTATCGCTTTTACGAGATCGTCGGTGTCTACGGCCCGACCCTGAAGGCCATCATCCAGGAAAAATTCGGCGACGGCATCATGTCCGCCATCGATTTCGACATGTCGGTCACCCGGGTCGAGAACCCCAAGGGCGATCGCGTCAAGGTCGAGATGTCGGGCAAGTTCCTAGGGTACAACAGCTGGTAGGGGGGCATTGCCAACTTGTTTGTGTGGTCTGAACTGGTTACCGCTCACGCATGATGATACCGCCCAAAACGCCGCGCCTTAAGGGTTTTCGTTTGCCAGCTCACTCTGCCATCTTGAGCGATGACGTCGATGTGGTGGTGCGCTGCGCATTCTTGCCGTGAACCGCGTTTTTTGGCGGAGGAATGATGATCTCAACCCCGTGCCCGAACTTCTCGAGCAGTCAGTCTGCCACCCCCTGGCCGTCATAGGCACCATCCGCTGGAAAGCGGCTTAGATCGGCATCCATGTCTGTTAGCAAAGCTGGCAGTGCCGTTTCATCGCCCACATGTTCAGTGGCCAACTCAGTCGCGGCGATATCGCTGGTTTCCGGATCGAAGGCGATGTGGAGCTTGCGCCATGTTTTGCGGGCCTTCTTGGTGCAGTGCTTCTCTTCATGCCAGCCGTCGCCGCCATGCACTTTCAGACCCGTGCTGTCCACAATGAGGGTGGTTGGCTTACTCGCAGCGCGCCGGTTTTGGGCGAGCTTCAACCCCTTGCCGCGTCGCGACAGGATCGAGAAATCTGGCGCCACAAACTCCATGCCCATCAGCTTGGCAATCGACCGCATGAAGCCCTGAGTTTGTCTCAACGCAAGCCGAAACACGACCCGCAGAGTAAGGCAAATCTCGATTGCCAAATCGGAGTATCGCGCCTGGCCACCACGTGTCCTGCGGCGTGGCGATGACCAAATCTGTGCCACTTCATCTGAAATCCAGATCGTCACATCGCCACGTTGTCGAAGGCTTTCGTTGTACGTCGACCAATTTGTGACCCGATACCTGGCCTTCGGGAACTTGCCCCTGCGGGCATCATTGAATTTGTGGGGCATCTACTGTCGCTCGCGTCAGAGAAAACGCTGGAACTACCGCAACCGCTCGATCCATGCAACTCGCCCCTGCACGGCCTAACACCGTTCGAATACATCTGCAAAATCTGGACAAACGAACCTGATCGTTTCAACGTCAATCCAACCCATCACAGTATGGGACTGAACACCTATTTGAGGTACGAACCTCAAAAATATCTGGACTTGAGGTGCGTACCTCAAATAGCCTTGGAAGTACGCCGCGATTCGCACATCCTCGATTGACGGCGCAAAAAGGGAGGAATGGATGACTTACACAAAACTGGCCTCGGCCAGCGCACTGGTCCTTGCCGCTACTACTCTTTCTACCAAGGCAAATGCTGAAGATCTGACATTATGTTGGGCTGCATGGGACCCGGCCAACGCGCTTGTTGAGCTATCAAAGGAATTCGAAGCACAATCCGGCCACGCGATGAACTTCGAATTTGTTCCTTGGCCGAATTTTGCGGACAGGATGCTGAATGAGTTGAACTCTGGGGGTAAGCTCTGCGACCTTCTGATTGGTGACAGCCAATGGATCGGCGGTGGCGCTGAAAACGGTCACTACGTCCAACTGAACGACTTCTTCGATGCTGAAGGCATCAGCATGGACGATTTCGCGCCCGCAACCGTCTACGCCTATTCGACTTGGCCCAAGGGAACACCAAATTACTACGCACTGCCAGCGATGGGCGATGCAAACGGCTGGTTCTATCGCAAGGACTGGTTTGAAAACCCCGAAATCCAAGCTGCATACAAAGAGGCAACCGGACAAGATCTGCGTGAGCCTCAGTCTCAGAAAGAACTCCTGCAGATCGCGCAGTTCTTCCAAGGTCGTGAGATCGACGGCAAGACGGTCTACGGGGCAGCAATCTTTACCGAGCGTGGCTCGGAAGGGATCACCATGGGTGTGACCGGAGCGCTTTATCCTTGGGGCTTCAAATATGAAAACACTCCGGGCTCGTATGACATGGAAGGCGCCGTAAACTCACCGGAAGCGGTTGAGGCTCTGGAATTCTATAAAGAGTTTTACAAAACGGCGACGCCTCCGGGATACACTAACTCTTACATGGGTGAAAGCTTGGACGCCTTTAAGTCCGGTCAGGTCGCCATGGCCATGAACTGGTTCGCTTTCTTCCCAGGTCTTTACGCCGATCCCAATACCGGCGGTGACAAGATCGACTTCTTTGTGAACCCGCCGCAAAACCAGGCAGGCTCAACACTGGGCGGTCAGGGGATTTCTGTTGTCAGTTACTCTGACAAACAGGATGCCGCACTAGAGTATATAAAGTGGTTCGCGCAGCCAGAAGTGCAGGCCAAATGGTGGGAACTCGGCGGCTATTCGGCACATAACTCAGTGTTGGAAGATCCTGGTTTTGTGGATAGCCAACCGTTTGCCCGTGACTTCCTAGAAGCAATGGGTGGTGTGCAGGACTTCTGGCAAGAGCCTGCTTATGCGGAACTGCTGCTGGCAATGCAGAAACGCATCCACGACTACGTGGTTGCCGACCAAGGCACGGCTCAAGAAGCGCTTGATCTTCTGATCGAAGATTGGACGGAAGTCTTCGAAGACGAAGGCAAGCTGTAGTCCGGACAAAGGCGGGAGCGGGTGCAATCTCGCTCCACCTTCACCCGTGAGTCCTAACCAACAAGAGCTGGCAAAGAGATGTCTGACAGGACTGTAGATCGCGTTGCGCAGGCAACGCCCGAGCGAGTTGCGCGAAAAATCCGGGGCTTATCCGACCGCGCGATCACCTGGATATTCATCTCCCCAACGATATTTCTACTGCTGGCGATCAACATCTTTCCGTTGATCTGGACCATCCAACTAAGCTTTACCAACTACAAGGCCAACCGGATCGGGCGTGAAGTCAAGGATGTCGGGTTCAGAAACTACGAGCGCATCCTGACCGACTCGGACACTTGGTTGAATATGCAGGCCACCGCGCATTTCTTGTTTTGGACGATCTTCTTTCAGGTGCTGATCGGGTTCACGCTGGCGTGGTTGATCAACAAGAAATTCAAGGGCAACGATCTTTGGACCACGATCATCGTGCTGCCGATGATGCTGTCTCCTGCGGTCGTCGGGAACTTCTGGAAGTTCCTCTATCAGCCTCAAATCGGCCTGTTTAACTATATCGTGTCCTGGTTTACCGGCAAAGACCCGTCGAGCTTTGAGATGCTGGGCTCTGTGACATTGGCGCCATGGGCGATCGTGATCGTTGACACCTGGATGTGGACCCCTTTTGTGATGCTGATTTGTCTGGCCGGGCTGCGCAGCATCCCCGACTATATCTACGAAGCAGCCGAGATCGACCGCGCCAGCAAGCTGCGTCAGTTCTTCACGATCACCATCCCGATGGTGCTGCCGTTCTTAATGCTCGCGGTGCTGTTTCGAGGAATCGAGAACTTCAAGATGTTCGACCTGGTGGTTCAGCTAACCGGCGGTGGGCCGGGCTCTGTAACAGAACTCACTTCGATCAATCTCAAGAGGGAAGCCTTTGAGAAGTGGCGGACGGGTTATGCCTCGGCCTATGCGATCATCCTTTTCGTCACCGTGTTCGGCCTTGCGTCGATCTACGTCAAAGCCCTGAACAAGGTGAAACAGAGATGAGCAGTTTTTCCGTCACCGAACCTTCTAGCCGCTCGAAATGGATCGCCGGCACTTTGGTAATCGGCTACGCGCTGATCACTATGATCCCTTTGGTATGGATTTTATTGACCGGGTTCAAATCCCCAGCCGATGCGATCAGCTACCCGCCCAAAGTGGTGTTTGATCCAACGCTAGAAGGCTATGTCAACCTTTTCACCACACGCACGCGGCAAACGCAGGAGTTTCTGGCAGCCAACCCGCCACAGAATTGGGCCGACGAGATCGTGCGCCAATACGACATGGTGATTGTCGGACCATCAAAGTTCGGCGAGCGTTTTATGAACTCGGTTATCATCGGATTTGGCTCGACGTTCCTAAGTATCTTCCTTGGTACGCTGGCCGCCTATGCGTTCAGCAGGTTTAAGGTTCCGCTCAAGGATGATCTTTTGTTCTTCATCCTCAGCACGAGGATGATGCCGCCGGTCGCCGTCGCCATCCCGATCTTCCTGATGTTCAGAAACCTTGGGCTGAGCGACACGCATTTGGGGATGATCCTGCTCTATACGGGCGTGAATATTTCCTTGGCGGTTTGGTTGCTGAAAGGATTCATCGACGAAATCCCAAGAGAGTACGAAGAAGCCGCTCTCATAGATGGCTACACTCGGTTTCAGGCTTTCTACAAAGTGGTGCTGCCACAAGCCGCCACTGGGATAGCCTCAACAGCTATCTTTTGCCTAATCTTCGCCTGGAATGAATACGCTTTTGCCGTGCTGCTGACATCTGCGAATGCGCAGACTGCGCCGCCATTCATCCCGACCATTATCGGTATCGGCGGTCTGGATTGGCCTGCCGTGGCGGCTGGCGCCACGATCTTCCTGATCCCGGTCATGATTTTCACCATCCTGATGCGCAAACACCTGCTGCGCGGGATTACTTTCGGAGCGGTGCGCAAATGAGCGATTTTCTTATCGGATTGATGCGGCTCCGCCGCGGCCCATGGGAGATGGTCGCGACCATTCTGATTGCACTGGGTGTCTTCATGCTGATGCAGCCCTTTGTCCTTTGGGCCTTCACCTATTCCTTCATCGTCACGCTGATCGGAACCGTCATGTTCATCATCGTCAGCCATTTCCCGGAGTAGAAATGGCCCAGATCTCAGTTAAAAACGTAAAAAAGATGTTCGGCGACTTCACGGCCGTCCGCGAAAGCTCGTTCACGATTGAAGACGGTGAGTTTTTCATGCTGCTGGGGCCATCCGGTTGCGGAAAAACGACGACTTTAAGGATGATCGCAGGTTTGGAGCTTCCCACATCTGGCGAGATCTACCTAGACGGCGAAGAAATCAGCCAGCGGCCACCCTCAGAGCGAGACATTGCCTTCGTGTTCCAGATGTTCGCGCTGTATCCGCACATGAATGTTCGCAAGAATATCAGCTACCCACTGATATCGCAGGGTATGCCGCGTGCTGCCGTAAAAGCCAAAGTGGAGGAAGTCGCTGGAATTCTAGGAATAACAGACATTCTTGACAGTCCGGTAGGTGGACTTTCAGGCGGCGACAGGCAGCGCGTGGCGCTGGGTCGCGCGATTGTGCGTGAGCCCAAGGCGTTCATGATGGACGAGCCGCTTGGCGCTTTGGATGCTGAGTTTCGCGAGCATATGGCCGAAGAACTGCGCGCGCTGCATGATCGCATGGGCGCGACCACCGTGTATGTCACGCATGATCAACTTGAAGCCATGCAAATGGGCGACAAGATCGTTGTGATGAATAACGCCGTGATTGAGCAATTCGGTACGCCTCAGGAAATATATGACAAACCAGCGACCATGTTTGTGGCTGACTTCATCGGGTCCCCGTCAATGAACTTCCTGCCGTTTCAGGGCAAGGTTGCGCCCGGCACTGAAGCAGTGCGATTGAACGGCCATGATGAGGCTGTTCCAATATTGATGGAAGGGGCTGAAGGTGATCTGGTCTTTGGTGTTCGGCCCGAGCATGTGTTTCTGTCCGACACAAGCGGTTACCGTGCCAAGGTGCTTGCAGCAGAATACTTGGGCACGACCCAGATCGTAACGCTGCAAAGCCCCAATGGCGAACTCAAGGCCCGGATCGATGCGCGCGAAACGGTCAGCCCCGGTGAAACCGTGGGGCTGGAGTTCCGGTCCCAGACTGTCACGCTGTTTGATAAGTCTTCGGGCAAGGCGTTGAGGTCCGCGCTGAACGATGAGGTGATTGGCAATGGCTGAAGTCGTTTTGGAAAACATCTCAAAATCGTTCGGCAACGTGACCGCAGTTGACGATATCTCGATGACAATCCCTGACGGTGCTTTCGTGGTGCTGCTAGGTCCAACCGGTGCCGGAAAAACGACGACGTTGAGACTGATCTCGGGACTTGAGAAACTGGATGCGGGCTCCGTTCGCATTGCTGGCCGGGACGTTGGACTTGAAACACCCGCTCAGCGGGATGTGGCGATGGTCTTCCAGCAATACTCACTTTATCCGCATATGACAGTGCGCGAGAACCTGTCGTTTCCTCTGCGATCTCCGATCCTTCGGACGCCGGAAGACGAGATCAGCAGGAAGGTAAACGAGGTCGCGGAAATCCTGCAGATCCCACACAAAATGGATAACAAAGCGACCGAGCTTTCCGGCGGCGAAATGCAGCGGGTGTCGATCGGGCGGGCTTTGGTGCGCGATCCACAGATCTTTCTCATGGATGAACCGCTCAGTTCTTTGGATGCCAAGCTTCGGGCAGATTTGCGGGTGGAACTGAAGAGAATTCAGGCGGACCTGGGATCAACCTTACTATACGTGACCCATGATCAGGTCGAAGCCATGACAATGGCGACGCATATCGGCGTTTTGGAAAACGGCAGGTTGGTTCAGTACGGCACACCTCGCGACATCTATGAAAATCCAGGCAGTGTTTACGTCGCCAGCCGGTTGGGGCTGCCGCGGATTAATATCCTGCCGTCCGAGCTGTTCGGAGGGGATCACAAAGGCCCGCAGATTGGTCTTCGCCCGGAAAACATCATCGAAGGTGAAGGAAGTGATGCGCGTGTGATACGTGCTGAGCATCTGGGAGATCAAACGCGTCTGCACCTAGACTTAAACGGCCACCCGGTTGTGACCTTGATCGATGTCCATCATGGCTACCCCTCTGGAAAAGTCATAAAAATCCGCCCCCACAACGCACTGTATTTTGACGCGTCTGGCGCGCGCGTGAATTAAGGAGCAAAAGCATGGCCCAGTTCCTCAACACAAAAGAAACCTTGGTGACAGAGGCCATAGACGGTCTTCTGGCGTCATCAGGAGGGCAACTTACCAGGCTGGACGGCTACCCTCACATCAAGGTTGTCTACAGGTCGGATTGGGACAAGTCGAAGGTCGCTTTGGTGTCTGGCGGAGGGTCTGGTCACGAACCTGCCCATGCAGGTTTTGTTGGCGCCGGTATGCTGACAGCAGCGGTATGCGGGGAAGTGTTTGCGTCCCCGTCGGTTGAGGCGGTTCTGGCGGGCATTCTTGCGGTAACTGGTGAGGCTGGGTGTTTGCTTATCGTCAAGAATTACACTGGCGATCGGTTGAACTTCGGCCTGGCAGCCGAGCGCTCCAGAGCATTGGGCCGCAGGGTGGAGATGGTCGTTGTGGATGATGACATCGCCCTGCCCGACCTTCCGCAACCACGCGGCGTGGCAGGAACTCTGTTCGTACACAAAATTGCCGGCGCACTTGCTGAAAGGGGTGCTGACCTACAAACCATTAGCCACGCAGCAAGAAACACCATCGCGAAGGTCGTCAGCATCGGTATGAGCCTGGACACCTGTACCGTTCCGGGTTCTCCGAAAGAAGACAGGATTGCGCCCGGCAAAGCGGAACTTGGCCTGGGTATCCATGGCGAGCCCGGTGTACAGCAGGTGGAATTCTCGAATGCTGTATCGGCCATGTCCACAGTGGTGGAAAAGCTGAAGCAAAGGGTGGGGTCTGGGGATTGTGTGGCACTGGTCAACAACCTCGGTTCTACAACTCCGCTAGAAATGGCTGTCCTCACGCATGCTTTGTCTGAAACTGGTATTGCCCGCCATATCATTGGCCCTGCACCAATGATGACATCGCTGGATATGCACGGGTTTTCTGTTTCTATTCTGCCTGTAGATCAGGACGATTTGTCTGCGCTTGAAGCTCCTGTTGAGCTGGCGGCTTGGCCTGGCGTTAATTCCATCGATTCAATAAAAGTAGCACCTTTGCCTGATGGGCTGACTCCGATCGATCCAATTCCTTCGAACAATCCCGCGACAAGGGAAACGATCTCGCGTTTGTCCGAACTACTCATCAATGCTGAGAAGAACCTGAACGAGTTGGACGCCAAATCTGGGGATGGCGACACAGGCAGCACTTTGGCGACTGCTGCAAGAGCATTGCAAGGTAGCCTTGACCGAATGCCACTCGCTGATTTGACGCAATTGTTTCCAGCGCTAGGCAATGAATTGAGCCAGACAATGGGCGGGTCTTCCGGGGTGATACTCGCAATCTTTTTCAACGCAGCTGGAGATGCCTGTGCGAGCGGGGCTTCTGTACCGAAATCCTTGGTGGAAGGTCTGAATCGCGTTAGCCAAGTTGGAGGGGCCAAAGTCGGTGACAGGACAATGATTGACGCCCTGGCACCTGCACTTGCCGCACTCCCATCCGGGCTGTCCCATGCGGCAAAGGCTGCCCGCGAAGGTGCGAATAACACGGCGAATATTCACCGTGCGAAGGCGGGCCGTGCAGCTTATGTTCCCGAAGAAAACCTAGTTGGACATAACGATCCGGGCGCTGAAGCTGTTGCCTTGTTGTTTGAGGGATTAGCGCGGGAGATCGAGGGCTGAAGATCACGTGGAAGACCAAAAACACAAAATAGAATTGGTGAAAAAGCCAACTGTCAATGACATCGCGCGTGTTGCGGGTGTCAGCCTGGCGACTGTTGACCGGGTCTTGAACAGGCGCCCCGGCGTGCGGACAGTGACCGTACAGAAAGTACAAAAGGCAATTGATGAGCTGGGGTATGTGCGCGACACTGCTGCTGCCAACCTCGCGCGAAATCGAGTTTACAATTTCCTCTTTGTTCTGCCGGACACGGACAACGAGTTTGTGGAGGCTATTAGCAGTCAGATCGCAGAGCAATCGCGTGACCAGTTTATCGAGCGGACTCGCATTGCAATAAAGAAGGTCGCTCCGTTTGAGCCGCAAGACATCGTCAACATTCTGGATGCTGTCGACAGTTTGGATGTTGATGGAGTCGCCGTTTTCGGGCCCGAAACGCCTTCTGTCCGCGACGCAGTAAAAAGGCTCAGGGACAAGGGCGTTCCGGTGGTCGCACTGGTGTCTGACTTGCCGAGTTCTGATAGAGACCACTTTGTGGGAATCGATAATGTTTCGGCAGGACGGACCGCCGCTCAGCTGATGGGACGGTTTGTGCATCGCCAGGGCAAGGTGTTGGTCCTGACAGGCTCTCGATTGGCACGTGATCACCTGGAGCGTCGCCAGGGTTTTGATCTTGTTGTGGCTGAGGATTTTCCGCATCTCGAAGTCGTGGCGTCTGTCGAGGGCCGGGATGACCCGGATCTGATCTACACCATGATGCCCCAGATCTTTGAAACTTACCCGGATCTTGTTGGAATATATTCGTCAGCGGCGGGCAACGCAGGTCTGATCCAATTTCTGTCAGAGAACAAGTTCAGCAAAGATCTGGTAATCATCGCTCATGAGCTTACTCCGCTTAGTCGTGAAGCGCTCAGACTTGGTACATTTGACGCTCTGATCTCGCAAGACACCGGGCACATTGTTCGTTCAGCTATCCGCCTACTGCGTGCGACTTCGGACAAAGTTCCGTTCAACAAAGCGCAGGAACGTATCCGTATCGACATCTATCTGAAAGAAAATTTGCCGCCGTAGAGGCATAGGTTTTGGGGAGGAGATTTTATGAAGACGATCAAAGGTCCTGCTTTGTTTCTTGCACAATTTGCGGGGGACGAAGCGCCGTTCAATTCCTGGGACGCGATCACCAAATGGGCGGCCGATTGTGGATACAAGGGCGTTCAGGTTCCCAGCTGGGATGGCCGGTTATTCGACTTGGAACAGGCCGCATCCAGCATCGGTTACTGCGATGACTTCAAAGGCAAAGCCAGGGAAAATGGTGTCGAAGTCACTGAACTGTCAACGCACCTTCAGGGCCAGCTTGTCGCCGTTCATCCTGCCTATGACAGCGCGTTTGATGGTTTTGCAGCCGAAAGTGTTAGAGGAAATCCGAAAGCCAGGCAAGAATGGGCCGTCGACCAGGTCAAAAAGGCGCTTTCAGCGTCGAAAAACTTGGGTATTTCGGCGCATGCGACATTCTCGGGCGCGTTGGCTTGGCCCTATGTCTATCCTTGGCCGCAGCGCCCTGCTGGCTTGATTGAAACGGCATTTGATGAACTCGCTCGCAGGTGGGTGCCCATCCTGAATCACGCGGATGAATGCGGAGTTGATGTCTGCTACGAAATTCACCCCGGAGAGGACCTCCATGACGGCGTGACGTACGAGATGTTTCTCGAACGGACGGGCAATCACACAAGGGCTTGCATGTTGTACGACCCCTCGCACTACGTCCTGCAATGCCTCGACTACCTGGACAACATCGACATCTACAAGGATCGAATACGGATGTTCCATGTGAAAGATGCCGAGTTCAACCCAACCGGGCGGCAGGGCGTCTATTCTGGATATCAAAGCTGGGTTGATCGTGCCGGGCGGTTCCGGTCACTTGGCGATGGTCAGGTGGACTTCGGGGCTGTCTTCTCAAAAATGGCGGCGAATGACTTTGATGGCTGGGCGGTTGTCGAATGGGAATGCTGCCTCAAACACCCAGAGGATGGAGCGCGTGAGGGTGCTCAGTTTGTGTCTGATCATATTATCCGGGTGACCGAGAAAGCCTTTGATGATTTCGCTGATGGTGGTGCAGACGAAGCCGCCAATCGCAAAATGCTGGGGATTGAGTGATGGTCACAGGACGCAGTGAAGAAACCTCAGGTCGCATTCGCCTTGGCATGGTTGGCGGAGGAAACGACGCCTTCATAGGCGGCGTTCATCGAATTGCGGCGCGAATGGACCACAAGTTTGAGTTGGTTGCCGGTGCATTGTCTTCGACGCCAGGGAAATCTCTTGAAAGTGGGCAGGCATTGGGGCTCGAACGGGTCTATGAAGACTTCAAACAAATGGCGATAAGGGAAGCCCGGCTGAAATCTGGGATCGAGGCGGTCTCAATCGTCACGCCAAATCACGTTCACTATGTAGCAGCGCGTGAGTTCCTGAAACGCGGTATTCACGTCATTTGTGACAAACCACTCACCTCGACCCTTGCCGATGCAAAAAAGCTGGTCAAAGCAGCTGAAAGTGCAAACGCCCTGTTCATTTTGACCCACAACTACACGGGCTATCCGATGGTTCGGCAGGCGCGTGAAATGGTTGCCAACGGCGATATTGGAAAAATCCGCGTGGTTCAGGTTGAATACCCGCAGGATTGGCTGACCGAGCAACAGGACTTCAAACAGGCAGAATGGCGAACCGATCCTGAACGTTCCGGCGCAGGTGGTTCAACCGGTGATATCGGAACCCACGCCTACAACCTCGCCTGCTTTGTAACCGGGCTGAAGGCGGAAAGCCTGGCCGCAGATTTGCAGGCCTTTGTGCCGGGGCGCAAAGTCGATGACAACGCACACGTCCTGCTTCGTTTCGAGGGCGGAGCGCGGGGTATGCTGTGGTCTTCTCAGGTTGCTCCTGGCAATGAAAATGCGCTCCGAATGCGGGTCTATGGCGAAAAAGGTGGGCTGGAGTGGTCTCAGGAAGATCCTAACTACCTATGGTTTACGCCCTATAACGAACCTAAACGTTTGATCACCCGAAATGGTGCCGGGGCTGGTGATGTTGCCAATCGGTTAAGTAGAGTTCCTCCTGGACATCCCGAGGGCTATCTGGAGGGGTTCGCGAATATCTATGGAGAAGCAGCTGAGGCCATCCAAGCTTTCCGAAACGGGGTTTCAGCTGACACGTCGGTTGTTTATCCAACGGTCCATGACGGGCTCAATGGCGTTAAGTTTGTAGCAGCGTGCGTGCAAAGCTCTTCAAGGAATGCGGCCTGGGTCAAGTTAGAGTAGAATCTGGATCTAAGCGCACAGCGGGATTCTTGGGTGTTGTCACGTTAACTGCCGTTCGGTTGCTCATGCACGCATTTGGACTTGGGTGACATCGATGAAGTCATCATCAATCTGCTACAAGCGTCACCGATTTCCTCCTCAGATCATCGCGCACGCGGTGTGGCTTTACCTACGCTTCAACCTGAGCCTGCGGGAAGTTGAAGAGATGCTGTTGCAGCGCGGGATCGATGTTGGCGAATTTGCTTCGCGACCTCACGCGCGAACTTCGCACGGTCAACTGTTTTCCGCTATGCGACTCACCAAAGCGAACGCAGGTTCAGTTTCAACAATCGAACGCCGCTCGAAATCGATTCCGGCGGACACATAAGTAATTCAGGATGGCTGAGGATAACTCACCTGGGCAGGGCAGACCTCGTAAGTTGAATCCAACGCAACCGGACATTCGATCGCATTCAGGCCTTGTGCATCAATACAGACACTGATGCTGAAAAGATCGCTCGTCCCATCGGAATTGTTGATACATTGCAGCTCTGGCGTGACACCGAAGGCGTTTCTAATGGCCGCTTCAACCTTGGACGTCTCGACCACCGTCCCGGAACCGGATGCACTGGGGTTAATGTCGGCATCCTCTAATGCAGAGGCGATATCAAACTGACCATGTAGACTGGCGCCGATCGAGAAATACTGCTCCATTGAAGTGACGTTCGCGTCGCACTTGACAGCACAGGTACCGTGCTTTTCCCACTCATGCTTCCACGTCCAGAATTCGTACTTTTCTTCCAGATCGATTTTCTTCAGAATCGGATTGGGCCATACGCGCTTGAGTTCACCTTCGATCGGATCAAGTTGACCGGCGTCGAATGCCTCACCCTTGCATTGTCCAAGATACTTCTCTGTGCTCTCGACTTCGGGCCAGAGGCCATGGACGACCCAGCCAAAGGGCGCGTCATAAGTGTCGCAAGCAGTTGAGTCCGCTTTCAGGCAAAGCGTCGGTATCCAATCCTGAACAAAACGATAATACGAAAAGCCCTCACAACTTGAGGTAAAGCCCGACTCGTCGGACAAGCTTTGGTCCGCCTCCTGGTTTTGCGCCAAGGCGGCGCTCGAAATGAAAAAGCAGGCAAGCCAAAACCACTTAAGCGCGCCGATATGCCCACGTGAGGTAGAAAAAGACTCATGCTGCTTGTTGGTTGTGTTTGCCATGCTCTCTTTGCGACCAAGTTGCATCCCTCGTGACAATCTTGCAAATTCCCAGATGCAAGTCTAGCGAACGCCAATCGACTGCGCAGCTTCACCGATGCCCAAAAGCAGGAGAAATTTGTTTGGAAGCTCTCGACAGTTGGTTTCGAAACGAGGCAAAAAAACAGTCTCGCCTCGTTTCCCTCTATTCGTGCCTGCTGATAGATCGCCTAGCCCCTTACTTTGTCTTTAGGTTGCGATATCTCATCGTGCTCGAGGTGCTGGTTCTATGTGTTCATGTCGCTGAATTCATTATTCTTTCAGCCCATCTTCCGCCATCCAGCGTGATCCTCATCTTCTTGTTTCGCGCGGGCGCTCTGACGATAAGGGGGGCGTGGTGGGGCGCACTGGAAGTCATGCGAGAACGCATTCGTTCATTCCGTGGTCAGGAGGCGACGGACCGAACCGGGACCGAGATTTCGGTATGGCTTGTCTTTTCGATGCTGATCGGTGCCGTCTTCGCGATCGGGATGCTTGGTCTGACGGGCTGGAGATATGGTCAGTCCGGATCAACCGAGACCGCATTGCTGATCTCGATTTACATTGCCGTCATCACGATTGAACTGGCGCTGCAATTTCCGATGCAGGTATTGCATTCGGGTATCTATGCCAGACGACGGATCTACCGGTCTTTCTGGTCGGTGGTGATCCCGACAATTCTTCAGATTGCGGTGCTGGTCGCCCTAACGCCGATTGCACCGGTTTCGGCCTTGATTGTGTCGATCCTGGCATCCTCTGCCTGCGCGCTTGTGGTCTCGCTCGTTTATGTGCTGCGGATGTACCAGATAACAGGAATACGCGCGAAACTGTCACTTGGCTGGTCAGAACTGCGCGCCTTCCTCTCCGGTCTTCCGCTTTGGTCTTTCGCGATCTCTGCGATCTCCGGACTCTCTCTTCGCGTGGACAGCGTTCTGGTTCTCGTGATCCTGGGGCTGAGCAGCTTTGCCGGCCAGTCTGTTTCACTCACCAGCGGGCACCCTGATTGGAACTCTCCGCATCTCGGGGTGTATCTTTA
Organism: Ruegeria jejuensis; assembly: GCF_041537905.1. Taxonomy (NCBI): domain Bacteria; kingdom Pseudomonadati; phylum Pseudomonadota; class Alphaproteobacteria; order Rhodobacterales; family Roseobacteraceae; genus Ruegeria; species Ruegeria jejuensis. Next base: position 25,224 of record NZ_JBGRUO010000030.1, on the reverse strand, counting down.
CCTCATTCTTCCGGCTGTCCGAGCCGCCTATTCCTGGACGACCCTCTTCTATTTCGATCTGGTCCGGCTGCGCCTGTCACCGCTCTACACACAGATGCGCGCACTGTTGTTTCGCAGGCTGACGCGGGCGGCAGTCATTCTGGCCGCGATCTTTTGGGGGTTGTCCTTTGCAGTTTCGAGGATTGTCTACCCTGATATTTCGGCGACCTTTCTCATTGCCTTGCTGCCTGTCTTCGTTGTGAGGGCCTGGCTGGGTCTGTTGCAAATGCGCGCCTTTACGATGGGATATCACGCGCGCGTCATTCTTTCTGTGGTCACGCTTGCAACGGCAGGCTTTCTGATCGCCGTCGGAGAGTCTGCCGATCCTTATGAGCTGCTCGAAGTTCTGGCCGGGTTTTGCCTCGCCTGCGCGATCCTGTTATGTGCGGACTGGTGGTTTAGCATCGGCAAACCACCACCGGTGCAGCAATCGCTTCATGATCTTGGAACGCTCTTTTTTGACCTTGAGGACGAAACGCCAATTTACCGGGCTCGTCTCGTGAGCGGGCTTCGCAATAGCGCACGAGCCTCAATCGGTGAGATGTTCAACGAACGTTTGAACGGAAGCGGACACTGGGCTTGGCTGCAGCACAACGCGATCCTGTACTTCGCGACAGACGCAAAGAACACCGAACCGGTCTTGCCAAGTTCACTGGTGACGAACACAGGCGGCGCTCTCTATTCGGTAGAGCAACTGCACCCCAAACACGGCAAACCCACAAAGCCAACTGCGCGTCACGCCAGAGACAAGGCGGATATTGACGCGCTTGTCAGTGCATTCAAAACCTATTGGCCAAATGGAACCGTTATCGACCTTGACTCACATGGCTACAGAAAAGAACTGAGCCAGTTTTCCCCGGACCTGTTGCGCTCCATTCTGCCGATCGCATTGCGGGCGTTCAAAGCAGGCGACGCGTTCGTCACGCATGGGGGCATGAATATCTATCCGCTCGTCATCGACGGGCGGATACGGATGATATTTCTGGTAAGCGCGAGCGATGGCTCGCCGCTGGGCTCTCCTTGGCCGGCGGTTCTGCGCAACTGGCAAGCAGGGGCGCTTGCGGCAAAGGACGGCGGATAGAACGATGGAAATGCCACTGGACATCGACAAGGTGCTGTCAGACCCGGATGCCTATGAAAGTGCGATCCAGCATATCTATGAGAAGCGGCGGCTCAAGAACCAGAGCTTTCGGGAGGCCTATTTGGGTGTCAATTATATCGCTATCGATATGAAGCGGCGGCGGCTTGCGCGTCTACTCGCAAAGACTGTGGCAAGCGGCCAATACGAGCTCTCGCCAGTGGACATGTGGATGTTGGAACATGGCGGCAAATGGCGCCCGGCCCACCGTCCGACCCTGCCGGACCTGATTGTGGGCACCGTCATCGCAAGGGTCCTGTCGAAAAATGCCCGCATCATGGGGCAGCCTGGCGTTTATGCCTATCAACCGGGTCTGAGCAACTATACGGCCCTCTCCGACTTTGCGCGCTTTGTCCGACGGCCCGAGCACAAGAACGGCCTCTTCGTGATGCAGTCGGATTTTACCCGCTATGGCGAGAATATCCCGGTATACAAGGATGCCATCGTCTGGGAAGAGCTGCGCCGGGTTGCGGATATGGGCACCAAATCAGGCATATCGGAAAACGCCTGGGCCTTGATAATGGGGCTGGTCCGCCCGGTCACACGAGCGCCGGATGGCACGTCGTTTTCCCGCCTCTTCGGTATTCCCATGGGGACCCCTGTCGTCGCCGTGACAAGCAACCTCGCGATCAATCAACTCGACCTTCGCATGACAGCATATTCAGGCGCCTTCTTTGCCCGTTTCAATGATGACTTTCTGTTCGCCCATAAAGACCCCGAGGTTGTCAAAGAGGCGGATACCGCTATTGACGAGATGCTGGGAACTCTGGGCGTGACGCGAAAGCCAGAAAAGACCAAGCGCAGTTATTTGAATGGGGCCGGCAAAACCCTCGAGGATTGGGCTGAATTCAAGGGCCGCTCCAGCATAGAATTTCTCGGTCTAGCTGCGCACCATTCCGGGACACTTGGCTGGACACAGGAGCGTCTCAACCGCTTTTTCAGGTTCTTTTGCAAGCGGCTTGATCAAGTGTCCAACGAGTTGGCAGGGATCGCGACGCCGGAGCGCGCGCGCGTTCTTGTCAAAAGTGCCGAAACGCTTCTGGAACCGACAAACTCTTTTGCTCCGGTCATTACGCAGGCTCTTATCCGAGACACCACAAATCGAGCTGTGTTGAAGGACCTTGATAACCGTATTGCCAAAAAGGTGGCACAACGGATCACGGGCCGTGCAGGAGTGATCGGGTTTCGATCCTACCCCCCCGAGCGGCTTCGCCAGATGGGTTTACCGTCTTTGGTGGCAATCCGAAATTTACGTTGAAGCTATGAAGCGCTATGCAGACCACGAGGGTCGCGGCTCGCGCGATTTCGCGCCACCTATGGCTGTCCACAGAGACTGCGGTTTTCGGACGGCTTGTTGTTAAGTTGATCCCCGCGGCCCTCACATGACTCATGGATCAACCACAGTAGAAGGAAATTGGTACTCTATTGTGTGAGCCGGCATGGAAAAGTACCGATTAGCGAGGTATCCGTGAGCGGTCCAGGCCGATGCGTGTCAACGGCGGAAGCGGAGAGGGCAGGGAGGCAACCTTGCAAACAATGCACGCATTAATTATACTCCTATACCACACGGATGCACTCGGAGTCTGACATGGGGCGCGTGAAAGTGAACCTGACCATTGACGCGGAGCTGTCACGCGAGGCGCGGGCGCTTGGCCTGAACATGTCGCGGGTGGCGGAGGCGGCAATTGCAAAAGTGGCACGCGAGGAACGCAACCGGCGCTGGCGGCAGGACAATCGTGCCGCATTGGACGCCTATGCCGAGGAGGTGGAGCGCGACGGCCTGCCTCTAGCCCGGTTCCGGTCGTTCTGAGCGGAGGGCTGCATGGCTCAGTTTGATGTGTTTCGCCTGTCCGAAGGGCTGCTTGTGGTAGATCTGCAAACCGACCTGATTGGTATTGAGGCTTCCCGCATCGTTGCACCCCTGCGTGAAGAGGCGCGCTATGCCGCGTTTCCCGGTCTGACTCCACGCGTGAGCGTAGCGGGCCAAACTTGGATCGTTCGGGTGCAGGAGCTAGCCGCGGTGCCGGGCGCAGAGCTGAAGGACCATGTCTCATCGCTGGCCTCGGAGCGGGATGCCCTCAAACGCGCGCTTGATATCCTGATCGACGGGGTCTGAAATAGAGGCAAGGCAGGAGCCACCCTTTCCAACCGATTCCGCCAACTAGTTCAATAGACTGTGTACTGTTTCATGCGAATTTGCTGTAAGCGAAATTATGTTGTGGAACTGCGTTCTGAACGTTTCAAAGCCGTCTTACCAGTCGAGCTACCAACTGCTGATCAGTGGAACATCCTGTCTTCGTCCTCGCATTCTTCAAGCGCTTTTTGATGGCACCGTAGCTGACGCTGAGATGAGCAGAGGCCTGTTCCCTTGTCATCCCTCGGCCGATGCATTTGATCACCTCAAGCTCGCCTTCGCTCAGTTCAAAAGAGGTCTCGATTTTATCGAGCAACGCGTCAAACCAGTCCGCAACACTTTGGATCTCGTCGTCAGTGAACTCGCGATCCTCCCGGGCCAGTGCGCAGAATGATATTCTATAGCCCCGCCGCCTAGCTATCCGAGCTCCGAATTTCATCCCATGTCTTTTGGCGGAGGCCATGACACCCATGACATCGGGCGTCTTGATTTCGGACCACCTCTTGTTGTTGTTTCCTGCATAAATGGTCGAGAGAACCACGGGATCAGCCCACAGGTACATCCGGTTCACATACTCTTCCTGCCATTCGACCGAATAGGTTGCATCGAAATACTCGGAGCCGTGCGGCGTGTGGTTTATCACGAGTGAGAAGCCAGAAGGTGCTAGAACTGCCAGCCACTGGCGATCTTCCATGTAGCCTTTGATGTGCGAGGGTAGACCAATAGAAAGACTGAGGTCTTTCATTGGTTCTCTTTCAATCACAGCATTCATTTGGTTAACTTTTCCCGCTTCATTGGGCTCAATCAGTCGGCGAGTATGACTCTGAGTAGCGTCATTTAACGGAAACTTCTTATAATTGCAAAGTGAAAGATCGTAATCACCTTTTAGTTGCGCGACAAGCCACCAATGTGATTAGACAACATTACTCTTTGGGCCGCTGGCGTAATGTGATGGCAGATCTACCCGGCGGTACTTGGACGCGTCAGCGCCGCCTGCCTGGTCCTTAGTCCACGAGACTTCTTCATCGCCGGTGTTCCATTTGAATACGATGCCGACGCGTTCAAGGGTCACATCAAAAAGCTCAGCCACAGGAAAGGCACCGGTCTTCTTCGCGCTTTCTTTCTTCGTTGCCCGCTCACCTGCCGGACGTTCCCTGACGATCTCGCAAGAAAATGCAAGGAATGTAGCATGCTCGTTGGCGACAAGATTTCCCAAGGGTTTGGGCGAGAACTTCATGATTTTTGCCATTCTCATGAATGTCGGTGGGCCGAGAAAGAGGCATTCTCGCGCACCTATTGACGCAAGGTGGTCGTTTACCGCTGTCAGAATGAGCGGGCCCACCCTCATGTTCCCAACCGAGACGAAGCGGGTCAGTTCCCACACGGCAGGGTCGACAGGAGGTAGCGAAAAACAGAGATTTGCTGGGATGCCTTCGATCCTCTGAAGATAGGCGTCTCTGATCATGTATGAGTTCGGTTCCACGCAGATTGAGGAACTGTACTCTTCGCGAGTCGTGCGGATAAGGCGGGCCCCACCCAAGACTACACCGGTCACCGTGTCCACCGCGATTGCGTATATGGCGGCGTGACAATCGTATTCGTCCATTTCATACCCGATTGCCTCGAACAGTTCCCATCCCATTTTGTCGATGAATACCTGTTTTCTGAGTCTGAAATATTTGTCGATGTATTCCTGGTCCGCTTCTTCTGCGTTGAAGGGCAAGATCTTCACATCGATCATGGAGTTCGTCCTCTAGTTGAATTGTATCGCTCGTTGGTATTCGTGCTTCTCTGCTCTCATCAACTTGACGCATGACCTTTGTCTAGATCGGCGGTCGCAAAATTACCCCTAGGGTACCCAAGGTGCTATTTTGGCTACCTGCAGCGATCTTAACTTGACACGCACGCTCTTGGGTTGTGGCCGCCTCCAGCAAGCAAATGTGCAGGCCCAGGGTGTTGAAAACTCAAGACAAGTCAAAAACTGCTTCGTCTCTATAAAAATTATGTTGATATCATTTCACGTGTTTGATATCGGTACACCATGATGATCACAAATGACTTCATATCGCCCCTGCGAGTTTGTACTAACTCCATTCAGGCAATGGAGTCAGCAAAACATGAGAGATCTAACACCCGTGTTACTGGAGGATGGGTTTCGCGAGGCACTGGAAGATGGCGGCATTTTGGAGGTTCATTGCCTTGCGCCGGTGACGCACGAACGTGGTGTCGTCAGCGGTCAGTGGAAGTTCTTTGTTCTTCACCAACAGGACGGAGACCCGTATCGGCAGGTGTTGATCCTGCAACGCGGCCTCAAACATCGCATCTTTACAACAGCAGCTGGCGTGGCGAGTTTCGCTCTGGGCCTCGGCGCGAGCACCGTGTGTATCCCCATGGTAGAGGGGGGAATCGGTGTTTGTAAGGTCCCCAACTCGGGTCGTAACTGACCAAGCCGTACTACGCCTGGCTACACAGGGAACTGTTTCCCAATTCCCAACTCTTGAATGCACAACTCAACCCAGGCGATTGTCATTCGCCGGGTTTGGTCGTGTGTCTTTGTCCATCTATTCAGTTTCGCCCCGAAAGGGCGGAAACCCGAGGGCTGCAACCCTTCGGGACCAAACGGGCACTGCAACTGCCCGATCAACTCCAAAGCATCCAAAAACAAGGAACAGTGGGAATGCGAAACATGTTGAAGAGGGGGCTCGTTACGGGCCTGACTGCGGCTGGCGTGGCATTGGCGAGCGGAGCGGCAATGGCTGCCGGTACGGACGCCGGTGTTGAGGCTGGCTTTTTTGCACTTGGTAGCGATCTGAACACAGTTCTGAGCGGGGCAGGTGGCTATGTGATCCTGATCCTGTCGGTGATCGTTGCCGCCGCAACTGTTGTGTTCACTGGTCGTTGGGGGGCTGCCGTCGCAGCGTTCGGCGTTGCCGTTCTGCTCGGCTATGGCCTTCCGACCCTCAGCAGCTTCGGCTCGGTTACCGCAACGATCGAAATGCTCGAACCGATGGTCATCGCGTCCGACGTTCACGCACCGATTTCGGTTCAGTGATCTAACGAACTCCCCGGCTTTTCGGATCTCTGCCGTCAGGGCCGGGGAGTTCTCCTCTACAGGTGCGCGTTATGGCTAAGGTAATCAAGGTGGAGCAACGTCTTCAGGACCCGCCGCAATTCTTCATCTTTCCGGCAGACGAAGCGGTCGTGGCGGGCATACCGTTCATGCTCGGCTTGCTCAGCAAACAGGCGTTTGTTGGTGTAGGGCTCGGCATCGTTTTTTTTCTGCTCTGGAAACGTGTTAAAGGCGAACGGGGTTTGAGCGGCCTGCTTGCTTTGCTCTACTGGATCATCCCCAAGGAAGTGACGATCTTCCGCTCGTTTCCCGACTCCGCTGTCAGTCAGTGGAGGGCGTAATGAACTTCCAGAACCTCGACAAAGCCTACAAACGCTCCCGCCGCGCGATGATTGTCCTTGGTGGTGCCGTTGCCCTTCTGCTCGGAACCAACGCGCTGATGGCTGCCAAGCTCTATAGCCAATCCAACCAGGTGGTTCTTGTGCCTTCGACTGTCAGCGACGGCATGGTGGCCCGTGGTGCTGTTGACAAGCGCTATGTTGAAGCGGTCGCGATGGATGCGGCCTATGCGATGTATAATAGCTCGCCAGAAACCGTCAGGTATGGGCGCGCAACGCTTGAGCGTCTTGCTGGGCCCGCTGAGCGCGCGGGCATTCTCGCCAAGTTTGACAAGATCACGGACGATGTTGTTGAGCGCAAGATTTCAACTGTCTTTTTCCCCCGCAAGATCGAGCACAACTTTGAACGTTACGAAGTTGTCGTTGAAGGCGATCTCGCGACGTATCTCGAAACCACTCAGATCACGCGCGAAGACCGCCGCATCCTCATCAAATTCAAGCCGCAGGCTGGCTCGATCCGCCTCGCGTCCATTGGTCTAATCAAGGAGGACGAATGATGCGTCAGATCATCCAGAACGCGCTATTGGCGACTCTCCTGATCTTCGTCGCGCTCGTAGATCCCGCTGCTGCCGCTATTCAAAAATTCTCAGTCAATGAAAACGGTCTGGTTCGCCTCAAGGCGTCGATCACCGGAATTACACGGATCAGTGTCGAAGGGGATCGCATCGCGTCGATCGTCAATGACGATGAAACGTCTGTCTATCAAGTCAAGAATGACGAAAACACCGGTGATCTCTTCCTCCGGTATGTCGGACCTGAGGGCATGCCGGAGAAAGAGGGCGGCTATATCGTCACCGAAAAGGGTCTGACCCTAGCCTATGAAATACTGCCGATCCGGGCCAGCACTCAAACGGTTCTGATCAAGGTCAAAGGCACCCAATCCTCCGAGGCCATTTCAAGCATCTCGTCCAACTCTGGTGGTTTTGCCGGGACAAGTATTGGCGGCGGGGACGGATTTGCCGGGGATCTCACGAACGCAACCCGTGAGACAATCAGAAGCAAGATCCGCAGCCCGCGCCCTGGCTCTTCCAGGAATGGCGCGCTCGTTGCGTCGCACGTGATGGGCGACCTCGTCGGCGAAGTGCGCGTTGCGTCGGCAGGGAAGGGGGCCCGACAGGTCCGCGAACAGGATTTCTATCGCAAGGGCGTTCTTTCGGTCTGGGTTCAAAAGAAGAGCCTTGCCGCTGGTGAACGGTCCTGGGTCGTCGTTGTGAGGGCGAAGTAATGGCGGAAATGGATCGCAGAAAGAAACAGTATATCGCGCTTGCGCTGTTGGGCGGTGCAGTTATTGGTGGCACCGTATTGGTTGGGGAGCTCATCAAACCTGATTCCACACCCGGTCTCTCCACGTCATCACAGCCAACGATCGATGAAACGATCATCGCGGATCGTAGCTCGGCAGCCTCGCCGGAACTGACCTTTGTTCGTCAGGGGCTTGCTCAGATTACAGCGCTCAAGGAAGAGCTGGAGGAGCAGCGCAAGCTCTTCGATCAATCAAGACTGCAAGCACAGCGCGAGGCAGAAAAGAGCCGCCAGGAAAACGAGGAGGTTTTCCTGCAGATGGCGGGCCGTATCGAAGCGCAAGCCAAAGAGCTTGAATCGTTGAAAGGCCAGGTAGGCTCCGGCCCGATTCAATCTGGTGATGTCGTTCCATCGGCGCGTGAACAGCTTCTCCGCAGACAGGCGCAGACCGGTCCGGGATCGGACTTTATCGAGCGGCGCACCCCGTCCCGGCGCAATGCCACCACTCAAGGACAACAACCCGCCGGGACGGGTGATGCGATAGGGCAGGGGAGCGGCTTTGGTCAGAGCTTCACACTTGCATCCATGAAGAATGCCGAAGGGGAAGAGCGCGAAATCAAAACGCTCAGCAACTATCTTCCTGCTGGCAGCTATGCACCAGCAGTCGTTCTTTCGGGCGCCGATGCCGCCACCAACGTCTCAAACCGGGAAAACCCGATACCGGTCATTTTCCGGATCACCGGCCCCGCGATCACGGCAGCAGTCGGCCACACCTCGCCAGCGCGTGTGAACCTCAAAGGATGCACTGTACAGGGCTCAGCCACCGGCGACATTTCATCGGAACGGGTCAAGGTGCGGCTCATTACGATGACCTGCATCAATCGAGCCGGCCAGGTGCTTGAGACGAAAGTTGCCGGGTACATGTCCGGATCGGGCAAAGAGGGCGTTCGCGGCCATGTGACCAGCAGGGCAGGGCCCCAGGTGAAAGCCGCCACGATTGCCGGCGCAATCGGTGGTCTCGGCTCGGGCTTCTCGTCCGCCGCAACGGCCGGGATTTACAACGAAAACGCCTCCGCCAGCCAGATCCTCAAGGGCGCAGGTCTCGGGACACTCTCGGGCGGCCTGGAAGGCGCGGCGAACACCCTGGCCGAATATCACATCAAGCGCGCCGAACAGTATCAGCCCGTCGTGTCGCTCTATGGCGGCACCAAAGTCGAACTCGTCTTTCTCGAAGGTGTGGAACTTGGATCATGAAACGACACTTATTGGCCATACCAGTACTGGCTATCTCAGCCTGTACCGGCTCCAACACCGACACGGACTTCTTGTGCGAGGCACAGGCGGGTTCGCCCTGTACCACCATCGCTGCCGTCGATGGCACTGGTGCATCTGGTGTCACGTCGGTTGCAGAGCGCCCCGAGGACACCGCCGTCAAGAGTCTGACCCAGGAGCAGCTGTTCTCCGGCAAGGGCTTTGTGAGCGGTCTTTCCGATCGTGGGCATCCCTATAACGCCTCTGCATACAGGTCGCCCGAAGTTGTCGGAACGCTTTGGATCGCACCCTTCCTTGATCAAGGCGGGATTTTTCACGAAGCCCGGTTTGTTCATTTCGTCATCCAAGAGGGCAAGTGGCGCAAATGAGCGACGACAAGACAGAAGACAAGCAGGTCGCAGACTATGCCCATCCCGAGAAGACAGCGCGGATGCAGGTCATTCGTCGTGACAGGCGCAAGGCCGGCTTTGCCGAGGTCACAGTCTGGGTTCCCGAGGAGTACGTGCGGTTCGCACGCGATTGGGCCTGGAAACTCATCGACAGGGTAGGGCGCAACTTTCCGCATCGCGCTCCCGACGCCACCGCTCGCAGGGAAAGGAAACGCACCAAATGAGCTTTATTCGAGACATCATGTCGGGTCTTTTTGGCGATGCCCCCTGGACCGATGAAGAGCCGAAGCTGATGGAAGGCGACGTTCTCTCGGACATTCTTCCGTGGCGGATCTATGACCCCAAAACCATGCTCTACCATGGCGCAACCGGTACAGGGTTTCTAATCGAGGTTGGCGCTGCGATTGGGGACCAGGACGTTGCAGAGAATATCGCAGGTGTTCTTGCGGCAAACCTTCCCTCGGACGCCTTTTTCCAGGTGCTCAACTGGACGTCGCCGGCGATCGACACAATTGCCCAGCACTGGCAGCGCGCACGGCGCGGCCGCTCCGCGCTTGTTGACGAAATGATCGATCAACGCCTCGCCCATCTCGACAGCATTCGTTTTGGCGTCGAAGAGGGCGGCGCGCGCGCGATTCCTCTTGATCGGCACATCTTCTTTGCGGTCTGGCTTGAGGGCGATGTCGGCATGGAGGACGAAAAGCGGCTGAACGCGGTCAGGACCGGGCTCAATAGCGTCTTTTCAACCGTGAGCTGGTCGCAGGATGTCCCACCACACTCACTTTTGGCTTTTCTTCGCGAAGTCTTTCACATCGCCCGCCCCTCACAAAGCTCTGGGGATTGGCAGGATGAAGCCTATGACGAGGCGATGCCGCTGAACTATCAGCTGCCCGGCGCGACTGTCCGTGTTAGCAGCGAGGCTTTGATGTTTTCAGGCAAGCCCGAGATGTCGGCTGCCGTGTCTTCCATCAACGCATATCCAAGTGAATGGGTGTTTGGCCTCGGTATGGCGCTGAATGGTGACCCGCCGCGCCTCATGGACCGCCCGCTCGGTCCCGTCCTCACGTCATTCACGCTTCGGTCCATGAGCAACCAGAAGAGCGGCGCGCTGCTCCTGAAAAAGCGCGGCATGGCCGAACATGCCGCAAACAGCAAGTTCGGGCAGTACATTCCACGGTTTACTGAGAAAAAGCAGGAGATTGATGAGCTGTCAGGACAGGTCAATGCAGGTGAACGCCTGTTTGAGACCATCTACACCATCGTAGCTTACGCCAGGGGCGGTCCAACCGAGGCTCAGATGGCGGTAAGCGAAGTCGAAAGCATCTATCGCCGTCAGAAGGTGAAGCTCTCCAAGGATACCTATCTGCAGCTCCCCCTCTTCATGGCCAGCCATCCCTTCGGCTGCACCACTTCGATGATGAAGGATTTTGGGCGCCAAATGCGCATGCGGTTGCTCAAATCGGCCGCCGCCGCCGCTTTCCTTCCCGTGCACGGTGAGTGGATGGGCAATTCCAAAGGACCCGGCATGCTCCTGTTGGGGCGACAGGGGCAAATGTTCCAATGGGACAACTTCGTCAGTTCCGGTAACTACAACGCCGCTGTGGTTGGCAAGTCCGGCGCAGGTAAGTCGGTTTTCATGCAGGAAATGGCCTGTGGAATCTATACTGCTGGCGGCCACGTTCTTGTCATTGACGACGGATATTCGTTTGCGACCACTGTAGAGATTCTTGGCGGCAAGCACATTGCCTTCGACGGCAGCACGCGCAACCGCCTGAACCCCTTTTCGCTGCTCGATGGCGACGCGATGGGCCAGGACGAGTACCGCACCGACGCGATCGAGCTAGTCACCCGCGTTGTTGCCTCGATGGCGGATCTCGGCGCGCACAAGTCCACCCGTGTTGAAGGGGTGGAAGAGGACTACATTCGAGCCGCGATTTCTCGCGTTTGGGACGAAATGGGGCCGGAAGGCGAGATCACGGACGTTCGGGACGCTTTGCTGGAGGCGGCTCAGCACGAACCCCGGCTCCCGGATGTTGTCCGCAAGCTGGATGCGTATGCGCGCGGTGGGTCTTACGGTCACTATTTCGAAGGGCCAGGCAATATCTCGCTGGATGCCTCATTCACTGTTGTTGAACTGAGCGACATCAAAGGGCAGGCGGGTCTTGAGGCCACCATCCTGCAGATCGTGATGTTTCTCGGCACCGAGCTCATGTTCAAGACGCCCCGTGACACGCCGGTTGCGATCATCATCGATGAAGCCTGGGATCTTCTGAAAGGCGAAGGAACCGCGAACTTCATTGAAGGCGTTGTGCGCCGGGCCCGGAAATACACAGGTGCGCTAATCACCGGCACGCAGTCGATGAACGACTATGAGGCAAACCCCGCCGCATCGGTCTGCCTGCAGAACTCCGATTACCGGATCTTCCTCGCCCAGAAGCCCGAAAGCATCGATGCGCTCAAAAGTATCGAACCCCCGGTGAAAATGTTGCTCAAGTCCCTGACATCGGTGCGCGGGCGCTTTGCCGAGATGGCAATCCAGATGCCCGAAGGGTTCGCCTATGGGCGGCTTCTGCTCGATCCCTTCTCGCTCGCTGTGTATTCTTCCAAGGGCTCAACCGTTGAACGGATCAACTATTACAAGTCGCAGGGCCTCAGCACTGTTCAGGCCATCAAGACACTTGTTGAGCGTGGGGAAGTGTCATGAGCTGGCGCAACCTTCTGATCATCGGCCTGTGCGCCATCATCACCCTGCAGGTGGCTTTTGCGGCTGGGTACCTTTTGGCCTCCCACAAAACTGCTGCGCCGGCGATCGTTAGTTTTGATCCTGATACAAGTCTGACCATGTTCGTGCTTTGGGCCGATGGTCGGATGGATAACGAGCAATATGCTGCTGCCCTCCCAGTGTTCAACGAGCGCCTGGAGCGCGATGTAGAAGCGTTTGCGGCCGAGACTGGAACCGTTGTTATCACCGGCAACGTGGTCGCAGGCACAGATCTGGACATCACCGATATCACAATTCCCGTCATGGAAAGGGTTCTACGTGATGAGGCATTCTAAGGCCAAATACTTCGCCCTGTCCCTGATGCTGCTCGTCACCGGCTACTACTTCATGGCGGCTGGCCGGATCGGCGTGAATGCAACCGACAGCATGACCGCCAATGGTTTTGTCATGGTGACCTGGCCCAAGCCGATCTGGCATGGGGCCATTGTCGCAACCAGGCTTCCGAAGGTTCTTGCGGGCAGGTTTGAAGGTAAGGATCTTCTGCTGACCAAACGCGTGGTTGGCGTTGCTGGCGATCCGGTTCGCAGCACGCCCCTGCAGCTTTGCGTGCGGGATGTCTGCGCGAAGGGGCTTGAGAAGAACGGTCGGGTGGTTGCCCCCATCTGGCAAGGCACCGAAGTGCCCGAGGGCACCATTCTCGTCTTTGGTGAAAGCCCCGACAGTCTTGACAGCCGCTAAGCGGCGATTGGCCCGATCCCGTTGGATGACGTGCAGGCGGTTGGCGTCGAAATGCCGTTCCCCCATTGGACCAAGCTCGCGGAGTGGCTGGAATGAAGGGTTACAGCCCGAGGCTCTTTCTCAGAAGCGCGTTGGCGCGTGTCTGCCAACCTTTCCCATCGGCCTTCAAACGCGAAAGCACATCGGGATCCAGCATGATGCTGACACGTTGCTTCTTTTCACCTTCTGGCAAGGGTGGGCGACCGCGGGCGGCTGACTTGAAGAACGCGTCGTCAAGTTCGCTCACCTCACCATCTTCGTCGATATACGGCTTATGTTCGGCTGCTTTGCCCATATCTCTTAACCTCTCTCGCATTGGCCTTTCTCAGGCTGATGATCCGCATGTTTTGGCCGCGCCAGCACCAGGCAAACACACAGATCCGCTCATGGATCGGAGCGATCGTTACAAATCTGGGCTCAGCATAGTCGCTTCGCGTGTCTTCGATCGTCAACGCCTGACTCCAAACCGCATGTGCAACATCGGCAAAATCAAGGCCGCGCTCCTTCATCGTCTGAGCGCGCTTGTTGTCATCCCACTCCAGGTTCTCAGATTTAATATACATACGTTAATTCACAGTTTCAACCGCAAGACCTGCGCGACTTGCAGGGTCGGCACACCAATACGCAGACCTCTCGCACTTCCTCAAGCCATATTGCTGTTGCTGTTGGCCACCGCATCTTTCAGCCACGCCAAAGATCTTGGCGTTCACGGGCCACTGTTTGAGATCACCGAACCGTCGCTGCTCGATACGATCCACTCTCGTCTCAAGGAGATGGAGGCAGCTGGTGAGCTGGACCAGATGCGCGAGGAAATGCAGAACACGACCCGCTCTTATGTGGAGCGTCCCCGCCCGGTTCCTGGTTTGGGCAAGGCCGAGGAATACGCGACCTGGGACGTTGATATGAGCATCACACTGAATGAGGATCTGTCCGACCATAAAGGCCAGATCTTTGCGCGCGCAGGCACGGTGGTGAACCCCCTGGCTTATTCGCGCTTTGACAAGCGCATCGTTCTTTTCGATGGGGATGATCCGGAACAGGTCTCGTTTGCTCTCTCCAGAGGTAACGAGCTGGATACCCTTCTGGTTCTGGTAAATGGTGATCCGCTGGGCCTCATGCGTGAGCATGGGCGGCGGTTTTACTTCGATCAGAACGCCGTGCTTGTGGATCGGTTCGGCGTGCGCAACGTGCCTGCCGTTGTAAGCCGCGCCGATCCCGTCATGCGTGTTGAGGAGGTTGTTGTCCGATGATCTCCAACAAACTCATTGGCGCGCTTGTTGTTGGCTTTATGGCGTCCTCATCGCTTCTCGCTCTCTATGGCCTGGTTTCGACGCGTGTGACGACCGCCAGCAATACCTACTGGTACGACACCGAGGAAATTGCGGTTGTAGATGGCGACACGATCAGGATTAACGGCCATCGATACCGGCTTTCCGGTTATGACACCCCAGAAACCTTCCAGGCGCAGTGCGACAGCGAACGTGCCCTCGGGGAAAGAGCCAAGCAGCGCCTTACACAGCTGATTTCCAAACATGGCGGTATCACGCTCTGGGTCAAATCGCGGAAAGACCAATTCGGCCGCTTCATCGCAAACGGCTCTGTTGGCGACATTGATGTCGGTCACATCCTGATCTCGGAAGGGCTTGCGCAGCCTTACTTTGTTGGACCGCGCTCATCCTGGTGCTCTCCCAAGCACAAGCCTCAAAACGAAGGGAACCAGTCATGAAACGGTTTGCGCTTCTCTATGCGCTTGTCTTTTCGGTTCTCGCAACCGAAGCGGCCGCGATCTGCAACAAGCGCTTTCTCAATCCCATTACCGAAGTGTGCTGGGATTGCATTTTCCCGATCTCAATCGGTGGTCTCAGCATTGGTGGCGGCGGTCGGCCTGATACCCGCAATCAGGCATTTCCACTCTGTATCTGTCCCGGCATTCCACCGCGGCCCGGGCTCGCCATTGGTCTTTGGGAACCTGCGCGGCTTGTGGACGTTGCCAACGAGCCCGGCTGTTTTGTGAACATGGGGTTTGAGTTGGATTTCGGTCTGTTGTCGCTGGGCAAATCCAGCGCCACACAACAGAACGGCGGCAGCACCGGATCACGCTGGCAGGCGCATTACTACTTCTATCCGCTGATTTCCTGGCTGGGTGTCATTGTTGACGGCCTCTGCCTGCAATCGGCTCAGTTCGACGTGGCCTATATCTCCGAGATTGATCCGCTCTGGCAGGATGCCGAGTTGAACAACCTGATCAATCCCGAGGCCATCCTGTTTGCAAATCCCATCGCACAAGCCGCCTGTGCTGCCGATTGCGTGGCGGCCTCAAGCGGCAACCTTCCCCTGGATGGTCTCTTTTGGTGCGCCGGTTGTGGTGGGTCCATCTACCCCATTCAGGGCGATGTTGCTGCTCATGTCGGCGGTGTCATGGCAAGCCAGGTGGTCGCCACAAAGATGCTGGCGCGCATGCACCGTCTCTTCATCGCCCGCAAAACGTCCGACGATCGCGCCCTGTGCCAGACGGAATCGCTGCCGGTTATCAAGAAGAGCCAATACCGCATGCAGGTCACACGCCCCCGACCCAAGACGTCGGGCCGGTTTGGCTGCGGCCCTGTCGGCTTCTCATACCAGTTTATCGACTCACTTCGCGAATTCCCGTTCAAGGGCGAGTCCTTTGGCTGGCTGTTTTGGAGGAAAAGAAATTGCTGCGCACTCTGATCGCTGTTCTCACATCCACCACTGTTATGTGTCCTGTTTTGGCCTCTGCTCAAGACACATCTGACGATCAGCCCGTTGTCGAATACGCACCTGGCTCCACCGGGCCCATCGACGCGCCGCTTGCCACAATTGTTGATGATGCAAAGAATTATGGTGAAGCGCTGAAAGAGCGCCTCGTCCAGCAAGATCCTGCCGAGAATGCCTTCTCGGGTATCGAATTTGAGGGCATCCGGGATCGGGCCATGTCAGATCCGCGCGTGCGCGCTTTGTTGGGGGCAGGGGACGGCGCGGTATCGCCCGGCGGTGATGAGGAAGAGCGCTACGCGGGGGCCACGGTGTTCCTTCTGGCTTCCTTTTCGATGCCCAAACCTTCGCTGCGACAGATGATGGAAGAGGCCAAGATCTATGGTCTGCCAATCGTCTTTCGGGGGTTCGTCAACAACTCTGTCTATGAGACCGAAGCAGCCCTGCGCGAGACGTTTGGTTCTGTTGATGACGCTGTCGGGTTTTCGATCGATCCGACGATTTTCACGCGGTTCCGAGTTGAAGGCGTTCCCCAGGTCATTGCCATGGCAGAGAGCGTCGATGTCTGCGAGACGCCAGGATGTGAGGATGATCCAATTCCACCCCATGACAGGGTAGGGGGCAACGTCCCCGTCGAATATGCCCTTCGCCTCATTGCCGACCAAGGCGATGTCGCGTCCGAGCAAGCCCTGCAGCTTCTTGAAGGGGATCGCTAGGATGTCCGTCTTGCCGCTTCATAGAACCCTCCCGGCTTTCGGTTTGCTTGCCCTCCTGATTGGCTCAGCAGCCAATGCTCAGGACGCCATGGATCGCGCCGGTGTAGCTGTTGGGTCGGTCGGAGATCCATCGGGACATTTCAACGCCACCACCGTTGATGACGTGGTCACGCCATATGAGACAAGCACCCCTGCCGAAACCAATATGGACCACAACACCTTTGAGGACCGGATCCTCACAACACGGCAGGCCGACAATGATCAGGGCCGAGTTCTTCGCGCGACGGAGGAAAGCGCGATTGTGCGCCCGAACGTAGAGATCGATGCCCAGGGACCTTTGCTGGACGATGCCAATTGGGCGCACGAGAATGCGGAAGATATCGCTGGCAAATACTTCACCAGCGAGACCGGGACCTGCACCGAACCCAATCTTCCGGTGACGACCAAGCTGGACTTCTTTTGCGAAAGCTCGCCCGCCCGCGAAACAAAAACCTGCGAGCTGATCCGCAATATTTGGGTCGATCGTACCGACACGTACCGGTGCGATGTGCGGACAGCGAATTTCGTAAAGGTCTGCGACAAGACGAATAGCTACAGCTGCGTTGTGAACTCGAACGCAAATTCCTGCATTCGCAACAACGTCAACATAACGGGCGGCACCGTAACCTGGAACGGCAACCGCGCCACGGTTGCGCTTCCGACCCCTGCGCATCCGCAAGAACCTGCGATTGGCCTTCATCGAACCCGGTGGGCCGCCCTGGTCAAACACCCGATCTCCATCTCTGTTTCGGATCGCTTTCAGCCTTCAACTGTGAGCATTCGTCGGGTTGATGCGCGCGGTGTGGCTCAGGTCACCAAGGACGGGGTTCCGGTCGGGACTTACGTCAATTCGCGCCTCGGTCACTTCGCCAATCCGGGTGCGAACCCATATGGCACGCAATGTCCGAGCGTGGCCAATGACGGGCTCCTGGTCGCTTACACCAACACCAAAATCAGTTCCCATCCCAACAATCGGCATATGCCCGAAGCCTGGATCATGATGCGTCCACATTATTATCAACCCTGGCTTACCAATCGGTGGGTTTCGATTGTGGGAAGCGGGCCAACCGTCTTCGAATCGGGTCATGACGTGCCCGAGGGTATTGGCCCGCTCTATACATGGAACGGTATTTCAACACTTTTCCATCAATGCGTTCAATACGCCTCCTTGCCAGCAAACCGCAATGTGGTTCGCGACACGCTGACATTTCTCGATCTCAACACCTTTGCCAATGCCCGCCCTGTCGGACCCCGGCGCTTCATATCCACGGATCTCACCACCAGGGTGGTCTACGAGACAGACGTTGCGCAGGCCGGATCAGCGCAGCTTACGTTTGAGTTTGAAGGGGCTTGCTGTGATCGCTTCCAGAACAATGGGGATGCGCAATGTCAGTGATCCGTTACTTTTCGCTCGCTTTGTTTTTGACCCTCTCGGTCGGCACTTCGCTCAAGGCTGACATCAACTGCCAACCTGCAGTTTACTCCTGTTTGGAACATGGGACATCCAACGCCGGCGGCGTTCAACTTGCCTCTCATTGCGTCCGGGAGGCAGGTACACAGCAATGTGTCGATACCGATCCTGTAAATGAGTGCAGGAGTGTTTCCCTCAGTGTCAAATGCACCCAGCTGACGGAGGAGTGCATTGACTATGAGAACGGGGCCTGCCGTCAAACGCGCTTCACGTATTCCTGTTTCAATGAAGACGACGACATGAGCCCGGCTATCCTGACGGATACGCAATTCGGGCCCGTTCAACAGACTATCGTCAACACCTGCACGGATTATGACAACAACCCCCAATGCGAGCTTCGCAACACCGTGACGGTTGAGGGCGCGGAGGTCCGCACAATCAACCGCAGGGACTTTTTCCGGAACTGGTGGCGGCGCGAGCGCGAATACAGCTGCATCGTGCCCGGAGAAGGCGACAACGATTGTGGTCCGCTTGAGAGCAACCCAACCTGTCAGCTTGTCGGCAATAGCTGCATGGCCGAAGAAAACGGCGTCTGCTCCAACCGGCAATTTCATTACCAGTGTGGCGAAGAGCCTGGCACCCTGGAAACGTCCTGTGAGCCGATCAATGTATGTGTTGGGGACAATTGCATTGGCGTTGAACAGGAAACGTCCGACGATTTTGGCAATTCTGCAGCCTGGTTGAACATTCTGGCGCAATTGCAGAACGAATTCCGGGCGCAGAACACGCAAGACCCCAACGAGGTTCGGTTCTTTGTTGGCTCCGAAATGACCTGTTCGGATGCACCGGGGCGCGACTGCTGTGGCGACGGCGGCATTCTCACGAACCTTGCCCAATGCCCTCAATCCGCCGAGATCCTTGCTGACAAGCGTCAGGCCGGCGCCACCCACTACATTGGCGTCAGCTGCCAGGAAAAGGTTCTGGGAGCTTGCATCAAGAAACGCCACTACTTCTGCACCTATAACTCCAAGTTTGGCCGCGTCTTCATAGAAGAGTTCAAGAAGCAGACCAATGAGTCCTGGGGCGACACGAACATTCCCAATTGCAGCTTTGTGACCATCGAAGACATCGCCAATGTCGATGTGGACCAGATGGATTTCTCGCCGGTCTTTGGCGACATCATGGCCGATGTACAGCTGCCCGTCTCCAGCGGCATCCAGGACTTTTTCAACTCCCATTACCCGTCCGCCGATACGGATGCCCGGCAAGTGTATGAGGACCAAACCCCATGAAGAGACGCGTTTTCCTGAGTGCTGCGGTCGCCAGCCTGATCGCCGGCACTGCAGCTTTTGCCGAGGCCCCCAAAACCGAGGTTCCCGGCATCGGCGTGATCCTGATCGGGGCCTCCTGGTGTTCGCTGTGCCATTCAGCCGCGCCCGTCCTGGCCGCCATTGTTGATGGTGCCGCAATCCCTGTTCTTGTTGCATCCCAAGATGGTCGGCCAATCGCGCCTTTCCCCGATGTGGTTGATGCAAGCGAGCATCCGGTCGCGGCGGCTGTTCAGCAATTCCCCACGACGCTGATCTATTCGCACGCAGCCGGCAGGATCGTTTCCGAGATCGTCGGTTACAAGAACGCGCGCCAATACGCGCAGCGGGTGAGCAACGCCATTCTGGCGGCGGCGCAAGAGGTTCACTGATGCGGGGCCTGCTGATCTCAACCGCTTTGATCACGCTGTTCGGCCAGGGCGCCGAGGCGCGACTGTTCTGCAATGGCGATGAGGTCACAGGCTGGCATTTCTATTGCGATCCGGAACCGGAAGAGGACCCCGAACCCCAGCCCGAACCTGAACCGGAAACGACACAAGCGCCTGAGCCCGCCCCCGAACCGGACCCCAAGCCATTGACAGCCACGGAACAGATCGAGGCCTATCGCAAACATGCAAATGAGCTGAAGCACCGCGCCATTCTCGAACCGACCCCGGAAAACCTGCAGGCCTATATGCGCGTGAACCGGGAAATGGTTGTCATGGCGCAGAAGTTCACCGCCGTGTGGCAACGGGTTCTGTTCAGTTACCCGGATTTGGACGCAAACGTGAAGCGCCCGCTGACCCAGATGGGCACGCATATCTATCAGGATCAGAAAAACCTTGCCGAACGGGCCGCTCTGCAACGCGCCGCCGAGGACGCCACGCTGATCTTTGTCTTTGATGATCCCGCCTATTGCCGGGTCTGCCTCGCACAAAGCCAGATTTTGGACGCGATGCGCCAGCAGTATGGAGTGGAGATCCTGGCCGTTTCCACCGATGGCAGCGCCATCGAGCATTTCCCTGATGCTGTCGCCGATAGCGGTCAGTTGGAAAGCCTCGGAATGAGTGAGTTTCCCCGCCCGTTTGTTGCCGTTGTCGATCTCACAAATGGTGCAGTCGATCACATTGGCGGCGGCCTTCTGACCGAAGACCAGATCCTCGAACGCATCCGCGTGGTGCGCGAAATCCCGATTGGAGAGCGATATGAATAAGGACTTCGAACTTGCCGATTTTTCATTTGGTCTTTGGTCTCTTGTTGCAGGTATTGCGTGTTTAGCGGCCTTCGCCCTTGGTCTGATGCCCGAAGATTTCCACCTTTGCCTGCCTTTCCTGTTTTGGGGCTTCGGTAGCTCTGTGATCGGTGTGGTGAGTCTCGTCTTCGCGATCTTCGTGCCCGACAGTTCAGAGGAAGTTGAGCCTCGCGAGACCGGATCGGGTCCCGAAAACCCTGATCATCAGGGGGGGATCGTATGAGTTATTTTATCGGCAACACCGCGATCGATCCGACAAGCGAGACGGGACAGAAGGCGCTTGCCGCTGCCCATCGCAACCGGGAACGCGTCACCTGCGGATGTTGTTCACCGCGTCCTCGAATGTATGTCGCTGCCGTCAATGGCCGGTTCATCGTCAAACGGATGCCATCAACGGGTGACGAACATGCCCCTGGCTGTGCATCTTTCCTTCCTCCCGATGAGCTGTCCGGTCTCTCGCAGGTCCAGGGGTCCGCGATCAAGGAAGAGGCTGACACCGGCATCACCTCACTGCGCATTGATTTTCCGCTGATGATGAGCGGGATGCGGGCGGCCCCTCCCGAGCCGTCCGGCAAAAAACCGACGGAAGCCAAGGTTGCGCCGAAGAAACTCCGCCTCACGGCTTTGCTGCATTATCTCTGGCATGAATCCGAGCTGGTGAAGTGGTTTCCGGCGATGGAGGGCAAGCGCTGGTGGGGCGTCGTGCATCGTGCGGTAAATGATGCGGCCCAGGGCAAGGTTGCCAAGTCCAAAAACCTCGCTGAAATCCTCTATATTCCCGAGCCGTGGAAACTGGACACCAAGGCCGAGCATGCCGCGCGCCGCCAAAGGCTCTTCCGGTCGCTGCGACGTCCAACCGGACGCGCGCCACTCGGCATCCTCGTTGCTGAATACAAGACCCATGAGCATACCCGGCTTGGGGCGAAGTTTCTGTTCAAGCAGATCCCGGACTGCCCATTTTTTGCCGACGATGATCTCACGACACGATTTGAAAAGGTGTTTGCGGATCAACTGATGCTCGCCGACATGGCGGGTGACACGCACATCATGGCGATCGCAACCTTCTCGATCGCGCGCAAGGGGTATCCGGTTCTTCAGGAGATCGGCCTGATGCTTGTTAACAAGACTTGGATCCCTTTCGAGCATATGCGTGAATTCCAGTTGCTGCAGACCCTTACCGCCAGCAAGCGCGCTTTTCTCAAGTCACTCCGGTTCAACCTCGATGTTGACGCGCCGATCGCGTCTTGCGTTCTCACCGATCTTCAAAATCCGGTTTCGCTCTTCGTGTCGGATATCAGCGACAGCGCTCAAATGATCGCGGATCTGCATGCGACGGCAGAGGAGGGGGCTTATAGCCCCTGGCTCTGGCTTGGCGATCAGCCAATGCCCGACCTTCCCCATTTGCCACAAGGACGTTTTCAATGACCGTTCACCAGAGAAAGCCGCTTCCGACGCGCCGGCATACTAAAAACCGGAAGGTCATGATCCCGCGCGATCAAACCATTCACCTGTCCGTCGGGTACCACCCCGAGGACACAGCCCGTCCGCGAGAAGTGTTTTACAGCGCCGGTCTCAAGTCAGGCAGTGATCTTGAATATCACATGCAGGACGTGTGCTTCCTGATCTCCCTGCTTTTGCAGCACGGTCTGTCACCCTTGGAGATCGGCCACTCGCTCTCGCGCCGCGAAACCGAAAACGTTGCCGTGAACTTTGGCAGCCTTGTTGGTTTGGTTCTTGATGAAGTCCGCAAACCCCCGCTTTGGGCGGCTGAGAAAGAGGAAAGTCAATGAAACACCTCCTGCTCAGTTCCGTGTTCGCGGTGTTTCTTGGACTTCCTTCCATGGCTCAGGATCTCGGTGGCGATCTTCGGGACTTTTGGGAACGCACAGGCGGCGGCGTGAACGTCACTAAACCCACCGCCTATCAGGGCCAGCAGGCCGGATATGCGACGCTTGGCTCCCTATATCTTCGGACACAACCCCGCAACAGCCAGCTTGCTGCAATTCAGCTTCCCAGCATTCGTGCCGGTTGTGGCGGGATCGACATTTTTGGTGGTGCCTTCAGCTTTATCACCGAGGAAGAGTTGATCGCGCTGATGGAAGCGATCATGCAGAATGCAGCCGGCTTCGCTTTTGAGCTGGCTCTGGAAAGCCTGTCTCCGGCGGTTCAGGAAATCGTCGCCAAGCTGCGCGATCTGATCCAACAGGTGAATGCCGCCAACATCAATTCCTGCGAAGCGGGCCAGCTGCTCACAGGCTCGCTCTGGCCCAGGATGGAAGGTGCCTCCCAGCATGTGTGCCAGACTATTGGTGGCTATTCCGGCTTCTTTGCCGACCGCGTTGCCGCGCGTCATGGCTGCGGGACCGGTGGTCAACACCGCGACACGATTGGCCGCGCAACAGGGGAGCTTGCGGACCAGGTGCCCACCAACGTCAACTACGCTTGGCGCGCCATAAAGAAGAACGCGTTTCTGGTTAGCAATCGCAGGATCGCGGAATACTTCATGACGCTTACCGGCACAATCATCACAGTGGCCGGATCAGATGACGATTCCCCAACAACACACAGAACGATCCCACCCAAAGCGCTGTCTCCCGAGATGGCGCGCGCTCTGGTGGAAGGGGGCGATTTTACTGTCCTCAGGTGTGACGAGGTAAACGAATGCCTGAACCCGACCTCAGGCCCCAGATCCCTCGTCCGGGCAAATGCGTTGTTTGCGGTGACGGCTGACGCTATTCAGGCTCTTTCCGACGCGATCAGCAACGATACGGCTCCACCAGCCGCCTCCATCGCGCTGATCAACCTGACCACCATCCCGATCTATGATCACCTGGTTACCGCGAAGAGCTATAAGTACCGCTTCGTCCAGGATGATATCAACAACATGGCTGAGCTTGTCGCGGTGGATCTCGCGATGGCCTATATTGATGAGGCTGTTGACGAGATCCTGACAAGCGCGGCCAATGTGGACATTGCTGGCGATATCAACCGCGAGTTCCAGGAAAAGGTCAGCCAGTCCAGACAGGTTCTCCAGCAGTTCCGGGCACAGGCGCAGCGTAAATACGCAGAAGCCCTGAGCAACCTTGATCGACTGAAACTCGCCAAGGGTGAGTTGGCAGCGTCCACAAACGCGATCTTTGCCGGCGTCCTGACCAACTCAGGGGGTCAGTGATGCCGGAGCTTGAGATCCACACTGTTGGCGGCGGGTACTACCTGTACGACATCTTTAGCTATCTCGCCGCATTCACCTCCTCTGCGAATTTCAACGCCCTTCTGTATGGCGGAATTGTTGCGGGTCTTCTTGTAGCGGCTTTTCAGGTTGCATTGTTTGGTTCGATCCGCTCCGCGCTGACCTATTTTCTGGGCACCGCACTGGTGCTTGGGATTGGCGTTGGTCCCAAGGCAAAAGTGATCGTCATGGATTCCACCGTGCCGCTCGGCATTTACGGTATCGTGGACAACGTGCCCTGGTCCGTTGCCTTTGTCGGCTCGCTCACGTCGCGCACCAGCGACGCGCTGACCGACACGATGGAAACGCTTCTCGCAGCACCCGATGACCTCACATACCAGAGCTCCGGCATGATGTTTGGAGCCACGATCCTGAGCCAGTCGACCAGATGGCGCGCGGTCACACCTCTGGTTCAAGAAGGTCTCGTGAACTTCATGGAAAACTGCATTGTGGACGGCTCCCTAGTCGGCATCGTTCCAACGGGCCGGTTGGCAAATACAGGTTATCTCAATTCCTTCATCACCAACAATGTTCCACTCTCGTTGGCCTATTATGACCCTGTTCTGGATGCCACCACCACCTGCACCGATGGTTGGCCGCAGATCCAGAACCGTATCACGGAGGAGGTCAACAAGGTCCTCCTCCAGAAAGCCGCTGCAAAATACGCCGGCACCCCATCTCTCAACCTGGTAGCAGCGGGCAACAAGATGGGGAGCACCCTCAGCCAGTTTCAAAACTTCATCGGTAGTACCTCTGCGACGGCCGTCACATCGATAAGGCAATCGATGCTGTTAATTGCGATGGACGATTCCATCCAGCGCCTCATTGCGTCATCTGGCAATAACGCGGCGATGACAGCCTATCAGGCGGCGCGGACCGAGGCCCAAACGTCTGCCAGCTACAGCGCCGTTGGGATCAGCGCGCTTAGATGGGTGCCGCTCCTGAAAATCGTCTTTGAGGCGCTCTATTACGCTGCCTTCCCGATCGCTATGGTTCTGATGATGACGCCTTTGGTCTGGACGGTTCTCAAGGGCTATTTTGGCGGCTTTGTCTGGCTTGCGGCCTGGGACCCGCTCACGGCCATTCTTCATTCCATGGTGATGAAGGCCAGCTCTGGCTATTACCGCGAGGCGATGGGCCAGTATAACGGCACCTCCATCGACTACGTCATGTCCTTCGCCAATTACCTCGGCGTGCGCGCAGTCGAACGGCTCTGAAGGTGTAGACGCCCCCGCTGGCCTTGGTGTGCCATTGTGGGTTTACAAACAACCTGAATGGAGGCGTCTATGGATGAGATTAGCATGATTGGCCTGGATTTGGCGAAGAACGTTTTCCAGGTGCACGGGGCGGATCAGA
>NZ_JBGRUO010000029.1:0-55027 GCF_041537905.1 Ruegeria jejuensis | reverse complement strand
CGCATTGAGATCATGTTCGGACGCCTGAAGGATTGGCGGCGCGTCGCCACCCGATATGACAGATGCCCAAAGGTATTCCTCTCGGCCATCGCTCTCGCTGCTACAGTCCTATTCTGGCTGTAAATCAATGAGTCTGGAGCCTAAGCGGTTGCGGATCTGTATGGCCTGATCACAGGCCGCGTTCTTGACAAACATGACCTGTGGGCCTTACGAGGTCCACAGGTTCGGGTCCCCTGCCGCTCGCGGCCCTTGGGCTTTGGTGAAACCCGATACGACATCATCTGTTGCCACTTTCCGGCGCAGTGACGACAGTGCGAGCCTCGTCTTTTCAGATGCGCCCGTTGCAGGAAACGAGGCAAGAAATGACTGACAACAACATCGCTTCACTTGATGAGCTGAAGGCACAGGCCAAGCGCCTGCGAGAAAGCTTGCGCGAGGCCGGGACACCCTTGTCGCATAGCCAGACACTGGAGCTTGTCGCCCGTCAACATGGCGCGCGTGATTGGAACACGCTTTGCGCGCTGGCGGGCAATCGTCTGAAATTGCGGGTCGGTGACAGGGTTCAGGGGCACTATCTGGGCCAGCCCTTCGTCGCCGAAATTCGCGGACTGACTGTTATCGGCGATGGCGGGCATCGCCGGATCACACTGCATTTCGATGAACCGGTCGACGTGGTGCGTTTTGACACCTTCTCGTCCTACAGGCAGCGTGTCAGCGGCGAAATCGGATGGGACGGGCGTTCAACCCGGCGGACCTCTGATGGCCAGCCACAACTGGTGGTGCGCCCGGCTTGAACGTCTAAGGGAAAGGCTGGCCAAGGCGGACTTAACCGCCTTGGTCGGCTTCACATGGTCATTCGGCAGTCCAGCCGCTGACTGCTTTCACCTCGAGGAAATCCTCAATCCCGAACACGCCGCCCTCGCGCCCGTTGCCTGACATCTTCATGCCGCCAAAGGGCGACCCGGCGGCGCGGGACTGGCCGTTCATCTCGACCATGCCCGAGCGCAGCAGACGCGCCATCCGGTTGGCGCGTTCCGGGTTGCTGGTTTGCACGTAGTTGGTCAGCCCATAGGGCGTGTCATTGGCAATCTCGACCGCTTCTTCTTCGGTGTCGAAGGGGATCATGGTCAGGACCGGGCCAAAGATTTCCTCGCGTGCGATAGTCATCTGGTTGTTGGCATCGGCGAACACCGTTGGTTTGACATAGAACCCCTTGTTGAACCCTTCGGGCCGCCCGGTCCCGCCCGCGACCAGCCGCGCGCCTTCGTCGATGCCGGTCTGGATCAGGTCTTGGATCTTGCTCCATTGCACCTGATTGACCACCGGCCCGATATGGCGGCCCTCGTCCGATGCGCTGCCAACGGTGACTTTCGCCGCGACCTCAACGGCTGTTTCAACCGCCTGATCATAGACACCGCGCTGCACCAGCATACGACCGGGCGCGTTACAGCTCTGGCCGGTGTTGTTCATCATATGCAGCACGCCGCGTTTGACCGCCTTTTCATCGGCATCGTCAAACACCAGATTGGCGCCTTTGCCACCCAGTTCCAGATGTACTTTCTTGAGCGTATCGGCTGCGTTTTTCGATATCGCCACACCAGCCCGTGCCGACCCGGTGAAGGACACCATATCCACATCCGGATGTCCGGAAAGCTGTGTGCCGACCCCCGGGCCATCCCCATTGACCAGATTGAACACGCCGGGTGGGAACCCGGCCTCATCCATCATCTCGGCAAAGATCATCGCGTTCAGCGGGCTTTCTTCCGAGGGTTTCAGCACCATGGTGCAGCCAGCAACCGCTGCGGCGCCAACCTTGAGCGTCACCTGGTTCATCGGCCAGTTCCAGGGCGTGATCAGGGCCGCCACGCCCACAGCCTCGCGGATAATCCGGTCATTGGGCGCGTGATCTCCCAAGGGACTGTCGAACGAGAAGGCCTTGGCCGCGTGCACGAAATTTTTCAGATGCCAGATACCGGCGCCGACCTGCTGGGTCCGCGCCATGTCGATCGGCGCACCCATCTCATGGGACATGGCCTGGGCCAGGTCTTCGCTGCGGGACTGGTAAATCTCTGCCAGTTTCTCGACCAATGCGATTCGTTCAGTGGCCGGCGTGGCCATCCAGCCCGGAAGTGCGGCCTTGGCTGCGGCAACGGCCGCATCCGTATCCGTCTGTGCGCCCAGCGAAATCACGGCGCAGGGCTCCTCGGTCGAGGGGTCGATCACGTGATGATCCTGCGGTTTGGCCGGGGCAACCCAGGCCCCGTTGATGTAAAAATCGCGCTTTTCCAGCATGTCTGTTCCTCCGAGGTGCATAACCCGACCAATCGGTCGGATATTTGTGCGCACACTGGCACGCGAACCTGCGCGGGGCAAGGCTCTTGGTAGATCGCAGGGATTTGTGCCGTTTTGCGCAATGATATGGGATGTACTCACCGCGCAGAGGGGCTAGGCTCTGCGGTGACCGCGAGTCGTCTTTTCAACCCAATGGGAGGCTAGAATGGGTTTACGCATTAACGATACCGTTCCGAATTTCACCGCCGAAACCGATCAGGGCACTGTCCAGTTCCATGATTGGATCGGCGATAGCTGGGCCATTCTGTTTTCGCATCCGAAGGATTTCACACCCGTCTGCACCACCGAATTCTCCGCAGTGGCGCAGCTGAACGACGAATGGGCGGCGCGCAATACCAAGGTGATGGGTGTCTCGGTCGACGGTGTTGAGGATCACAAGAAGTGGAAGAAGGATATCGAGGCCTATGGCAACGCCAATCCCGGCTTCCCGATCATCGCTGATGACGGTCTGGAAGTGTCGAAAGCGTTCGACATGCTGCCCGCAGAAGCCTATCTGCCCGATGGCCGCACGCCTGCTGACAGCGCCACGGTGCGCTCGGTCTTTATCATCGGGCCGGACAAGCAGTTGAAACTGTCGATGACCTATCCGATGACCGTGGGCCGCAACTTTGCCGAGATCCTGCGCGCGCTGGACGGGCTGCAAATGTCCGCCAAGGGCGTGGCAACTCCCGCGAACTGGGTGCCGGGTGAAGACGTGATCATTCCGCCGGCGGTGAGCAACGACGAAGCTAAGGAGAAGTTCGGCGAGTTCGAGACGATCTTTCCCTATCTGCGCAAGACCAAAGCGCCGCAATAAGGTGACCGGGCAGGGGGTAGTCTGCCCCCTCTTGGCCTGTAGTCTATTCACCCCGAGGATGTTTTCAGCCAGGTGAAGCGGCGGATCGCTGTGGGCGCAGGTGCAGTTTCGCGCGATAGGCAGCGCGTTTGATCTCGCGCGCGAGCTTTTCACCGGCGGGCACCTTTTTCTGAATGGTCGACCCGCCTATCTGGGCGGCGACCTCCTGATTGCCGGTACCCATCAGCGCATGCACGGGTTGGCCGGTGATCCAATGCATCTGCAGGAATGTATCAACTGGGCGGTCGATCTCCTGCGTGGCGGCCAGCAGTCGTTTGGCGGCGTTGAGGCCGACAAACTGGCACTGGCATTGCAGCGAGATCACCTTGGGCAGGATCAGGCGGAGCCCGTCGCGTTCGATCAGGGTTTCGGCAGCCACTTCGCGCTGTTTCACCGGCAGGCGAATATAGTGATCAGGCGTCGCGACCGCGTTCAGTATCTCCAGCGCGGTTGCGAATCTGTCCGGGTCGATCTGTAGATCGTCTTCGCAGGTGAGCGCTCCGTCGATCCCTTCATCCACCATCTTCTGCCAGATGCGCCGATGGCTTTCAAAGACGCCGATTTCGGTCGGCAGCAGGGAAAACGGATAATGCGGCCGGTGCAGATTGCCCTTGTGGCATGCCACATGAGCGATCTGGGCCGGGTCACGGCCCTTTACCGCCTCGATCCATTCCGCCTGCGGCAACTGGGTGCGCAGCAGTTCTGCATTGGGGCGGCGCGCTGTGCTGGAAGACATATGGATGATGAAACTGCGCATGCCTGGCGGGGTCTTTCCGGGGCGTTTGCATCGGGTCCCCTGTATTTGATTTTGGTATAGGCAGAAAGTGGGCGTGGTTCAATTCATCCACCTCTCCGGTCGAATATCGGTCGGCGCGTGGCGGGGTGTTGGCATGTCCAAGGGTGATTTTTCGCCGCTTGAGCGGGATTTTTCAGAATAAGATCGACAGGTTGCGGCGCAGATGTATCATTGCTCACGAGAACGTGTTCTCGCCCGGCGCCTTCAGAGCCGGGATTTCAGAATTAACAAATAAAGGATTCAACCGATGAAACTGAAAGCTGCTTTGATCGGCTCATTCGTTCTGGCCCTGGCCGCCTGTTCGCAGCCCGAGCCGGAACCGGTCTATGTTCAGCCCACCTTTGACAAGGCTGGGAATGCCAGTTGCCCGGGCGGCTATCAGCTTGCCACAACCGAAGCAGGCGCGACGGTCTGCTCGCCGATTACCCAGTAATCTATCCTGCGGGTGGCCGTCTCAGGCCACCTGCACCCGCGATGCGATCTGCCCCTCGCGCCTCGCGTGAGGCTGCGCTATGACAGCGCCATGTCACAGATTGAATCGCTCTTCGTCACCCGCCTGTATCGTGCCGCCCTGTCCGAATTCGCCCCTCGAATCGATGCGGGCGAGCTGGAATCCTCCTGCCTCGTCATCGCCGAGGATGACGAGGCCGGGCAGGACTGGTGTGAGGCAAACGGCTATCCCGGCTATACCTCCTACGCGTCACTGACCGATCTGCCCTGGCGGTTCCCGATCTTCGCTGATCTGGTCAAGGTGCTGGATGCCCATGTGGCGGCATTTGCGCAGGATCTGGAGTTCGACCTGGATGATCGGGCGCTGAAGCTGGAAGATCTGTGGATCAATATCCTGCCCGAGGGCGGGATGCATGCCAGCCATATTCACCCGCACAGCGTGATCTCGGGCACGACTTACGTGGCGATGCCCAAGGGTGCCAGCGCGCTTAAGCTGGAAGATCCCCGCTCGGCCCGGATGATGGCCTCCCCGGTGCGCCGCAAGGAGGCGCGGCGCGAGTTGCAGCCTTTCATCTATATGAAGCCCGACGTGGGTGACGTCCTGCTGTGGGAAAGCTGGCTGCGCCACGAAGTGCCGATGAACATGGCCGAAGAAGAGCGGATCAGCGTCAGTTTCAATTATCGCTGGGATTGAGCCAGCTTGCTGCAGCGGTTCGACTCGTACGTTTGCGGTAATGCAGCGGACTGATAGCTTCGTTCGATTGCTCTGATGAAAGCACGCGTTTTCGAATGCCCCAGACCGTGCGCAATTTCGCAAACAGAGGCGCTCAAAAGATTCAGTTTTTTCAATTCCCTGATTACGCAATTCTCTGTAAGAAGTGTTTTTGCGACGGAATATTCGAACGGATGTATTCAGTTTTTCAGCTACGGATTCGGCGATCAGATTCGACTGACTCAGCTGAAATGTAAGAATTAATTTGATCGTCTAGGTAATACTTCAAAATGCGAACGGCTGCTCGATCAAAAAGATGAGCCTTATGACGTAGCTCCGCCAAAGGCTTTGCATCCTCGCCCAGAGCGGAGAGTTGCAGGATTTCGGGACCGAAAATGATCCGGTCCACAAGAACATCCCCGCCATCAACACAGCCATCGGGATGCATGATCCAATATGTCTGCGAACAGCGTCCAAAGCGTGAGGGACAACCTGAAATGCCGCCGCAGGCCTATCTGGGTGAGAGAAATCTGGCAGTGATTGCGGGTGACATCCTGCATGAGTTCGCAAGTAGCTGAGCCCTGGCGCGCGCGTCTGCGCCCCACCTGTTCCACTCTTTTCCGCCCCGGTTTGACGCTACGGAACTCTACTGCTGACGCTATTTTTTCTTGAAATGCAAGAAAGCATGCTGGCCTAAGATCGGGATGGGCGCAATACCCGCAACACGGCGAGCCAGGCACGAAAGAACATGCTATTAACTCTAAGTGCAGACGGCGTTTGCCACCGGGTTTCCGGGCTGTCCGGCAATTCGGCATCAAAGTTTCAGCTGTCTGTGTGACCAACCCCTCGTGTTCAAAGTCACCATCCAGCAGCGCCAATAAGGAGGAGAACCGAAATGAAAAACTGGTTGAAAACATACGACCCTGGTGTACCCGCAGAAATCAACCCGGATCAGTATTCCTCAATCGTGGCGTTGTTCGAAGAGGCCGCTGAAAAATACGCTGACAATGTCGCCTTTGAGTGTTTTGGCCAGAAAATAACCTATGCGCAGGTCGAGGCAGAATCCCGTGCCATTGCCGCATATCTCCAGAACAAGCTGGGCGTGGAACGCGGTGATCGTGTTGCCTTGATGTGTCCCAACATTTTCGGTTTCCCGGTGGCGATGCTGGGTATCCTTCGCGCCGGTGCCGTGCAGGTCAATGTCAATCCGCTCTATACTCCGCGCGAGCTTGAGCATCAGTTGAACGATGCTGGTGCCAAGAAGATCTTTATCTTCGCAGGTTCGACGCAGGTGCTTGCGGAAATCGTCGATAACACACCGATCGAAACCGTAATCACCATTGATCTCGGCGATGGTGCCGGGTTGTCGATCCCAACACCGCCTGTGGATCAGCGCCTGAGCACCGCCATCAAGCTGGCTGATGTGCTGGAAGAGGGTACCCAACTGGAATATCGGACCGTTGGCCTGACCGGGGATGACAATCTGTTCTTCCAGTACACTGGCGGCACTACCGGCCCGTCCAAAGGGGCGGTTCTGACCCACCGCAACGTCGTGGCCAACCTTGAGCAATACAAAGCCTTCCTACCGGAAGCGTCCGTTCCGGAAGAAGAGGTCATGGTCGCGGCCCTGCCGCTCTACCATATCTTTGGTCTTACCATATCACTGGCCTATCTGTCCGTAGGTTGCCGGGTCATCCTGATCCCCAATCCGCGCGATATCGACGCCTTCCACGCGGCGATCAAGAATGCTGGTGTTACGGTATTCCCAGGCGTCAACACCCTGTTTGCGGGTTTGGCAATGCATCCGGGGACCAAGGAGGTCGATTTCTCGAAGCTGAAAGCGTCCATCGGTGGCGGTGCGGCAGTGATCGAGACCACATCGGATAACTGGAAAGCGCTGACCGGAACCCACATCACCGAAGGCTACGGTCTTTCCGAGACATCGCCTTTGCTGTCGGTTGTGCCAATGCGCGTCAGCACCTTTACCGGGTCCTGCGGATTGCCGGTCTCCTCGACGGATATCAAGCTGCTGGATGAAAATGATCAGGAAGCGGCCCTGGGCGAGCGCGGCGAGATTTGCGCGAAAGGCCCTCAGGTCATGTCCGGATACTGGAACAATGATGAAGCCAACAGCAACGCGTTCACCAAGGATGGGTATTTCCGTACGGGCGATATCGGGGTCTTTGACGAGGCCGGGTATCTGCGCATCGTAGACCGCAAGAAAGACATGATCATCGTGTCCGGCTTCAACGTGTTTCCCAACGAAATCGAAGCTGTCGTCACCGCCTGCGACGGTGTTGCGGAATGTGCCTGCATCGGCGAGCCCGACGAGAAAACCGGCGAGTTGGTCAGCGTCTTTGTGGTCAAGGAACCCGGCGTCGAGGTCACCGAGGAGCAGATTGTCGCGCATTGCCGCCACGAGATGACGGCCTACAAGACTCCGCGCAAGATCACGTTTCTCGATGAATTGCCGAAATCCAATGTCGGCAAAATCCTGCGTCGTGAGCTGCGCGGCTGACAGATTGCCGACCCGTCTCAAATCCAATTGGGTGCGCCCGCTTCTTCAAGGCGGCGGGCGCGACCGTGTTATCCGCATTCCGACAATCGGACGCGGCCTCTGCTCAGGATTTGCCGCCAGAGGTAAACGCGGTCATCAAGCCCCGCAGCAGGTCGGCATTTCCGGAAGCGCCGGCAATCCAGCTGTTCAGGATTTTTTCGGGCGAGAAGCTGTCGGCATCGCCGAGAATCCCGGTTTCGACCTTTTTCAGCCATTCTTCCTGGAGTTTCTGAATATTCGGCAGCCCGAGAAGTTCACGCGCTTCGGCCGGGGTAAGATCGACGGTAACATTGATCTGCATAGAGGGTCCCTGTTGCTGTTTATTCGGAATCCAAAGATCCCATTGGCCGGTTTGGCCGTGCGTTCATCATGCAATGAAATCCGTCTTATGCGAAGGCGATTTGACCTGCCGACCGGTCCAATAGCGAGGTTTCTAACGTTGTTCCGTAACGGCATTTGCAAGAATGCTCTACGTCACAATTCAACCTGCCAAACTGTTTCGCAATAGCGTTCCCATGAAGGCCGAGGTTAGATTGGTCTAGCACCCACCAACACACAAAGTCGACGCCGTACCTCAAATCGAATATTTCAGGAGTACCCCAAATGACTGCACCTGCGAACTACTCAACACAAACTCTTGCCGATGCGGTTGGGCACGACTTTGGCCTGTCCGACCCGATCGAAATCACCCAGGAGATGATCAACAGTTTTGCCGATGTCACCGGGGATCATCAGTGGATTCACGTCGATGTCGAAAAGGCAACCAAGTTCGGCCCCTTTGGCGGACCCATCGCGCACGGGTTTCTGACCCTGTCGCTTTTGGCTGCCGCTACGGAAAGTTCGGGTGTGGTACCGTCGAATGCAAAAGCCGTGCTAAATTATGGTTCGGGCAAAGTACGATTCCTGGCTCCGGTTCCTGCCGGATCGTCGGTGCAGTCGCGCTTCAAGCTGGTCGGTGTCGAGGACAAGGGCGATGGCAAGCAGCTCATGAAGATGGAAGCGACGCTGCAGGCTGTCGGATCTGACACTCCGGCTGTGGTCGCCGAACTGCTGGCCATGGTTATCGGATAGGAGACGCAAGATGCCCAAGAAAGCAATTGAAACCTCCGCTGACCTGTTCAAGGCGCTGGGGGATTTTTATAAAGCATCCCTGTCTCGTCCCGATCAGTTGATCGAAACCTATTTCGGCATGATGCAGGAAACCTTCGCCAGCGTGACAGGTGCGGCAACCATCGAGCCGGAACGTGGCGACAAGAGGTTTGCGGACCCGATCTGGTCGTCCAACCCTGCCTATAAGGCGATGATGCAGTCCTATCTGACATGGTCGCGCGGGATGACCGAATGGGTCGATGATCTGGATATGGAAGAGCGCAACAAGCTGCGCGCGAAACTGCTGATCTCGATGGTCACCGATACCCTGGCGCCGACCAATGCGCTGCTTGGCAATCCGACGGCAATGAAAACGACGCTGGAAAAAGGCGGCAAGAACCTGGTCGACGGTGCAAAGCACCTGATCGAGGATATGGTCAAGAACAATGGCCTGCCCTCGATGGTGGACACGTCGAAATTCGAGGTCGGCGGGAACCTTGGCATCAGCGAGGGTCAGGTTGTCTATCGCGAAGAGCATATGGAGCTGATCCAATACACGCCGACAACCGACAAGGTGTTCAAGCGCCCGATCTTCATCATCCCGCCGCAGATCAACAAGTTCTACGTCTGGGATCTGGCGCCGAAACGCTCGGTCATCGAATACCTGCTGGCAAAAGGCCACCAGATCTTCATCGTCAGCTGGCGCAACCCCACTGCCGAGCACGCGGAGTGGGACATGGGCAGCTATATCGAGGCGCTTGACCGTGCCTCCGAAGTGGCCTGCAAGATCAGCAAGTCAAAGGACTTGAACTTTGTTGGTGCCTGCTCGGGAGGCATTACCGCCGCGCTGCTGATGTCGCACTGGGCGACGAAAGGCGTCAAGCGGGCCAACTCGTTCACCCTGCTGGTTGCGATCCTGAAGTCGGAAGGCGCCGAGAACACGACCATGGGTCTGTTTGCAAATTTCGAGACGCTGGAACTGGCCCGCATGTTCTCGCGCTCGCAAGGTGTCCTTTCGGGCAAGGACCTGCAAAAGGCATTTGCCTGGCTGCGTCCCAACGATCTGATCTGGGCCTATTGGGTGAACAACTATCTGCTGGGCAACGAGCCGCCGGTCTTTGACGTTCTGTTCTGGAACAACGACACGACCAACCTGCCGGCAGCGCTGCACCAGGATCTGCTGGACATGCTTGCCAAGGGCGGTGCCACCCAGGATAGTGATGTCGAGGTCCTGGGCACCAAGGTCGATCTGAACGCCGTCACCTGTGACAAGTTCGTCGTTGGCGGTACCACCGACCACATCACCCCATGGGAAGGCTGCTACAGCTCGATGCAGGCGTTCGGAGGGGATAACGAGTTCGTCCTCAGCCAATCGGGTCACATTCAGGCGATCATCAACCCTCCGGGCAACCCGCGGTCGCGCTT
The DNA here is from genome assembly GCF_041537905.1 of Ruegeria jejuensis. Taxonomy (NCBI): domain Bacteria; kingdom Pseudomonadati; phylum Pseudomonadota; class Alphaproteobacteria; order Rhodobacterales; family Roseobacteraceae; genus Ruegeria; species Ruegeria jejuensis. Next base: position 44,811 of record NZ_JBGRUO010000029.1, on the reverse strand, counting down.
CCTGACCAACAAGGGCAAGCACACCACCGTCGAAGAGTTCCAGGCCGGTGCCACCCTCAATGAGGGAACCTGGTGGGATTACTGGTCGGTCTGGCTGGAAGAGCGTGCCGGTAACAAGGTTAACGCGCCGAAATCCCTGGGATCGGATGACTATCCGCCGCTGGTGGCCGCACCGGGGACCTATGTCCACGAGTCGGTCTGATCAGAAACAAGAGAAGAGGGCAGTTGCATGGAAATAAAGTCGCAGATCATGACAGTGGGAGGACAGGATTGGAATGTTGCGGTTCTCGGCCCCGAGGATGCGACCCGGACCTTGTTGCTGTGCAACGGTATCGGGGCCAGTCTTGATACGATTGACCCCTTCGCCGCCCATTTCAAACGCACCAGACTGATTGCGTTTGACGTTCCGGGGGTTGGTGCGTCGCCTACCCCCTGGTCGCCCTACCGGTTCGCGAACCTGACGCGGATGCTGAATGAAATCCTCGACCGGCTGGGTGTCGGCATGGTGGATGTGTTCGGGGTATCCTGGGGCGGGGCGCTGGCGCAGCAATTTGCGCATGATTTCCAGAAGCGGTGCCACACCCTGACCCTCGCCGCGACGGCGGCGGGTCTGGTCATGGTGCCTGGCAATGTCAACGTGCTGCGCAAGATGGTGACCCACAAGCGGTACACGGACCCGGACTACATGATGAACGTCGCGACCGAGCTTTATGGTGGCGAAGTGGCCTTCAACAAGGAAATGCTGAAGAACCACACCATCGCGATGAAGGCGGGCGACAAGCGCGGCTATCTTTATCAACTGCTGGCCGGGCTGGGCTGGACCAGCTATCTGTGGCTGCCCCGCGTCAAGATCCCTGCGCTTGTTTTGATGGGTAAACAAGACCCGATCGTCCCGCCGGTCAACGGCAAGATTCTGGCGAGCCGATTGCCGAACGCAACGCTCGAACTTGTCGATTGCGGTCATATGTTTGTGCTGACACAAGCCGAGGCGGTCGCGGACCGGGTCGAGTTGTTCATCCATGAAGAGGCCATGGCGGAAACCTGATCCATTGCTATGATCGAGGCTGGCAACACGATCGATATCCAAAAAGCTGCGGCGATCCGAAAGGTTCGGCGCACGGCCACCGGTATCCTGGGTGGCCTGTCGCTGGTCTTTGCGGCCAGTTTCGCGGTATCGGAACCGCCCACATGGCTGCTGCTGATCCGCGCCATGGCCGAGGCGGGCATGGTCGGGGGTCTGGCGGATTGGTTCGCGGTCGAGGCGCTGTTCCGGCATCCGCTGGGGCTGCCGATTCCGCACACGGCCTTGCTGCCCAAGAACCAAAAGCGCGCGGCTGGCAATATCGCCCGTTTCATCGATGAGTATTTCCTGGCGCCCGAGCAGCTCTTGCGGCAATTGCAGCGAGCAAACCCGGCGCTGAAGGCCGCCAATTGGCTGGACAAATCGGAAAACGCCAAGGCGTTGAGCCGAACGTTGTCAGAGCTTCTGCATGGCATCCTGCAAAGCCAGCTGCGCAGCGGTATTGGTCCGGCCCCGACGACCTATCTGCGCACCCTGACGACAAGGCTCGTCGACTCGCCCACCCTGTCGCGGCAGATCACGGAGTTGCTGAAAGGCAGCGTGCACAGCCAGTTGCTGAACGACATCCTGCTGCAGGTGCGCGAGGTCCTGGACGAAAACCGCGACACGGTGATGGCGGTGGTGCAGGACCGAAGCCGCTGGTGGATCACCACTTCTGTCGACAAGCGCATTACCGGGGTTCTGGTCGACGGCGTCCTGTCGATCATTGACGAACTGTCAGACCCGAAATCGTCGCTGCGCAAGGACTTCGAGGCATCGATCACGATACTGATCGACCGTTTCCAGGAAACCGGGCGGATCGCGGAGAATATCGATGAAGGGTTCAAAGCCTTTACCGAGTCGGCGAAGTTTGACAAATCCCTGCAGCAGGTCATGGCGGCGGTTCTGAACGAAGTGGACAAGAGCCTGGTCGAACACCCGGACCGGGTCGCCGACCTCATGGCGCAGGCGCTGCGGGACTTTGCCCGGTCGGTCCAGAACTCCGATGATCTGCAGGAACAACTCAATGCGCGGTTCGCCAGCGGGTTTGAGGCAATACTGACCGAAATCCGACCCGCGATCGTCGACTATATCGCTCAGAGCATTGCCGACTGGGACAGCGACCAGCTTGTCGCACGCATGGAATCAGAGGTCGGGCGCGACCTTCAGTTCATTCGCATCAACGGCGCGGTCTTGGGTGCATTTGTTGGTGGCACTTTGTTTTTATTGACTCATTTTGTGTTCGGCGCCTGATCGGTAATAAAGTGACGCCGCGTTGCGGCATTAATATGTTGCACTGCAGCATTGGCGTCCCTATCTTTGTCTCATCACGATATTCTGGAGAGATACAATGGCTACCAAAGCAACTGCCGCCAAGACCAACGCTGCCGACACCGTTTCGAAAGCAACCACCTCGATCGCCAATGTTTCGAACACCGTTTCCTCGCTGTTCGGCGCTTACGTTACTTCGGGCCGCAAGGTTGTCGAAGGCGTCATCGAAGTTGACAAAACCCTGCTGGGTTATGCCAAGAACGCCGTTGACGGCTACGTTGCCCTGGGCAAAGACACCATGCAGGCAAAATGCCTGAACGACGTTATCGACCTGCAGGCCGCACACGCCCACGCGTCGATCGAAAACGGTGCAGCAAACGCACGCGAAGTGATCGAGCTGAGCCGCACCCGCGCGAAAGAAGCTTATGCACCGCTGAAAGAAATCATCGACACCTATCGTCCGGGCAACGCTGCCTGAACATCGGTATCAGATACCTGACAGTGCTGGGGCCGGCCTCACCCATTGTGGTGAGGATCGGCCCTTTCCTTTTTTAAGAGATCGGGATTTAAGGCGCCGCCATCCTGCGGCGTCTCAGCGGGCTGATCCTTTTTCGCGTATGAAGACCCCGACAAACGCGCCTGCCCGAACCAATGACCAAAAACATGAAAACCAAATCCGCAAACTCTCATTGCGGACGGGCAAGCCTTGGCAGGCAGGTCAATTGCTATGCCTTCAATGCATAACGGCCAGTCCCGATCATCGCTTGTTGACATGACCGAGGGCACCTAAATGCCCGTTATCGGTAACAGACCAGATAACTACTCAGGAAATTCGTCCTGATACACTGAAAGGAAAATGACATGACACATACACTGACACACGCATCCGCCCCTATCGGAATTTTCGCGCGCCTGAGCTCGTTTTTTCAAGAAGCGAAAGAGGCCCGCGCCCGCTACACGCTCTATGTCCAGACCGTCAAGGAACTGGAGCGGCTGACCGACCGTGAACTGGCCGATGTCGGCCTGTGCCGGAGCAACATCACCGAAACCGTGCACCGTCACGTTTACGGCAACTGATTTCGATTACACGGCCACTCGCAGGAAAGCGCCCTCGGTTCTCCGGGGGCGTTTTTCGTTTTGGCGAAGCGATTACCTCAGCCCGAGAGCAGGCGACGCTTTTCGGCCATCGCCTCGCGCTGAGAGCGTTCGATGCCGGTGCGAAACGAGTCCTCGACAAAGTCCAGATGCGCCAGCGCGGCCTTTTCGGCCCGTTCTTCATCGCCGTCGATCACGGCCTGTCCCAGGGCAAGATGCTGTTCAAGCAACCGCTTGCCGGTTCCGTCGATGGATTTGAGATATTCGCGGTTATAAAACACGCCCTGACGGGTCAGGTGATAGATCGAGGCCATGATGTGGATCAGCGTCGCGTTCTGGCTGGCATCGACAATCGCTGAATGCAGTTGGTAATCCGCCTCGCGCGAGCTGTCCTGGTCGTTTTCTTCCCAGGCGCGCTGCAGCCGGTCGAGGATTTCCGTGATCCGCTCCTTGTCAGCCGTGGTGGCGCGTTGCGCGGCCAGCCTTGCGGCAAAGCCCTCCTGTTCGCGGCGATATTCCAGATAGTCGAAGAACGCAGGTTCGTGGCGGCCGTAAAGGTCCAGCAGCGCGGGCATCATCGCCTGACCGGTCAGGGGCGCGATAAAGCTGCCCTCGCCATGGCGGGTGGTGACCAGTCCACGCTCTTCCAGCACCTGAAGCGCATCGCGCAGCTTGGGGCGCGAGACATTGAGCGTTTCGGCCAGATCCCGTTCAGAGGGCAGCTTGCGGCCCTGTTTCAGGATCCCGGCGGCGATCAGCGCCTCGATCTGAGAGATGACCGCTTCTGAAACCGATTCGTGATCAATCGGTTCAAACAGCGATGCTGGGGTCAGTTTGCTGGGCATGAGGCAGGCTCCGCGCTCCTTAGGTATGGTAAAGTATATTAACCTCATTGCTGTTCATTTCAACAAAAACCGAATTTGGCGCACAAATACATAACATTCTGATTAATAATCATTAAATTTCTTAACCCCCTAGGTTCAGTGAATCTTGGGAGAGGGAAAATTGCGCTCTTTCTGGGAGTTTTTACGAGTCCGAGGTTGTCAAGTGGTAAATAAAATTGTTGACCTAGCGCAGTGGTAAATTTAATAAACCACTACAAGGCGCAGGAGATACCGGCGTTCTGACCAAGGACGAAACCGTCCGTGACACTGTTGGAGGAGACATTATGAAAAACGTTCTGACCGGCCTGGCCTTTGCGACAAGCCTTTTGGCTGGCCCCGCCATCGCTGCCGATAAAATGCTGCTGAAAACCCCGATTGCATTCTCGACCGCGCTGCCGGGTCTGGGCTCGCCCATTCCGCGTGTGGCCGAGCAACTGGACCTGATGTCGGGCGGCACGCTGAAGATGAAGGTCTATGAGCCGGGCAAGCTGGTGCCGCCGTTTGAGATTCTCGATGCCGTGTCATCGGGCAAGATCAACTCGGGCTACACCACCGCAGGCTACTGGGCTGGCAAGATCCCGGCCGCACCGCTGTTTTCCGCCGTGCCCTTCGGTCCGGAAGCGGGCGAATACATGGCCTGGCTCTATTACGGCAATGGCATGAGCCTCTATCAGGAGATGTATGATCAGGCGGGTTTCAACGTCAAAGTCATTCCCTGCGCCGTCATCGCGCCCGAAACCTCGGGCTGGTTCGCCACCGAGATCAACTCTCCCGAGGACCTGAGCGGCCTCAAGATGCGTTTCTTCGGTCTGGGCGGAAAGGTGATGCAGAAACTCGGCGTCGCAACCTCGTTGCTGCCCGGTGGTGAGATTTTCCCGGCGCTGGAAAAGGGCGCGATCGACGCCACCGAATTCTCGATGCCCGCGATCGATGCTCGTCTCGGGTTCCACAAACTGGTCAAGTTCAATTACTTCCCCGGCTGGCACCAGCAGGCGACCGTGTTTGAACTGCTGATCAACAAGGATGCCTGGAACGAGGCCTCGGAACAGCATCAGGCCATCATCGAAAACGCCTGCAAGGCTTCGATGGCTGACAGTTTCGCCGAAGGCGAGGCGATCCAGCATGCGGCGCTGATCGACAATGTTGAAAACAACGGCGTCGAGATCAAGCAGTGGAATGACGACATGTTGGCAACCTTCCAAAGCACCTGGGAAGAGGTTGCTGCAGAAGAGGCCGCCAATGACGCCTTCTTTGCCAAGGTGCTGGGCGACATGACCGAATTCCGCGACGGCTATGCCGTCTGGAAGGAAAACGCGTTCCTCCCGCGCAAGTAATCGAACCTGCGCATACCGGGAGCGGCCGTTTCAATCCGGGCCGCTCCCACCCTGACTTTCAGAATTTTCCAGATCTGTTGGCCGCATTCCCGGTCTGATCCGTCATGTCCTGAGGAGGAGATCATGTCACAGAAACTGCACACGCCGGACGATCCGATCGAAGTCTATGAGACGCTATTGGAGCACCCGGATGTCGACAACCAGACTCTGGCAACCGGCATAGACAAGACCATCAAGGGCATCGGCAATGTGGTCATGTGGGCCAACCTGCTACTGGTGGCGGCGATCGTGTCTCAGGTGGCGATGCGCTATCTGTTGAATCAGAACTACCCCAAGCTGGACGAGATTCAGTGGCATTTCTACGGGCTGGTCACCATGATCGGCATCTCTTATGCGCTGGTCTCCGACAGCCATGTGCGCGTCGACGTGCTGCATATGCAGCTCAGCCGTCGCGCGCAGCGGATCATCGAGGTTGTGGGCATCCTGACCTTGCTGGCGCCGTTCATCTATTTGATGATCGATCAGGGCTATGACTATTTCTACGAAAGCTGGCGCGTGAATGAACGCTCCGACAGCCCAACCGGCCTGCCGGCCCGCTGGGCGCTCAAGGCGGTGATCCCGGTCAGCTTTGTCCTGTTGGCCTTTGCCGCGCTTGCACGGCTGATCCATGACGGCCATGCGCTGCTATTTGGTCCCGAGGCTGAGCGCACGGGGTCCGGCCTGCGGCTGATCTTCTGGGCGCTGTTCGGCTTCGCCGTGGCGGCAACGGCGCTGACCTTCCTGGTGGAGACCACCGAGGAAAAACTGGTCATCGTGATGTTCCTGACCTTCATCGCGCTGCTCTTCACCGGCTTCCCGGTGGCCTGGGCGCTGGCCGGGGTTGGCGTTGCCTTCTGTGGCCTCGCGTATCTGTTCGATAGCGGCATGATGAATTGGACCGGGATGGAGGAGACCCTGACCGGGCTCGACTACCTGACGCTGGGCGCGGTGGTAAACCGGGTCTATGCGACCATGTCGAACGCGGTTCTGGTGGCGCTGCCGATGTTCATCTTCATGGGGCTGATGCTGGACGAATCCGGTGTCGCCGAACGGCTGATGACCTCGATGCAGCGCCTTTTCGGGACGGTGCGCGGCGGGTTGGCGATCACGGTGACCCTGATCGGCATCATCCTCGCGGCTTCGACCGGCATCATCGGCGCTTCGGTCGTGTTGCTGGGCGTGCTGTCGCTGCCCTCGATGATGCAGCAGAAATACGCGCCGACGCTGGCGGCGGGTGTGGTCTCCGCCTCGGGCACGCTGGGCATCCTGATCCCGCCCTCGATCATGCTGGTGATCATGGCGGACCAGATGGCGCTGTCGGTAGGCGATCTGTTCATGGCCGCCGTCTTCCCCGGTGTGATCATCGGTGGCCTCTACCTGACCTATATCTTCATCATCGCCCTGATCAAACGCGACGTGGCCCCGGTGCCCGAAGGAGCAACACGCCCCGATTGGGACGCGGTCAAGGACGTGATGGTCGCGGTTCTGCCGACGCTGGCGCTGATCCTTGCGGTGCTGGGTTCCATCTTTGCCGGTCTGACCACGCCAACCGAGGCCTCGGGCATCGGCGCATTGGGCGCGACCCTACTGGCCATTGGCTATCGCAAGCTGACGTTGACGAAACTGGTCAACGTGCTCAAGGCCACTTTCAACACCACCGCCTATATCTTTGCGATCTTCCTGGGCGCGACGGTGTTCTCTTATGTGCTGCGTGAGCTGGGTGGTGACGCCCTGATCGAGGACATGATCAGCGGCACCGGCTTTGGACCCACCGGCACCGTCCTGATGATCCTCTTCATCGTGTTCCTGTTGGGCTTTGTGCTGGACTGGATCGAGATCACGCTGATCGTGCTGCCATTGATGCGTCCCATCGTGAACGGGCTGGGTATGGATATTCCGGGCTTTGATGCCATCGACGAACCGGCGCTGCTGTGGTTCGTGATCCTGGTGGCGGTGACGCTGCAGACCTCGTTCCTGACCCCGCCGGTTGGCTTTGCGCTGTTCTATCTGAAAGGCGTCTGCCCGCCCGAGATCAAGCTGTCGCATATCTACAAGGGCATCATCCCCTTCGTGTTGCTGCAATTGACCGGTCTGGCGCTCGTCTTCCTGTGGCCCGCGCTGGCGACCTGGCTGCCCTCCGTGGCCTACTGAGAAGGAGGCTGACATGGACGACGCAACCCTTATCTCTGCCTTCCGCGACATTGTCGGGCGACGCCATGTGCTGACCGATGCGCGGGCAACCGAGCGGTTCCGCAAAGGGTTCCGCTCGGGCGAGGGCGAGGCGCTCTGCGTCGTTCAGCCCGGCACCCTGCTGGAGCAATGGAAGGTCCTGCAGGACTGTGTGGCCGCCGACAAGATCGTCATCATGCAGGCGGCCAATACCGGCCTGACCGAAGGCTCCACCCCCTCGGGCAGCTATGATCGCGATGTGGTGCTGATCAACACCCGCCGCATGGACCGGATCGAGGTGCTGGGGAAGGGCGAACAGGTTGTCGGTTTTCCTGGCTCGACGCTGTTCAAGCTGGAAAAGCTGCTAGACCCGCTGGGGCGCGAGCCGCATTCGGTGATCGGGTCGTCCTGCATTGGGGCCTCGATCGTGGGCGGGGTGTGCAACAATTCCGGCGGCTCGCTGGTTGAACGTGGCCCGTCTTACACCGAAATGTCGCTCTTTGCGCAGATCGATGCGCAAGGACAGCTGAGCCTTGTGAACCATCTGGGCATCGATCTGGGTGAGACACCGGAAGAGATTCTGACAAGACTTGAAACCGGCGACTTTGACCATGACCCTGCGGCGAGCAATCGCAAAGCCTCGGCCTCGGACTATGCCGATCAGGTGCGCAAGGTAGATGCCGACACGCCTGCGCGTTTCAACGCCGACAAGCGCCGCCTCTATGAGGCATCAGGTTGCGCAGGTAAGCTGGGTGTTTTCGCCGTGCGGCTGGACACCTATGCCAAGCCCGAGCGGCAAAAGACCTTCTATATCGGCACCAATGACGTTGCCGATCTGACCGAACTGCGCCGCCACATGCTGGCTGAGTTCGACACCTTGCCCGTTTCTGCCGAATACATGGAGCGTGAGGCGTTCGACATCACCGCCCGTTACGGCAAGGACACGGTGATGATGATCGACTGGCTGGGCACCGATCTGCTGCCCACCTTCTTTGCGCTCAAAGGCGCGGTGGACGCGCGACTGCGAAATGTGCCCGGCCTGTCCAATTTCACTGACCGGTTCATGCAGTTGATGGGGCGCTTAACGCCGCAAGTGCTGCCCAAACGCATCCGGGGCTTCCGCGACCGCTATCGCCACCACCTGATCCTGAAGATGCGTGATGAGGGTATCGATGAGGCCGCAAGCTTCCTGACCTCGTTTTTTGTCGGGCGCGACGGAGGTTTCTTTGAATGCACCGATCGCGAAGCCAAGCTCGCGGCCCTGCAACGCTTCGCTGCTGCTGGGGCCGCGGTGCGGTACATGGCAATTCACAAGAATGACGTTGCTGATATCATCCCGCTCGACATCGCGCTGCGCCGCAATGACCGCGACTGGTATGAACGCCTCCCGCCAGAGATCGAAGAGCTACTGGTGGCCAAGCTCTACTATGGCCACTTCATGTGCCACGTGCTGCATCAGGATTACATCGTGCGCAAAGGGGCTGACGCCAAGGCGCTCAAGGCGCGGATGCTGGACATCCTCGATCAGCGTGGCGCGGAATACCCGGCCGAGCATAACGTGGGTCATCTCTATCCTGCCAAGCCCGACCTGGCCGAGTTCTACAAATGCTGCGACCCGACCAATTCGTTCAACCCCGGCATCGGAAAGATGTCTAAATCCCGCAACTATGCCGAAGGAGCGGTCTGAGGCGCGCGGCCTTCCCTATTGCTGATAGGGGTCCAGACTGTCCCGCAGCCCGTCGCCGAGGAAGTTGAAGGCCAGCACCACGACAATGATCGGCAGCATCGGGATGGCTGTCCAGGGATAGATCTCGATCGAGGCAAGGTTCTGCGCGTCGTTCAGCATCACACCCCAACTGACCGCCGGTGCGCGTAGCCCGAGGCCGAGGAAACTCAGCGCGGTTTCCCCAAGGATCATGGCCGGGATCGACAGCGTGGCCGAGGCGATCAGATGTGACATGAAATTGGGCAGCAGGTGCTTGCGGATCACCCGTCCAGACCCGGCACCCATCATTTCAGCCGCGCGGACATATTCCTCTTCGCGTAAGGACAGGAATTTCGCGCGCACGGCACGCGCCAGTCCGGGCCAGTCGAGAATGCCCAGAATGATCGAAATGACAAAGAACACCGCCACCGGTGACCAGTTCGACGGCACCGCTGCCGACAGCGCCAGCCACAACGGCAGTTCGGGCAGCGAACGCAAAATCTCGATCACCCGGTTGATGATCCAGTCGGTCCGGCCGCCGAAATACCCCGCGATCGACCCAAAAAGGATGCCCAGAGTAAACGACACGGTAATGCCGATCAGGCCCACGGTGAGCGACAATTGCGCGCCGTAAAGGATACGGCTGAACACGTCGCGGCCCAGCCGGTCCGAGCCCCAGAGGAACACGGTCGCGCCTTCCGGTGCGCAGAATAGGTGGGTCTCGGACGGGATGAACCCTGCCAGCTTGTAGTCATCGCCCTTGCAGAAGAACCGCAGCTTCTGCGGATTGCTGGTGTCGGGGATGAACTTCCACTGGAAGGTCTCCAGATCCGGCTCGGCCGTGATCGGATAGATGAACGGCCCCTTGAATTCCCCCTCATGGAAGAAATGCACCGCCTGTGGCGGGGCATAGAGGTGGTCGCCATTGCGCTCGTTCGGCGTATAAGGTGCGATGAAGCCCGCGAAAGGCAGCATCAGATAGCTCAGCAGCAGGAAGATGCCCGAGAACAGCCCCAGCTTATGGGTCTTGAACTTGCGCCAGACCAGCACCCAGTTCGGTGCGTCCAGATCGCGCCGCTCCAGCTGTTGCAGCGAGGCTTCGGGATCATACGGCGCGTCGTCGACATAACGACCGTCGGGCAGTTTGGTCATGTCTCGCGCCCCTCATAGCGAATACGGGGATCGAGCAGCACCAGCAGCACATCCGAGATCATCGTGCCCACCAGCGTCAGCAGCGCCACGAACATCAGGATGAAACCCGACAGGAACAGATCCTGCGTTTTCAGAGCGGTCAGCAGGCTGGGGCCGATGGTCTGTAGCCCCAGCACGACCGAGACCAGTACCGAGCCCGACACCATCGAGGGCAGCAGATTGCCGATATCGGCCACAAACGGGTTGAAGGCCACGCGCAGAGGGTATTTGGTCAGCATCCGCGTGGGCGACATCCCCTTTGCGATGGCTGTCTCGACATAAGGCTTGCCGAGCTCATCCAGCATGTTGGCGCGCAACCGCTGCATCATCGCCGAAGCGCCCGAGGTGCCGATCACGAAGGTCGGCACGATCAGGTGGATCAGGATGGATTTGGCCTTTTCCCAGCTCATCGGCAGCCCTTCAAAGCCGGGGTCCATCAGCCCGCCAATCGGTAGGTCAAACAGCTTGTGACCGTAATAGAACATGATCAGCGCCAGCAGAAAGTTCGGCGTGGCAAGGCCCAGATAACCGATGAAGGCGGAACTGTAATCGACCCAGGTGCGCGACCGCGCCGCGGCCAGAACGCCTAGTGGCAGGGCCACGAGATAGACGAACAGAACAGCGGCCAGATTAACCAGCACGGTCAGCCACAGGCTTTCGCCGACGATTTCCGAAACCGGGCGGTCGAACTCGAAGGACCAGCCGAAATTGCCCTGAATCAGCCCGGAAAACCCGTGCGGGCCGGGCAGGAACCCCATCCAGATCATGTATTGCTGCCAGAGCGGCCGGTCGAGCGCATATTCCTTGCGCAGAAACTCGGCCTTGGCCACGCCCGCCGACTGGCCCGAGGCCTGCAATTCCGCGATCTGATTGCTCAGGTAATCGCCCGGCGGCAGATTGATAATGGCGAAGACCAGCACCGACACCACAAGCAGCGTGAGCAGCATCGTGATGAAGCGATAGATCGCATAGCGCAGGATGACCATTCAAGTGTCCCCGTCACTCGGCAAAAAAGAACTCGTCCATCCGGTGCACGCCGAAATGCGCGCCAGGGTCCCAGGCCCACATCCCCTTTTCGGGCACATTGCGCAGCTTGTTCGAGACCACGACCGGCTGCGGAGCGCCTGCCAGAATACCGATGCCATAAAGCTGGTCGGCATGGATGGCCAGCATTTCCCGCCAGGCGGCTTCGCGTGCCTCAGGCGTTGCGGCCTCGTCCCAGTCATGCAGCAGCTCCATCAGGCGCTGCGCCTCGGGCAGGTCGGGGGCTTCGCCCACCTCGCCGCTGGTCTGGTAATACTGACCCCATTTCGGCCAGGCCAGGAACACCTGATCGGTGGGGGCAAGGTACGCGGGCGAGGTATATTCGCGCGGCAAGCCGTTATCCCAGCCATACCAGACCGAGGCCATGGAACTGCCCGCAAAGACCCGGTTGCGCAGGATGTCGCGATCCAGCGGGCGCATCACCAGCTTGACCCCGATTTCGCGCCAGGTATCGGTCACGATCTGCAAGGCATTCTCGACCTCCTGCCGCTCACCGGCGGTTTCGATGATGAACTCCATCGGGCGCCCGTCGGGCAGCAGCCGCGTTCCGTCCGGCGCGCGCTGGTCCAGCCCGGCCTCGTCCAGCAGGCGGTTGGCCTGTTCGGGGTCGAACTGCGACCACGCATCCCGGTTGCCTTCCTCGAAGAAAGGGCTTTCCGGCAGCACTGTCATCGAGCCGGGCTTGGCCAGCTTGAAATAAAGCGCCTGATTGATCGTGTTCCGGTCGATGCCCATCGACAGCGCGCGGCGCACCCGTGCATCGCGCAGCACCTCGCGCCAGACATCGTCCTCGTAGTTCAGGTTGGGATAGATTGCGATCTGCGAGGCGACGCCGGTGCTCCAAAGTTGTGTTTTGTATCCCCCTTCTGCCTCTCCTTTTTTGAGGATCGACGCGTCGCGGAAGTCCAACCCGCGCGCTTGCAGGTCCGACTCGCCCGCGTTCGACTTGGCGGCGACCAGACCGGGGGCCACGATCTCCATCTCGACCACGTCGATATAGGGCAGCTGCACGCCGTTGCTGTCGATGCGGTGATAGTAGGGGTTGCGCACGAAATTGTGCCGGATCTTCTTGCCCGAGCTTGCGTTCACCCAGGGCTGCAGGGTGGGCAGCTTGTGATTGTCAAACTTGTAGAGATTGTCGAGCTTGTTGTGCAGCGAGGCCCAGCTTTTGACCCGCTGATCCTCAACCTGTGCGGCCAGCTTCTCGGAATCGGCATAGTCGCCGTGATACTCTTTCAGGAACTCCGAGGGGCGATAGATGAAGGGCGGGCGGGCCTGCGCCAGCGCCTGCAGGAAATCGGGATTGGGCGTATTCCACTCATAGATGATGGTCTGCTCATCGGGAAAACTCACCTTGGGCAACTCGCCTTCGACACGCAGGAAATCAGGAGGGCCCGAGGGGCTGAGCAGTTCGTTATTGGCCACATCCTCCCACCAGTAGCGGAAATCTTCCGAGGTGAAGGGCGACCCGTTGGACCATTTATGGCCGGGGCGCAGATGCAGCGTGTATTTGCGATTGCCCTCGTTTTCGAACGAGGCCAGCAGATCGGGCTGGATCTCGTAATTCTCGTCATAGCCCACCAGCCGCGCATAGCCGTAGACAACCATCTGCCGGATATCCTTGGAGCGGGTGATCATCGTGTTCAGCGTGCCGCCCTGGGTTCCGAATTCACGTCCCTTCGCCCCCAGATCGACAACGATCGGGTCAGCGGGCAGGCGTTCGTTGATCGGTGGCAGATGGCCCGCATCCACTTCGGACTTCCAGAACGCGCCCTCCTGCAGGTCGGGCAGCGTGGTCGCGCCGACCGGCAGCAGCCCGGCAAGAACCAGCGCGGGGGCAAGCAGAAAACGGCTGTAACGAGTGTCAAACATGGCAACGTACCTTATGGCCAGGCTCCAGTTCCACAAGCGACGGTATCACCCGTTCGGTGAAACGAAAGGCGTCGTCCCACTTTTCCGGTGAGCCTGCGCCCTGAGCCACGAGTTTCAGGTTTATGGGCCGGTCTATGTCAGGTTCCGGCTGCGCTGCGATCAGCGCTTTGGTATAGGGGTGTTTGGGGTTGTAAAACAATGTGTCAGGCGGGGCCTGTTCGACGACCAGCCCCTGGCGCATCACAGCCACCTCATCGGCGATCCGCGCCACCACCGCCAGATCATGCGAGATGAACAAGTAACTAAGGCCAAGACGCTCCTGCAATTCCTCCAGCAGGGTCAGGATCTGCTCCTGTACCGACACATCCAGCGCCGATGTCGGCTCGTCGCACACGATCAGCGACGGGTCCAGCATCATCGCCCGCGCCACCGACAACCGCTGGCGCTGGCCGCCGGAAAACGCGTGTGGATAGCGTTTGAGCATATCGGGGTTCAGCCCGACCCGGCACAGCATCTCTTCGGCCTTGTCGCGCTGTTCGGCGCGGGTGCCGATGCGGTGGATTTCCAGCGGTTCGGTCATCGCATCCTGCACCCGCATGCGCGGGCTGAGCGAGCTGTAGGGGTCCTGAAACACCATCTGCGCCTGCCGCTGGAACCGGGTGCGTTCGGCGCGGGACATGTTGTGGACCGCGATGGGCTCAGCGCCCGGTTGGGCGCGAAACAGAATCTCGCTGCCCGGATCGGGCAGTTCCGCCCCAAGCGCGATCCGCGCGGCGGTGGTCTTGCCCGAGCCGCTTTCGCCAACGATGGCCAGCGTCTTGCCGCGCGCCAGCTTCAGATCGACACCGCGGCAGGCATGGATCTTGATCGCCGGTTTCCAGCCCGACCCGGCACGCATCGTGTAGGTTTTCGAGACCTTGTTCATCTCAAGGATCAGATCGTCCTGTGGCATCGGCAGGCCAACAGTGTCGCGATCGGGGATTTCCGGCGCGGCGTTGAACAGCTGTTGCGTATAGGGATGCGCGGGGGCTTTCAGGACCGCAGCGGCGCTGCCCGCCTCCATCACCCGGCCCTTGTGCATCACCACGACCTGCTCGGCCATGTTGGCCACGACACCAAGATCATGGGTGACCAGGATCAGCGCCATGCCGGTCTCGCGCTGCAATTCCTTGATCAGCCCCAGCACCTGCGCCTGCGTGGTCACGTCCAGCGCGGTTGTCGGCTCATCCGCGATCAGCAGGTCGGGTTTTGCCACCATTGCCATCGCGATCATCGCGCGCTGGCGCATGCCGCCCGACAGCTCGAACGGATAGGACCGGTAGGCGCGCTCGGGATCGGGAAAGCCGACCCGCTCGAATTGCTGCAGAACCTGGCGTCGCGCGTCGCGCTCGCTGGCACCGCTATGCAGCCACAACACCTCGCTCACCTGATTGCCGATCCGGTGCAGCGGCGACAGCGATCGCATCGGTTCCTGAAAGATCATCGAGACACGATCGCCGCGAATGTCGCGCAGCTTGCGTTCGTTGAGCTCCGACAGAACCAGCGGCGCGCCGGCACCGCCCAGCGTGACCCGGCCGGAGGTGATCTGCGCCGTGCGCGGCAGGATGCGCAGCACCGCGCGGCACGAGATCGTCTTGCCGGAACCGGACTCCCCGACGAGCGCAAGCGTCTCGCCCTGGGCGACGCTGAAACTGACATTCTTCACAACCGGCTCGGCCCCGCCGAAACCGATGCTCAGATCGTCAACTGAAAGCAAAGGGGTCATTCAGCCGGTCCTGGAACCATGGCCTCGCCGAAACATGTTGATTTTTTCATCCCCGTATACATTTTGCGCCACTTTCGCTTGCCGGTGCCCATGTAGTCAAACCCGAATTTGTGACTGGACCTCACGAAAAGCGGAGCTTGGCCCAATCCACCCTACACAATCCGCCAGCGATTTGGCATCACCTGCACAACGCCGCGCTTATGTCGCCGCGATCGCTAACGGAGTATCCCGCGTGAGCCAGACCCAGACCCGACTTGATCTTTTCATCGACCGGATGGTCTCGCAACGGGCCTGTCTCGACCACGCGATTGCCCTGACCTCCGGCATGACCGGCCCGGTGTTCGAGCTTGGTCTCGGCAATGGCCGGACTTATCACCACATGGCGCAGCGGGTCAGCGACCGCGACATATACGTATTTGAACGCAACCCAGCGGCCCATCCGGATTCGACACCGCCCGAGGACCAACTGATCCTGGGCGATGTACGCGAGACCCTTCCGGCGGCGCTGAACCGCTTTGGGGCCACCGCAAGCCTGATCCACGCCGATCTGGGCGGGCATAACCGCGAAAAGAACGACGCTTTCGCCCGCTTCGTCTCGCCGCTGATCGAACCGCTTCTGGCATCGGCTGGGCTGATGGTGTCGAGCGACCGAATGTATTTCGAGGGCTTGAGCGAAGAACCACTGCCGCTCGAGGCCGTGCCCGGGCGCTGTTTCATCTACCGCGCACCCTGAGCGCCCATAAAGACAAAGAGGAGAGCCAGTATGATCTTTTATGATTGCAAGACTGCCCCCAGCCCGCGCCGGGCGCGGATTTTCATTGCCGAAAAGGGGATCGAGGTCGAAACCCGCGACGTGGCGCTGGGCGAGGGCGCACATCTGGCGCCAGAGTTCCGGGCCATCAACCCAAACGCCACCGTGCCGGTTCTGGTCACCGATGAGGGCGCGGTCCTGACCGAAAACCTCGGCATCGCCGCCTATCTCGAAGCCAAGTTTCCTGAGCGTCCCCTGATGGGGGAAACGCCCGACGAAAAGGGCCTTGTCCTGATGTGGAACGCGATCATGGAACAGCAGGGCGGCGCGCCGGTTGCCGAAGCGCTGCGCAACTCCAGCCCGCGCATGGAGGGTCGCGCCATCGTGGGCCCGGTGAACTTCCCGCAGATTCCGGAACTGGCGGAGCGGGGCAGGGTACGGGTCGGTCTGTTCTTCGACCTGCTCGAAAACCGCCTGTCCGAGGTGCCCTACCTTGCAGGGGACCGCTTCACGCTGCCCGATATCAGCGCGTTGGTGTTTGTCGAGTTCGCCCGCGCGATCCGCATGGCGGTTCCTGACGAAAACACCGCTACGGCAGATTGGTATGCCCGCGTAAAGGAACGCCCCAGCGCCTCTCTGTGAGCTCGCCAGGGCCAGCGAGCAGCATCATGTGAGCAGACTGTACAGAAATGTCTAGACAGAGGTGAACAGTCTGGCTAGCGTCTGATCCGACAGGTCCAAGGGAGGCTCGGATGAAGTCGCATTACCGCGTTGTCGTGATCGGTGGGGGCGTTGTCGGCGCCTCGGTTCTCTATCATCTGGCCAAGCTGGGCTGGTCTGACGTTTGCCTGATCGAACGCTCGGTCCTGACTGCCGGGTCAAGCTGGCATGCCGCGGGCGGCATCCACGCGCTGAACGCCGATCCCAATATCGCCTCCCTACAGGCCTATACGATCGACCTGCTGCCCGAGATCGAAAAGGAAAGCGGCCAGAATATCGGCCTGCATATGACCGGTGGGCTGACCATGGCCGGAACGCCTGACCGTTGGGAATGGCTGCAATCTGCCTATCGCGTGTTCCAATCCATCGGTATCGAGGATTGTCGCCTCGTCACCCCGGAAGAGGCGGGCGAGTTGAACCCGATCATGTCCACCGAGGGGCTGCTGGGCGGCATGTGGGCCGACCGCGAGGGCTATGTGGATACCACCGGCACCGTCCACGCCTATGCCGTCGCCGCCAAGAAACGCGGTGCCGAGGTGATCGAGCATAACCGGGTCATCGAACTGAACCAGACCGCCGATGGCTGGCAGGTGGTGACCGAGAAAGGCACCGTCACCTGCGAGCATGTGGTGAACGCGGGCGGCCTCTGGGCCAAGCAACTGGGCCGTATGGCAGGGATCGAACTACCGGTTGCGCCGCTCAAGCACCATTACCTGATCTCCGATACGATCCCGACGCTGGAAAAGCTGGATTTCGAAGTGCCGATGACAGTCGACCTCGAAGGGTTCACCTATCTGCGCCAGGACCAGAAAGGCGTGCTGCTGGGCATCTACGAGATCGACCACGAACACTGGGCCATGGATGGCGCGCCGTGGGAATACGGGATGGAGTTGTTCAATGAACAGACCGACCGGATCGAGAACGAGCTGATCCTCGGCTTCGAACGCTACCCCGATTTGCAGAATGTGGGCGTCAAGACATGGGTGAACGGCGCGTTTACTTTCTCGCCCGATGGTAACCCGCTGGTCGGCCCGGTGCCGGGCAAGCGCGGCTATTGGTGCGCCTGCGCCGTGATGGCCGGGTTCCTGCAAGGTGGCGGCGTCGGCAAGTCACTGGCCGAATGGATCATTCATGGCGAGCCCGAGGCCGATGTCTATGGCATGGATGTGGCCCGCTATGGCGATTTTGCCCAGAACAAACGCTATATTCGCGAAACCACGGGGCAGTTCTATTCCCGCCGCTTCGTGATGACCTATCCCAACGAACAGCTCCCCGCCGGACGGCCTTTGAAAACCTCGCCCGCCTATGACGCGATGACGCAGGCGGGGTGCAAATGGGGCGTCAGCTGGGATCTGGAAGTGCCGCTTTATTTTGCCCCCCAAGGGTTTGAAGAGACCCCGACGCTGAAGCGCTCGAACGCTTTCGACATCGTGGCCGAAGAATGTCGGGTGCTTCGCGACGGCGTGGGCCTGCTGGATATCACCGGATTTTCCCGGTTCGAGGTGACCGGGCCACGGGCCGAGGCTTGGCTTGATTCGCTGATGGCTTCGAAACTGCCCGCGCCGGGCCGCGCGAAACTGGCCCCGATGCTGAGCGAGACCGGCAAGCTCAAGGGCGATCTGACGGTGCTGAACTGGGGCGACGGCACCTGGTGGATCATGGGCAGCTACTACCTGCGCGCCTGGCATATGCGCTGGTTCAACGATCATATGGAAGATGGCGTCGCGGTCCGCGATCTGGGCGAAGACATCTGCGGCTTTGCGCTGGTCGGCCCGAAATCGCAGGCGGTGATCGAGCGGGTCGCCGAGCAGGACATCTCCGGGCTCAAATTCATGGGCTGCGGCAGCTATGATATCGGGATGCTGCGCACACGCGTGGCGCGCATGTCCGTGACCGGCGAGAAAGGCTATGAGATCAACTGCCGCTATGGCGATCATATCACCCTGCGCCAGATCCTGCTGGAAGCCGGAGCAGAGGAGGGCATCCGCGAGTGCGGCTTCAACGCGATGTCGTCGATGCGGCTGGAAAAGAGCTTTGGCATCTGGTCGGCGGAGTTCACCCAAGGGTATACGCCCGGTATGACCGGCATGGATCGCTGGATCGACTGGTCCAAGGACTTCGTCGGCAAGGCTGCGGCCGAAGCCGAGCGTGACGGCAATGGTCCGGCGCAGCTTCTGGTAACGCTGGAGATTGACGCGCAGGATGCCGATGCCAGCGGCTATGAGCCGATCTGGGCCGGTGGAGAGAAGGTCGGGTTTGTCACTTCGGGCGGCTATGGCCACACGATCGGCAAATCGCTGGCCATGGCGCTGGTGAACCGGGATCAGGCGGCGGTTGGCACAGATCTGTCGGTGCATGTGGTGGGTGTCGAACGCGCGGCGAAAGTTATCGCGCCCTCACCCTATGATCCCGATGGCAAGGCGATGCGATTATGATCCGGCGCGGGCGGCGGGCGCGGGCGAGCGAGACCCCGAAACGCAAGGTAGACTACCACAACCTGCGCAACCCGTTTCCACCGATGAACGCCTTCAGCGAGGACCGGATCGAGGCGCTGCATCAGGCCTCGCTGACGGTGCTGGAAGATATCGGCATCAAGGTTCTCCTGCCCGAAGCACGCAAGATCTTTGCCCAAGGCGGTGCGCGGGTCGAGGATGAGATGGTCTTCATAGGGCGCGACGTCGTCGAGGCGGCCATCGCCTCCGCCCCCAAATCGATCCTGATGAAGGGGGCAGTGCCGGAACGCGATATCACGCTGGAACTGGGACGGCTGGTCTTCCAGCCCGGCGCGGGCGCGCCCCATGCCACCGATCTGGTCCGGGGCCGCCGCCCCGGCACGATCCGCGACTTCCGCGAGTTGGTGCAGATCACGCAAAGATTCGACGTGCTGCATATGGTACCGCCGCTGGTCGAGGCGCAGGATGTGCCGGTCGAACTGCGCCACTACGCCATGACCGAGGCGGAACTGACGCTTAGCGACAAGGTGCCGTTTCTCTATTCCCGCGGCACACCGCAGGTGATGGACGGGTTCCAGATGATCCGTGACTTTCGCGGGCTCTCGGATGGCGAGTTTCAGGCGCAGCCCTGGTGTTATACGATCATCAACACCAACTCGCCGCGCGTGATCGACATGCCCATGGCGCAGGGGCTGATCGATTTTGCCCGCGCCGGGCAGATGTCCATCGTCACCCCCTTTACGCTGATGGGGGCGATGGCGCCGGTCACCGTGGCGGGCGCAATGACCCTCAGCCATGCCGAGGCGATGGCGGCGATCACGCTCGCGCAACTGGCCAAACCCGGCGCGCCGATCTGCTACGGCACGTTCACCAGCAACGTAGACATGAAATCCGGCGCGCCCGCCTTTGGCACGCCGGAACATTTCACCGCCTCGCTGGTGGCAGGTCAACTCGCCCGCAAGCTGGGCCTGCCCTGGCGCTGCGCGGGCGGCAGTGCCGCCAATACCAATGACGCGCAGGCCGCCAATGAAACGCAGTTTGCGCTGTGGGGCTGCCTGATGGCCGGTGCGACCGTGGTGATCCACTCTGCCGGCTGGCTGGAGGGCGGGCTGAGCGTGTCTTTCGAAAAGATCATCACCGATCTGGAAGTGCTGCAGATGGTGGCCGAACTCTGCGCCGGAACCCCCGCCAGTGATGCCGATATCGCGCTGGATGCGCTGCGCGAGGTTCAGCCCTCGGGCCATTTCTTTGGCGCCACGCACACGATGGAGCGCTACCAGACCCAGTTCTATGAGCCGCTGGTGGGCGACTGGTCGAATTTCGGCACCTGGACCGAGCGTGGCGAGGTCGATGCCAACAACCGCGCCACCGGTATCTGGCAGGGCATTGTCGAAAACAGTACCGCTCCGGCGCATGACCCCGACCGCATCGCGGGCCTGACCGAATTCATCGCGCGCCGCACCCAAGAGGGCGGTGCGGTACCGGAAAGCTGAGCGCCTGGCATGAATACGAAACCGATCCTGCACCGCGATGACCCCGAGGCCGAGCCTCTGGTCGGCAATATCAAGGTTACCCGAGACGACTGGCTGAACGTGGCCATGGATGTGCTGATCTCGGACGGTGTCGAACAGGTCAAGGTGATGAATCTGGCAGAACGGATGGGGGTCTCGCGTTCGTCCTTCTACTGGTACTTCAAATCCCGGCAGGACCTGCTGGACGCGCTGCTGGCGAAATGGCAGGCGACCAACACCGTCGCCCTGATCGCGCAGGCCGAGGCCCCGGCCAACACCATCACCGCCGCAGTCTGCAACGTGCATCGCTGCGTGGTGAATGCCGAGCTTTTCGATACCGCGCTGGATTTTGCCGTGCGCGACTGGGCCCGGCGCGAGGGCAAGGTGCGCCGCATGTTGGACCAGTCCGATGCCAGGCGCCTGGAAGCACTGCGCGCGATGTTCGCGCGGTTCGGCTATCAGGAACTGGAATCCGAGACCCGCGCGCGTGTCCTTTATTATATGCAGATCGGCTATGATCTGGCCCAGCTCAATGAACCGCAGGACATCCGGCTGTCGCTGGTGCCGCATTACCTTTTCGTCTTCACCGGCGTCGAACCTCAGCCCGAGGAAATTGAGGAATTCGCCGCCTATGCCCGCAGCTTCTGGAAGGAAGATCAGCCATGAGTAACCCTGACGCAATCATCATCGGAACCGGTGTCATCGGAGCGGCCATTGCCTTTGAGATGGCCAAGGCCGGGCGGAAGACGCTGTCATTGGACCGCAACGCACAGGTAGGCCATGGTTCGACCGCCGGGTCCTGCGCGATCATCCGGATGCACTATTCGACCTTCGACGGCACCGCTTTCGCTTGGGAAGGGTATCACTATTGGCGCGACTGGGCCGAGTATCTGGGCCTGCCCGCAGACGCCGAGCTGGCGCAATTCCGCGAAACCGGTTGCCTGGTGATGAAGACCGAAGCCAATGAGTTTCTGACCAAGCACATGAAGAACTCCACCGCGCTGAACTGCCCGTTCGAGGAACTGACGCCGGAGCAGATTGCCGACAAACTGCCCGTCTATGCGCTGGACAGCTATGCCCCCGCCAAACGCATGGACGATCCGAAATTTGGGCAACCCAACGGCGGGCACCTGAATGGCGGCGTGCTTTGGCCCAATGGCGGTTATGTCACCGACCCGGCGTTGTCGGCGCAAAACCTGATGCAGGCGGCGCGCCAGCACGGGGCCGAAGTCAGGACGGGTGCCGAGGTGGTCGAAATCCTGCAAGCAGGTGGCCGTGTGCAGGGCGTGAAACTGGCCAGCGGCGAAGAAATCCACGCGCCTGTTGTGATAAATGTGGCCGGGCCGGGGTCGGCGCTGATCAACGGCATGGCCGGGGTGCTGGATGACATGACCATCCAAACCCGTCCGCTGCGCCAAGAGGTGGTGCATGTGCCCAGCCCCGAAGGCTTCGATTTCGAGAATGACGGCCTGATCGTTTCGGATAGCGACATCTCCTGTTATTGCCGCCCCGAACACGGCAATCACATCCTGATCGGCTCGGAAGATCCCGAATGCGACCCGCATCAATGGTGCGAGGATGATACCCATTACGACACCAACTTCACCGATCAGTGGACCACCCAGGCGATGCGCTATGCGCAGCGCGTGCCCAGCCTTGGTATCCCTTCGCGGATGCGGGGGGTCGTGGACCTTTATGATGCCTCGACTGACTGGATTCCGATCTATGACCGGTCCAGCCTGCCGGGGTTCTACATGGCCTGCGGCAGCAGCGGCAATCAGTACAAGAACGCGCCGATTGCGGGCAAGATGATGACCGCGCTGATCGACTATTGCGAGGGCGGTGGGGATCATGATGCCAACCCGCTGCAATTCGAACTGCCTTATCTGGGCAAGCAGATCGACGTCGGCTTCTATTCCCGCAAGCGTCCCATCAACGAGGAAAGCAGCTTCTCGGTGCTGGGCTAGGCGGGGTCGGCCGGAACACGCCATTTCGGGCATTGAACGCAGCGGCATCGGTGATGCCGCTGGACCTCCTGCGGGTTCCGCCTATTTTCTGCGGTCAGGACATGACCCGGAGGGTGCCCCGTGCCAGAACCAGAGACCCGAGTGCTGATCCTGGGCAGCGCGCCCGATGCGGTTGCGGCGCGCAACTGGCCGAAAGCACCATTCACCCATATCGTGGCGATCAACAACGCCTGGCGGGTGCGGCCCGACTGGGACATCCTGATTCACCCCGAGGATTTTCCGCCAGCCAACCTGCCACCCGAGCACGCGCGCGGCCAGCAGATCGTGACCGCCGCCGATTACGTGCCCGCGCAGAACAGTTTTGGCGGGTTTGTCTTTGCAGGCGGCACCATGGCCTTCACGGCGGGATATTGGGCGCTGGCGGCGCTTCAGCCGTCGGTGATTGCCTATTTCGGCTGCGACATGGTCTATCCGGTCAGTGGCAAAACGCATTTCTACGGCACGGGCGCGCCCGATCCGCTGCGCGCGGACGTAACCCTGCGCTCGCTTGAGGCGAAATCGGCCCGCCTTGCGCTGTTTGCCGCGCGGCAATCCTGTCGGATGGTGCGTCTGTCGCAGGGGGAAAGCCGTCTGGTCGTGCCCTCGGTGCCGCGCTCCGGTCTGGATCGCGCTGCATTGCCCGACGCCGCGCAGATGTCAGGGGCATTGGCTGCCGAACACGCGCTGGGCTATGTCGTGCCTTCAGGCCGCTACTGGGAGAGCGAGCAGACCTTCGACCCTGCCGCCATAGATGCGGTTGACCGTCTGTGGCTTGAGGCTTATGCGCGCGCCACCTCAGCGCCAAGCGCTGACAGCTCTGCCGCCACCGACGCCCGGACCTCTGACGCGGCCTCGGCGCGTACCGGACCATAGCCGCGAATGTCATCGGGGGCGGCGAGTATCCGGCCCCAGCTTTCGCTGTGTTCCGGGTTGGGGTCCGCCATGGCCCGTTCGATCAACGCGTCATACCAGTCCAGCAGATCCCGATGCATCCGCGCTTCGTGATGGTAGCGGAACGGATTGAAAACCGACCCACGCAAACCCCGCGCCGCCGCCAGCCCGCGCAGCACCGGGCGCAGCCAGCGCCCGAAGGCCCTCTTCACCGGTCGCCCGCGCGCATCCTTTCGAAAACCCAGCAGAGGTGGGGCCATGTGATAGGTGATGCGATACTCGCCCTCAAACTGCCCGGCCAGCTCTGCGGAAAAGCGCGTGTCACTCATCAATCGCGCCACCTCGAATTCGTCCTTATAGGCCATCAGTTTGAAGAGGTTGCGGATCACGGCGCGATGCGTTGCCTCGGGCGCATCCGGCAGCGCCGCGCGAAACGCCGCGATCCGGGTGGAGTAACGCTGCGCATATCCCGCATCCTGATAATCGGTGAGGAAGCCCGCCCGACGCGCGATCATCTGCTCGATGGTTTCGTTGTCTGGCTGCGGGTCGTGATAGCCGTCCAGTCGTGATGGATCAGCGGCCATGCAGCGTCCGATGGCGAACGCCAGACGGTTGCGCTCAACCGCCACCCCGTTGAGCAGGATCGCCTGCGCCAGCGCGATACCCGAGACCGGCACCAGCCCGCGCTGCCAGGCAAAGCCCAGCAGGATCACATTGGCAAAGACCGTATCACCCAGCAGCGCTTCACTGGCCGCGTTAGCGTCGAACCCGGCCACATGTTCAGCGCCAACCGCCGCACGGATCGCCTCTTCCCGGGCATCGACCTTCAGGTGCGCATCGCGGCGCAGCACGATGTCGCCGGTGGGCATCTCGGCGCGGTTCAGTACCACCCGCGTCCCCGCGCGATAATGCGCCGAGGCTTTGGGCGCTGAACTCACCACGATGTCACAGCCGATCACCGCATCCGCCGCACCCTGATCAATGCGCACCTGATTCAGGTCATCGGGGCGGTCGGACAGCCGGATATAGCTGAGCACCGTGCCGAATTTCTGCGCAAACCCGGTGAAATCCAGCACCGAGGCAGCCTTGCCCTCCAGATGCGCGGCCATGGTGATCAGCGCGCCGACCGTCACCACACCGGTGCCGCCCACACCGGTGACCAGCAGATCATAGGGCCGGTCCAACGCGGGCAAATCCGGCACAGGCAGGCCCTGTTCCAGCCTGTTGAGGTCCAGCGTCACCGCGCGCTTGCGCCGTGTCGCGCCCTCGACCGTGACAAAGCTGGGGCAGAACCCGTTCAGGCAGGAGCAATCCTTGTTGCAGGAACTCAGATTGATCCGCCGCTTGCGCCCGAACGGCGTCTCTTTCGGCTCCACGCTCAGACAGTTGGATTCGACCGAACAATCGCCGCAGCCCTCGCAGACAAGATCGTTGATCCAGACGAAACGCTTGGGGTCCTCCATCTGGCCGCGCTTGCGGCGGCGGCGCTTCTCAGTGGCGCAGGTCTGTTCATAGATCAGGACCGTCACACCGGGAATGTCTCTTAATTCCCGCTGCACGCTGTCCAGCGCGCCGCGATCATGGAAGCTGGTGCCCGCCGGAAAATCGGCGCGGTTGAATTTCGCGATATCGTCCGAGGCGACGGCGATCCGCTCCACCCCTTCGGCGCGGCAGGTCTGGGCAATGCCTGCGACGCTGATCGGGCCATCCACCGGCTGCCCGCCAGTCATCGCCACCGCGTCATTGTAGAGGATTTTGTAGGTGATGTTGGTGCCCGTAGCGACCGCCTGCCGGATCGCGAGCGACCCGGAATGATACCATGTCCCCTCACCGAGATTTTGAAAGATATGCTTGCCGCCATTGAACTTTGACGCGCCCACATGGGGCACGCCCTCACCGCCCATCTGCGCATAGCCTGCCGTCTGCCGGTCCATCCAGCTTGCCATCACGTGACAACCGATGCCGCTGGCCGCCCTCGATCCTTCGGGGATCTTGGTCGAGCTGTTATGCGGGCAGCCGGAACAGAAATAGGGCGTGCGGGTCGCGCCCTCGACCTGGATCAGGGGCGGCGGTGTGGCGGTTAGGGCGCGGGCCTTGGCAGGCAGGTGCTCGTCTGGGAAAAACCGGTCCAGTCGCGCGGCTACGATGGGCACCAACATCAACGGGCTCAATTCTCCGGTCCAGGGGATCAGTGGTTCGCCGTGACTGTCATATTTGCCGACCATCTTTTGCGGCTTGTCGCCCGGCCAGTCATAGAAATACTCCTTGAACTGGCTCTCAATGATGCCGCGCTTTTCCTCGACCACCAGCACCTCGGCCTTGCCCCGCACAAAGCGCAGCGCGTTGCGGCGCGCCAGTGGCCAGACCATGCCGACCTTGTAGATATCGATACCCAGCCGGCGGCAGGCCGCCTCATCCAGCCCCAGAAGACGCAGCGCCTCCATCAGGTCCAGATGGCCCTTGCCGGTGGTGACAAACCCGAACCGCGCCTTCTCGATATCATAGATCCGCCGGTCAATCGGGTTGGCCTCGGCAAAGGCGCGCACGGCGCGCAGCTTGTGGCGGATGCGGATCTCGATCTCGGGCGAGGGCAGGTCGGCAAGGCGGATATGCAGCCCGCCTGCGGGCAGGTCGATCTGCGGCAGGGTGAAGCGCCGGTCGGGGTGCAGTGTGATCGAGCGCGCGCTTTCGACCGTTTCCGAGACCGCCTTGAACCCCACCCACGTCCCGGAAAACCGCGACAGGGTCAGGCCATATTCGCCAAACTCCAGGTATTCCGCGACCGAGGCCGGGTTCAGCACCGGCATGAACCAGCTCAGAAAGGCGGCATCCGATTGATGCGGCATCGAGGAACTGACGCAGCCATGATCATCCCCCGCCACCACCAGCACACCACCCTTGGGGGCCGACCCGTAAGCGTTGCCATGTTTCAGCGCGTCGCCCGACCGGTCCAGGCCCGGCCCTTTGCCGTACCACATGGAAAACACGCCCTCGACCTCGCAGGCCGGGTCCAGAACGGCCTGTTGCGCGCCCAGCACCGCCGTTGCGCCCAGATCCTCGTTCACGGCGGGCATGAAGGTGATGCGATCAGCCTCCAGTCGGGTTTGCACGCGCCAGAATTCCAGATCAAGCGCGCCCAGCGGCGAGCCGCGATAGCCCGAGACAAACCCGGCCGTGTTCAGCCCGGCAGCCCTGTCGCGGCGGGCCTGATCCATCATGACCCGCACCAGCGCCTGGGTTCCGGTCAGAAACACGCGACCCTCCGTCAGATCATAGCGATCCTGCAGGCGATAGGTTTGAAACTGCGTCTCGTGACGGGTCATTGGAAAGCCCTGCGGTCTGGTTGGGGTTGTTGAAAGGATAATCCGGCAGGGGCGGAAAGGGATTTCTGGCTGTGTTGAATTTTGCGGAGAATTGGGTAAGTTGACCAATAATTATGAATTTTTAGAAGAGATTGACCAAAGACAAGATGATCGATGACCGCGACCGCCAGATACTGACCCTGTTGCAGCAGGATTGCCGCATCTCGAATGCGGAGCTGGCCGAGGCGGTGGGCATGTCGGCCTCAGCCCTCTGGCGGCGGGTGCGGGCGCTGGAGGAGACCGGCGTGATCGATCGCTATGGCGCTGTGGTGAACCCCGAGGCGATGGGGCTGGGCTTTGAGGCGATCGTGCATGTACACCTGACGCGGCACGATCCGGAAAAGATCATCGAATTCATCCGCGCCGTCGAAACCAGCGCAGCAGTGCAGGAATGTTATGCCACAACCGGGCAGGCGGACTATCACCTGCGCGTGCTGACACGCGATCTGGCCGCCTATAACCGCTTTCTGGATGAATTCCTGTTCCGCCTTCCCGCAGTCTCCAGCGCGCAAACCAATGTGGTGCTGCGGACGATCAAGCGGGATAGGCCGATCACGGCGTGACCGTCAGGTGGCGAAGGTCAGCCAGGCCCAGACCATGGCCACATAGGTCATCTGGTGCAGGAACTGGTCGAACCCCACCGCATGCCAATAGCGCGCCTGATTGGGCTGCAACTCCATCTTGTCGGAATAATGCGCCTTGCCGTAATCGATGTTGAAATGGATGAACCATTCCAGCGCGATCAGCAGCAACAGAAATCCGATGGGAGTTCCCACAATCAGCAGCACGATGGCCGAACCAACCGCATGCACACCGGCATGAAGGGCGCGTCCCATGTGCCAATACTCTCCGCGTCCGGAGAGCATCATGGGTGTTTGCAGGAAGTAGTCGGCGAACATGTGTTTGATCTGAAACAGAAAAAACAGCAAGATCACCGTGCCGACAGTGACGGACAAAAATGCCTCCCAGACTTACGCTTATCGCAGATTACGGGTAAATTTCAGCGGCTGTAAGTGAACTTCTTCACATTAATAGCAGAAAAATCCGTGCTATTCCATTTGCCTGTGACAATCCGCGCGGGCTACGCTGTTGCTGTGGTAGCATGGTTAAGACGCTATATTTCAGCGGCATAGCTCGAATAAATCGGGGCGGGGAACATCGAACGGACGCTTTTTCAGTTCATCTGGAAATACTCAAAGCGCGACCAGCTTATTCTGCTGGCGGTGACCTCGACGCTGTTCCCGGTGCTTTATCTGACACTGGAATTGCCAAAACGGATCATCAACGACGCCATCGGCGCCGCCAACCCGGTGATCCAGGTCTGGGGCATGACATTCGAGCAGGTGACCTATCTGGGCATCTTATGCGTCGCGTTCCTGCTGGCGGTTCTGGGGCACGGGTTGCTCAAGATGCGCATCAACACCATGAAAGGTGTGCTGAGCGAGCGGATGTTGCGCCGCTTCCGGTATCAGCTGATCGCGCGCGTGCTGCGCTTTCCGCAGCCCTATTTCGAACGTGTCAGCCAGGGTGAACTGGTCTCGATGGTCACCGCCGAAAGCGAGCCGATGGGCGGGCTGATGGGCGATGCGATCAGCCAGCCGGTGTTGCAGGCGGGGCAGATGCTGACGATCCTGTCATTCCTGTTTCTGCAAAGCGTCTGGTTCGGGCTGGCGGCGGTTGCGTTGATCCCGCTGCAGGCCTGGTTGATCCCCAAGCTGCAGCGCCAGGTCAACCTGCTGAACAAGACCCGGATTCAAGAGGTGCGCGTACTGGCCGCCCAGATCGGCGAAAGCGCCGCGGGCGCCTCGACCCTGCGGGCCAATGGTGGCTGGCGTCACCGCATGGCGCTGGTGACCCAGCAGCTGGGTCGCCTATTCGAAATCCGCTTCCAGATCTACCAGAAAAAGTTCTTCATGAAGTTCCTCAACAACTTCATTTCGCAACTGACGCCGTTTCTGTTCTATTCCGTCGGGGGCTATCTGGTGCTGCAGGGCGCGGTCTCGCTCGGGGCGCTGGTGGCGGCGCTGGCGGCCTACAAGGACCTGTCGAGCCCGTGGAAAGAACTGCTGGCCTATTACAACCAGACGCAGGACATGTCGCTGCGCTGGGACGTGATCCTGGAACGTTTCGCTCCCGCCGGGATGGTCGATGAAAAGCTGTTTGACGGCGACCCCGAGGAGCGTCCGCACCTGAGCGGCGATATCGTTCTGGATCATGTCTCGGTCCGGGACGCGGATGGCAATCTGGTGCTGGATGATCTGGACGTTACCCTGCAGGCGGGGGGCGTGATCGGCATCGCCGTGCCCAGCGAAGAGGATCGCCGCGCGCTTTCGGCTTTGCTGACCCGCGAGCTGCTGCCCGCCAGCGGCAAGGTCATCGTTTCGGGTCATGACCTGTCCTCGCTGCATCAGGCAGTGCTGGCGGCCCGGATCGGCCATGCCACGTCGCGCCCGGTGATGTTTCAGGGCACCTTCGGCGACAACGTGATGATGCCGATGCGGTTTCGCCCCAATGGCACGCCCGGCGACGATGCCGAACGCAAAGAGGCGATCCGCGCTGGTAACAGTGCCGATTCCTATTCTGCCGACTGGCTTGATCCGGGGTTGGCGGGGCTGGAGGACGCCAAGGCGCTGCGGGCCTGGTGGTTGCGGTTGATCGAAGGGCTGGGCTCTGGAGCGGCGTTGTTTCGGCGCGGAACCGAACAGCGGTTCGAGCCCCTGCTGCATCCGGAACTTGCGACACGGCTGGTTGCGTTGCGCCCGAAAGTGCAAGAGGCGGTGCAGGCGGCGGGCTTGGCAGAGCAGGCCTATCTGATCAATCCCGACCTCTATAACCCGGCGCTTCCCGTTGCTGAAAACCTGTTATTTGCGACTGCGCGGGTTCCTGTCACCCGCGATCTTCTCGCCGGTCAGGCCGAGTTTCTGGGCCAGCTGCGGCAGTTGGGGCTGGACAAGACGCTGGTCAATCTGACCCAGGATGTGATCGACATGCTGCGCCAGATCTTTGGCCTGGACGGCACTGATCACCCGCTGTTCCGCAAGCTCGGTCTGGACCCCAAGACCTACGAGTCGGCCATCGAGCTGATCGAAAAGACCCGCGAGAACGGCCACGCGCTAAGCGATGCCGAACTGGCCAACCTGCTGGCGGTGCCCTTTGCGATCTCGGCCGATCAGATCGGCCCGGCCTTTTCCGAAGAGCTCAAGGCGCGCATTCTGGAACTGCGCCACTCTCATTCCCAGGAGCTGATGCGCTGTATCGGCGATGTCTTCACCCCGCTTGATCCGGCGACCTTTGCGCCCGGCCTGACGGTTCTGGAAAACGCGCTGTTCGGCAAGGTCAGCCAGATGGGCGGCACCAAGGCGGATGAGCTGCGCAAGCTGGTGGCCGGTGTGCTGATCGACAGTGACGTGCAGCCTCTGGTGGTCGAGCTGATCTATGACATGCCGGTCACGCTTGGCGGGCAGAACCTCTCGGCCACCTATGCCGAGCCGCTGGCCTTCACCCGCGCCACCATCAAGAAACCCGATATCCTGATCCTGGATCAGGCGCTGGCCAGCTACGACATGACCACCCAGATCGCGGTCTACCAGAACCTGCGCGCGCTGCTGCCCGATACCACGGTCATCTATATCAATGACGGGTTCGAGACGCCGGATGTCTTTGACCAGTATATCGAGGTGAAGCAGGGCCGCATCGTCAGCGAAGAGGCCGATGATCTGATTGCCGAAGACGGCGTGTCCTCGGCCGACCTGACCCGCAAGCTGCGGGCGCTGGAACAGACGCCGCTGTTCTCGGGGCTGGACCGCAGCCAACTGCGCCTGCTGGCCTTTGGCGCGCGCTGGTACAATGCGGGGGCCGGGGATGTGGTGTTCCTCAAGGATGATGAACCGACCGACGGCGCCTATGTGATGATCGAGGGCGATGCCGGGCTCTACCTGCCCAAACCCGGTGACGAAGCGGACGAGTTGATCCTCACCGTCGGCCCCGGCGCGCTGGTGGGCGAGCTGGGCCTGATCCGCAAGGAACCACGCGCGCTGAGCATGGTGGCCGAAAGTGACATCACCTGCCTGCGCATCGGCGAAGAGGAATTCCTGGCCGTGGTCGAACACGACGCCGCCGTGGCCTATAAGCTGCTTCAGGTGGTTGCGGGGTACGTATCGAACTAGGCATCTTGGCGAGCGGCCCTGGTGTCGCGATCTTAGGTTCAGGATCGGCATACGCCTACGGCAGATCAGGGCTTTGGCGGCGATGAGCTCAATTTGCCTCCCCTTCTTGATTGTTGAATTGCTCTTGCGTTGATGGAGTTAATGAATGCTTGAAGATCAAAAATCTGAGAAGTTAATCCAGCTCATCTCTGACTGTACAGGGATTGAATCCGCCCTTTTGGTCGATAACTGCTCTGTTTGCCACGATTTTGGAGTGGCGGGAGACGATGGCTTTGAACTTCTGGAAGCCATTTCGAATGAATTCGAAATCGACATGAGCCACGTGGATAGTTGGCGATACTTTGGCCCGGAAGGAGCTTACAATCCGTTTTATCACCTGTACTGCTTTGTTAGAGGTAAAAAACTGGACCACAACATAGTCCGCTTGGAAATCTCCGACCTAAAAAGCACCGTCGAGGCTGGAATCTGGCAAGAACCCAACGGCTAGACGAGAGACTTGCCAACGGCAGCATTGTCGGCAGCGACGACATTTTCTATTCGCAACTCGCCCGTCTAGCGGCAACCTAGCTGTTAAGTGTCTTGGCCCGAGAATTGCAGACCAGGACACTCCATGCTTCCGCGCCCGTGACAAAGTCACCTCGTCTTGGGTGGCGCGCCGCCCATGAACGCGTTTGCCCCGGTATAATCGCAGGGCGCTTCCTGCATCTGCAGATGCAGCCCGTCGCCTTCGTATGGATGCGCGCGGGCCAGTGCCTCGTCGACCTCGATGCCGAGGCCGGGCGCATCTGGTGGGGTCACGAAACCGCTTTCGACCTTCAGCGAGCCTTTGATCAGGTCGGAATGGAACCGGGTGTCGATGCTCTCGATCATCAGCAGGTTGGGGATCGAGGCGGCAAGCTGGATGTTGGCGGCCCATTCCACCGGACCGGCATAAAGATGCGGGGCCATCTGGGCGTTATAGGCCTCGGCCATGGCGGCGACCTTTTTCATCTCCCATATGCCGCCCGCGCGCCCCAGTGCCGGTTGCAGGATCGTGGCGGCGCCCGCGCGCAGCACCGGGGCGAATTCACCCTTGGTGCAAAGCCGCTCGCCGGTGGCGACAGGGATCGAGGTGGCGTGCGCGACCTTCGCCATTTCGTCCAGGTTATCGGGCGGGATCGGCTCCTCGAACCAGAGCGGGCCATAGGGCTCGATGGCCTTGGCCAGCCGGATCGCGCCGCCGGTCGAGAACTGGCCATGGGTGCCGAAGAGCAGATCGGCCCGGTCACCCACCGCGTCGCGGATGGCCTCGCAGAACGCCACCGACAGGGTGATGTCACGCATCGCGGGCATATGGCCGCCCCGGATCGTATACGGCCCGGCGGGGTCGAATTTCACCGCCGTGTAGCCCTGCTGCACCATCTCGGCGGCGCTTTCGGCGGCCATCTGCGGCGAGGTCCAGAAGTCCTCCAAGGGGTGATGGGGCAGGGGGTAGAGATAGGTATAGGCGCGCAGCCGGTCATTCATTCGCCCGCCCAGCAGCGCATGGACCGGGCGGTTGCGGTCTTTGCCGAGGATGTCCCAGCAGGCGATCTCCAACCCCGAAAACGCGCCGATCACCGTCAGATCGGGCCGCTGGGTGAAGCCGCTGGAATAGGCCCGGCGGAACATAAGCTCGATGTTTTCGGGGTTTTCGCCCAGCATATGCCGTTCGAACACGTCGCGGATCACATGGGTCATCGCATCCGGCCCGACCGAGGAAGCATAACATTCGCCCCAGCCTATGATCCCGGTATCGGTGGTCAGTTTGACCAGTATCCAGTAGCGCCCGCCCCAGCCGGGAGCGGGCGGGGCGGTGACGATCACGTCGAGGTCCTGCAGTTTCATCGCTCTACCTCCCTGCGGCGGATCAGCCCGCCGCCCCATCCCGGTCAAACAGGATCACGTTGCGCTTGGCGCTGCCGGTCTTGGTGTCGGCAATCGCCTCGTTGATCTTATCCAGCCGCCAGCGGCCCGAGACCAGTTCGTCCAGTTTCAGTCGCCCCTGCTGGTAGAGGTCGATCATCCACGGAATATCCCGTTGGATCACCACATCGCCCATTTTCGACCCGATCATGCCTTGCCCGATGGCGGCGAGGATCACCGGCTCGTAACTGGCCAGCGCGCCGGAATGCGGCATGCCGATCATCACGACCCGCCCGCCGCGCCCCAGATAGCGTGGCGCCTGTTCATAGGCCGGAATCGCGCCAACCGTGACCAGCACCGCATCGGCGCCGCGCCCGCCTAGCGCCTTGTAGGCCGCCTTCCAAGGGGATTTCTGGGTGCCCAGAACACCATGCGTGGCCCCGAACTCCTTGGCGATCTCCAGCTTTTCCTCGCTCATGTCGACTGCCACGATCCGACGTGCCCCGGCAATGCGCGCGCCCTGAATGGCGTTGAGGCCGACGCCGCCCGCACCGATCACCACCACGTCCTGCCCGGCGCGCAGCTTGGCGGCGTTGACAGCAGCGCCCACGCCAGTGATCACGCCACAGGACAGCAGGCAGGCCGCATCACGCGCCATATCCGCAGGGATTTTCACGATCTGGCGGTGGCTGACCACAACCTTTTCCGCAAACGCCCCGCAGGCCATCGCCTGATCCACCGGTGCGCCATTTGTATCCGTCAAGGGCCCTGCCATCGTGTCATGTGGCGTTTCGCAGAGCGTGGGCGCGCCGCCCGCGCAGCTGGGGCAATCGCCGCAGGCCCGGATCAAGGTGACGACGACCGTGTCGCCCAGTTGGAAATCGCCGCAGGCATCGCCCGTTGCGGTGATGACACCGGCGGCCTCGTGCCCATAGATGGCGGGCAGGTTGCCGCCCCAGGCGCCCTCGGCATAGGTGATGTCGGAATGACAGATGGCGACCGCGTCCAGCGTCACCTCGACCTCTCCCAGACCGGGCGGGGCCAGCGTCACGTCTTCGATGATAAGCGGTTCCCCGAATGCGCGGCAGACCGCGGCCTTGATTGTTGCCATGAAACTCTCCCCTGTTTCGGGCCAACGGTGGACCGGAGGGGGCCTCTCCGCAAGACGGAAATCGTCAAAACCGGGTCGCTGCTAGGCCTCGCGCCGGGGAACCCGCACAAAAACGACCAGGCCAACCGCCATCAGACCTAGCGCCAGCAGGAACGGTGCACCCGGCAGGAAGACGGGCGTCCCCTCGCTGGTGAAGGCGGCAAACACGCTGGTCATCATGAGCGGCGACAGGATCATAGACAGGGCATGTACCGCTGACATCACGCCCTGCAGCTCTCCCTGCTGGTCGTCGCCCACACGTTTCGACATCATGGCCTGCAAGGTAGGCGCAACAACCGCCCCCAGCGCGGTGACCGGTGTGAACAGCAATGCGACCAGACCGCTGGTGACAAAGGCCAGCACGCCAAAACCCAGAAATTCGCACAGGTGGCCATAGATCACAGTGCGCCGCTCGCCGAACCAGCGGGTGAAATAGCGCAGCAAGCCGCCCTGAACCAGCACCAGCGCCGTGCCATAGACCCCTAGGGACAGCCCGATCATCTGCGGTGACCAGTCGAACCGCGCAAGGGTGAAATAGGCCCAGATCGCCGGGTAGACATAGATCGCAATCGAATAGAGCAGATAGACCCAGAGCAGCCCGGTGATCCCCGGTATCTGCATCATTGCCCGGAATGCGCCCAGCGGGTTGGCGCGCTGCCAGGTAAAGGCGCGGCGGGTGGCATCGGTCACCGTTTCGGGCATCACGAACCAGCCCAGCACAAAGTTCAGCCCGGCCAGCACCGCGGCAGCATAAAACGGCGCGCGGGTGCCCATCTCGGCCAGCAGCCCGCCGATCATCGGCCCGATCACAAAACCCACACCAAAGGCGGCGCTGAGCAGGCCGAAATTAGTGGCCTTTTCTTCGGGTTTCGATTGATCGGCGATAAAGGCCGCTGCCGTGGCATGGGTGGCCGCCGTGATGCCGCCCACGATTCGCCCGATCAGCAACAGCCAGATCGAGCCCGCCACCGCCATCACCAGATAGTCCAGCGCCATCACAAACAGCGACACCAGCAGCACCGGGCGGCGGCCATAGGCGTCCGAGAGGTTGCCCAGCACCGGCCCGAACAGGAACTGCATCACCGCAAAGACGCTGCTGAGCACGCCACCCCAGAGCGCGGCATCACCCAGCGAGCCGCCTTCGACCTCCAAGATAAGCGTCGGCATGATCGGAAAGATCAGCCCGATCCCCATCGCATCAATGACCACCGTGGTCAGGATGAACACCAAAGGCAGACGCATCAGCGAGCCAGATGCCCGATTTGTGTCAGAAAGGCCGTCAGCAGGGCGGCATACTCGTCGGGCCGTTCAACGCAGGGCAGGTGGCCCGCGCGGCGGATCAGCTTGAACGCCGACCCCGGTATCAGCTCGACGGTCTCGCGCACCAGATCGGGCGGGGTAGAGCCATCCTCGGACCCGGCGATGCCCAGCGTGGGCAGGCGCAAGCCGCTGGTGGGCGTATAGAAATCGGTGCCCGAGATGGCGGCGGAACAGCCCAGAAACCCCTCCAGCGGCTGCCGGGTCAGCATGTTGCGCCAGAGCGTCAGCTCGGGCGTGGCGCGGAAGGCGCGCGAGAACCAGCGCTCCATCGTGGCATCGGCCAGCGCCTCGATCCCGCCCTTGCGCGCGGCGGCGATCCGCTCGTCCCACATGGCGGGCGTTCCGATCTTGGCCGCGGTATTCGACAACACCATCCCGCGCACCAGATCCAGCCGTTTCACCGCCAGCCCCTGCGCGATCATCCCCCCGATGGAAAGACCCACGAACACACAATCACGCACGCCCAGATGGTCCAGCAATTGCTCGGTATCGCGCACCAGCGCACCCATCGCATAAGGCCCGTCCGGCACCGACGACAGGCCATGACCGCGCTTGTCATAGCGGATGATCTTCAGCCCCGCAGGCAGATGCGGCAACAACGGGTCCCAGAGCCGCAGATCGGTGCCCAGCGAATTGGCAAAAACCACCGGCGCGCCGTCCGGGTCGCCATCGACGCGGTAGTGCAACTGCGCCGCGCCCAGATCGGCCATCCGCATCCGGTTCACGCCCCGCGCTCGCTGTCCAGCCGGACATGGGCCATGATCTGCCCGTGATCCGAAGCCAGCTTGTTATAGGGCGCCTCGGGGTGGCTGCCATCGGTCAGGTGGTCGTTGAAGACGCTGAAATACTCCATCTCGCCGATCGCCTTGCCATAGGCGTTGTCGAAATGGCGCGACATGAAGATCTGGTCGATGCTTTCATAAACGCCGCCAAAGGCCGAGGTATAGACCATGTCGCGCAGCGATTTGCGGATGAACATCTTTTCCGCCGAGCGCAGGCGCACGCGGTCGACGGCCTCGGTGATCTCGCGGTTTTCCTTCGGGGTGTAGCGCTGATTGGGGTGCTTGGCGTCATGGCGCAGCATCCAGGAATAGTTCTTGAACGGCACCTCGCCCGCGATGATCTCGGAACTGACCGCATGTTCGCCATCGTTGAAATCGCCCAGCACCATTACCGGATGGCCTTTGTCCAGTTCGGCCACGATCTCGCGCCGCAGCACCCAGGCCTCGGCCATGCGCCGCAGCGCGGCCCGCAACGACCCCATGGCGCGGCCCACCGGATCGTAAGAGGTCAGTACCGCCTCGGGCGCAAATTCGGCACCTTCGGGGCGCGGGTATTCGCCCAGCTTGGATTTCAGGTGGCAGTTGAAGACCGTGATGACCGTACCGTCCACTGGAATCCGCACCTTGAGGATCGGGCGCGACAGCTTTTCCAGCCGGAAATGGCCCGCATCGCCGCCGCCCAAGGCGGCCATCGGGATCTCCAGCGGTTCCTCCAGCAATTGGATCACCTCGGGGTCATCGGCAAAGCCCATGCGCGACAGCAATGCCAGACCGGGGCGCCGCTCGCCGGGCGCGCCGTCATTGATGTTGGGGGCAAAGGCCAGCATTGCCTGTTCATAGCCGCCAAAGGCCAGTTTCCGGAAAATCGCCTTGCGGTGATAGCGCTTCGAGGCATCGGGGATGGTCGCCTCATTGGCCGCCGTGCCGCGCTGGTCGGTCTCTTCGATCACCTCGCGCAGGGTCTCGTCGTCAAAAACCTCCTGAAAGCCGACGATATCGGCATCCATGGTCAGCAACTGATCGGCCAGCCAGTCTTTCTTCCAGGCGTATTCGTCCTCGGTATAGCGCTGGAACCGGTAATACTCCTGATCCGCGCCGATCAGGTTCTTGACGTTGAACGAAGCAATGGTGAACCGGGTCATGATCTACTCCGCATAGCGTTCAAGAGCGTGGCGAAACTGGGTGGCATCCACGTTGCCGCCCGAGGCCACGACGATCACCGCCTCGCCGTCGATCTCGCCCCGGCGCAGCAGGGCTGCGGCCAGCGCCACGGCGCCACCCGGTTCCAGCACCAGTTTCAACCGGGCAAAGGCCAGCGCCATCGCATGCAGCGCCTCATCCTCGGACACGGCCAGTCCCGGCCCGCAGAGGCGTTTGATGATCGGAAAGGTGATCTGTCCCGGCTGCGGCGTCAGGATCGCGTCGCAGATATTGCCGCCCTCGCGCGGGTTGCGTTCGATCTGGCCCGAGGCGAGTGAACGGCGCATATCGTCAAAGCCTTCCGGCTCGCAGGGGCGCGCGCGCAGGCCCGGCGCGTGGCCTTCCAGCGCCAGCGCGATGCCCGAGGTCAGCCCGCCGCCGCCACAGCAGACCAGCACGTCCGCTTCACTCACGCCTGCCGCCTTGGCCTGCCGCGCAATCTCCAGCCCGGCTGTGCCCTGACCGGCGATCACCTGTGGCTCGTCATAAGGTTTGATCAGGGTCAGCCCGCGCGTTTCGGCCAGTTCCGCGCCAATCTCTTCACGGCTCTCGCGCTCGCGGTCATAAAGCACCACCTCGCCGCCAAGCGCACGGGTGTTGTCGATCTTCATGCGCGGCGCGTCAGAGGGCATCACGATGGTTGCGGGCACGCCATGCAACGCGGCGGCATGGGCCACACCCTGGGCGTGGTTGCCTGAGGAAAAGGCGATCACGCCGCGCGCGCGGGTCTCGGGCGTCAGCGCCGAGATGGCAGACCACGCGCCGCGAAACTTGAAACTGCCCGTATGCTGCAGGCATTCCGGCTTGATCAGAACCCGCCGCCCGGCAAGCTCGTCCAGAAAGGGCGAGGACAGCAGCGGCGTCTCGCGGGCATGGCCCTTGAGCCGATCTGCGGCAGCTTCGATAAGGTTGAGATCGGTCATATCTGCTTCACCACGCGATGAATGACGTCGAGCGCTTCGGGTTCATCCAGAAACGGCACATGGCCGCGATCAGGCACTTCGGCAGAGATGAGGTCGGGACGGCTGTCATGCATTTTCTGCAGCGTTGCACCGGTGAAGAGGTCGGAATTTGCCCCACGTATCACACCGGTCGGAATGCCACCCAGCGCCTCAAACAGGGGCCAGAGGTCGGGCGGCGGACCGGCCTGCGCCTGTTCCAGCAGCGTATCGCGCAGCTTGGCGTCATAGCGCAGCGTCAGCCCGTCCTTGGTTTCGTCATACTGAAAGGCGGCCTGCGCGCGCCAGCGTTCCAGCGGAACGCCCGGAAATTCGGGGTCCATGAATTTTTTCAGGCCCACCGCCGCCTGATCCAGTGTCTTGGAATTGGGCGTCATGCCGACATAGCCCATGATCCGTTCCAGTCCTGCGGCGGCGACCTCGGGGCCGATATCGTTCAGGATGACCGCCGCCAGACGGTCCGGATGGGTCGCCGCCAGAACCATCGACACCAGTCCGCCGCGCGAGGTGCCCAGTAGCGCCGCCTTGTCCAGGCCCAGATGGTCGAGCAGCTCGATCACGTCCTGTGCCTCGCGCCCGATATTGTAGTTCATATGGTCGGGGTCGTGATCCGAGCCGCCACGGCCGCGAAAGTCCAGCGTCAGCAGGCGCAGGTGGTCCAGATGCGGTTTGACGAAGTTGAAATCATCGCCATTGCGGGTCAGGCCCGGCAGGCAGAGCAGCGGGGTGCCCGCGCCCTCATCACTGAACTGCAGCTTTAGGCCGTCGGTGGTGGTGAAATGCGGCATCAGGCCCTCGCAAGATCAGGGATGGAGGTCAGGTCGGACAGGATATGCGCTGGCCGCCAGGGCAGGCGGTCGACGGGTTCGCCCGCGCGGTTCACCCAGGCGGTGACAAAGCCATAGCCGCTGGCCCCGGCAGCGTCCCAGCCGTTGGAACTGACGAACAGCACCGCGTCGCGCGAGCCGCCAAAGCGGTTCTGCACAAGGTCATAGACCTGTGCGTCGGGCTTGAAGATGCCGACGCTTTCCACCGAAAGGACATCATCCAGCACGTCACCGATCCCGGCCGATTGCACTGCCCCATCCAGCATTTGTGGCGAGCCGTTTGACAGGATGGCGGTCTGCAACCCGGCGGATTTCAACGCGGCCAGCATCTGGGGCACTTCCGGATAGGCCTGCAATTCCCAATAAAGATCCAGCAGGCGCTGGCGCAGTGCGGGCTGCCCATTGAGCGCGCAGGCCTCAAGCGCCCAGTCCAGCCCCTCCTGCGTGACGGTCCAGAAATCGGTATGGGCCCCGGTGATGGCGCGCAGCCAAGTATATTGCAGTTGTTTCAACCGCCAGTGATTGGCCACCTCACCCCATTTGTCTGACAAGGCGGGAAATTCCGGCTCTGTGGCGGCCTGCCGCGCGGCGGCGGCCACATCGAACAGGGTGCCATAGGCGTCGAAAACGCAGGTTGTGATTGCCATGATGCTGCCTCCCCTTTCGGGGCACAGTGGCACAGGTTTTGGTCGGGTGAAAGATGCCAGAAGTTAGGTGTGATCAGGCGCGGCCTGACGCTCAGTCGGTGCTACTGCCATAACCAAGGAAGCCGCCCGTCATATCGATCACCACAGCCAATCGCGAGCTGTGCGCGCCCCTTTCTTCCGGTTGGGTCGCGGTCGGATATTGCGCGATTTGCGACATATCGGACTGAACCACGGACATGACGAGGATCAACGCCACCGCTCCGCCTGCGCCATACGTGGCGAGACGGATGGTGCGCAGCAGCTTGCTGAGCAGCGAGGGTGCGTGTGAGGGCGCGGGTTTGGTGAAATCGAGAGTGGTCATGAACTCAGGGTGATTTACACTTGCGACAAAAAAACGGCATCGCAATGACGATGCCGTGGTTTTTGTCGCTTTGTTGAATCAGTGGAAACGATACTTACATCGCCTCCGGCTGCGGCATGCCCAGAACATGGAACCCGCCATCGACGCGGATGATCTCGCCCGAGGTGCAGGCCCCCGCATCCGAAGTCAGGTAGACCGCCGTGCCGCCCACGGCCTCCAGCGTGGCATTGCTGCGCAGGGGCGCGTTCTGGTCGCAGAACTTCAGCGTCTTGCGGGCACCGCCAATGGCCGCACCGGCCAGTGTCTTCATCGGGCCGGGAGAGATGGCGTTCACGCGGATGCCATCGGGGCCGAGGTCATTGGCCAGATAGCGCGTCGCCGATTCCAGCGCCGCCTTGGCCACACCCATAACGTTGTAATTGGGCACAACCCGGTTGGATCCCTGATAGGTCAGGGTCAGGATGGTGCCGCCATTGTCCTTCATCATCGGATAGGCGCGGCGCGACACCTCGATCAGCGAATAGGCCGAGATATCCATCGAGTTCTTGAAATTGGCCCGCGTGGTGTCCAGAAACCGGCCGGTCAGTTCGGACTTGTCCGAATAGGCGATGGCATGGACCAGAAAGTCGATTGTCGGCCAACGCGCCGCCAGTTGTTCGAACGCGGCATCCAGCGAGGCATCGTCGGTCACATCCACATCGACCATGAAATCCGACCCGACGCTTTGCGCCAGCGGTTCCAGCCGCTTTCCAAAGGCTTCGCCCTGATGGGTAAAGGCCAGCTCGGCCCCGGCCTCATGCATGGCCCTGGCGATGCCCCAGGCGATGGACCGGTCATTGGCCACGCCCATGACGAGGCCCCGTTTTCCGTGCAGTACTTGCGACATCATCTGTTACCCGTTGTATTTCGACAGGATCATCGATCCGTTGGTTCCGCCAAAGCCGAAGCTGTTTGTCATCACGCTGTCGAGCCCGGCATTCAGCACGGTCTCGGTGGCGATTTCCTCGGGCTTCAGGTCGGGATCGAGCGTCTCGACATTGATCGATCTGGTGATGAAGTCATGCTCCAGCATTAGCAGCGAAAAGATCGCTTCAAGCGCACCGGCGGCGCCCTGCGCATGGCCGGTCATGGATTTGGTCGAGCTGATCAGCGGCTGCTTGCGGTTGGCAAAGACCCGGCGCACCGCCTCGACCTCGCCCACATCGCCGACCGGGGTCGAGGTGCCATGCGCGTTGATATAGCCCACCTCGCGCCCCTCGGGCAGGGTCGAGAGCGCAAGTTCCATCGCCCGTGCGCCGCCTTCGCCCGACGGGGCGACCATGTCATGACCGTCCGAGGTGGCGGCATAGCCTGTGACCTCGGCATAGATCTTGGCGCCGCGCGCCTTGGCGTGCTCCAGCTCTTCCAGCACAACGATGCCGCCGCCGCCCGAAATCACGAACCCGTCGCGATTGGCGTCGAATGCGCGCGAGGCCTTGTCGGGCGTGTCGTTATATTTGGACGACATCGCGCCCATCGCGTCGAACAGGCAGGACAGCGTCCAGTCCAGCTCCTCGCCGCCGCCCGCGAACATCACGTCCTGCTTGCCCAGCATGATCTGTTCGGCGGCGTTGCCGATGCAATGCAGCGAGGTCGTGCAGGCCGAGGTGATCGAATAGTTGATGCCCTTGATCTTGAACGCCGTTGCCAGGTTGGCCGAGATGGTCGAGCACATGCATTTAGGCACCGCGAACGGCCCGATCCGCTTGGTCGCGCCGGTTTTCAACACGGTCTGATGCGCGGTCAGCATAGCGCTGGTCGACGGGCCGCCCGATCCGGCGACCAGACCGGTGCGCGGGTTCACGACCTGATCTTCGGTCAAGCCGGCATCCTCGATGGCCTGGCTCATCGCGATATAGGCATAGGCCGCGCCCGGGCCCATGAAGCGCAGTGTGCGTTTGTCCACGTGTTCTTTGACGTCGATCTTGAGTGTGCCCGCGATCTGGCTGCGAAAGCCGTGTTCGGCCATCTCGCCGCTGGCCTCGATGCCGGACTTACCCGCCTTAAGCGAGGCTGTGACCTCTGCGGCATTATTCCCGATGGCGGACACAACCCCCAGGCCGGTGACAACTACTCGACGCATAAGCGTTCTCCTTGAAATCTGGCGTGGGTTAGCTGTCGGTGGCCAGGCCCACTTTCATATCTTTCACAAGATAAATCTCTTCCCCGTCCGCCATCACGCGGCCATTGGCCACGCCCAGCTTGAGCTTGCGGTCGATGATCCGGGTGAAATCGACATAATAGGTCAGCATCTTGCGGTCAGGCTTGACCATGCCCTTGAGCTTGACCTCGCCCACACCCATCGCCATGCCGCGCCCAAGCATCCCGCGCCAGCCCAGGTTGAAGCCGGTCAGCTGCCACAGACCATCGAGGCCCAGACAGCCGGGCATGATCGGGTTGCCGGGGAAATGGCAGGTAAAGAACCACAGGTCGGGCGTGATATCGAACTCGGCCACCACATGGCCCTTGCCGAACTCACCACCATCGGCCGAGACCTCGGTGATCCGGTCCATCATCAGCATCGGCGGTTCAGGCAATTGCGCGTTACCGGGGCCGAACAGCTCGCCACGGGCGCATTTCAGCAGGTCTTCCTTGTCAAAGCTGCTCGGGTATTGGGCCATGCCTCGGCGTCTCCTGCAAATGATCTCAAGCTTAGTATCAGGCCCCCGTCTAACACCGGCGCGCGCCCTCCTGCAAGAGCAGCGCAGCGACACAAATCCGGGCCGCAAGGCATTGCGAATGAATTTCATTTGAAACTTTGCCCTACAGAGCCCTATATAATATAGCGACTGTGTTCAGGTAAGCGATGATGAAGCCAGATAGCCAAGAAATAGCCACCAACTGGCTCGTTGATGCCGGGTTGCGGCCCACGCGGCAGCGCGTCGCGCTTGCCGAATTGCTGGTGGGTGACGGAAATCACCGTCATGTCACCGCCGAAAGCCTGTTCGAATCCTGCAAGGATACCGGGTCATCGGTGTCGCTGGCCACGGTCTACAACACGCTGCGCGCCTTCTGCGAGGCCGGGGTGCTGCAGGAAATTACCGTGGACGGGTCGAAAAGCTATTTCGACACCAACACCCATGATCACCCGCATTTCTTCTGGGAAGACGAAAGCCGGCTGTCGGACGCCCCCTCCGAACAACTGGTGATCCAGCGCCTGCCCGATGCGCCTGCGGGTGCCGAGATCGCCTCGGTCGATGTGGTGATCCGGCTGCGCCGCAAATCCTCCTGATCCTGTATTGAGGTCTTGCGCCGTTGGCGGCAGGGTATTGGCCTGACCGACGACAGGTGATCCATGACTCATGCGCTTCTGACCCCATCCGATATCGAGACCTATCAGCGCGATGGCGTGGTGGTGATCCGGGGGCTGTTTGACGGCTATGTGGATCTGCTGCGCGCGGGCGTTGCGGCCAATATGGAGGCGCCGGGGCCTTATGCCTCGGAAAACAAGAAGGCGGGCGAGACCGGGCGGTTCTTTGACGATTACTGCAACTGGACCCGCATTGATCCATTCCGACAAGTGATCGAGGCTTCCCCTGTCGCTGAGGTGGCCGCCGACCTGATGGGCTCGGACCGGGTGCAGATGTTTCATGATCATGTGCTGGTCAAGGAACCCGGCACCTCGATGGCGACGCCCTGGCATCAGGACGGGCCTTATTACTTTGTCCAGGGCCAGCAGACGGTCAGCTTCTGGGCGCCGCTTGATCCGGTGCGCGAGGCGACGCTGCGCTGCGTGATCGGCTCGCATCGCTGGGAAAAAGAGGTGCTGCCGACCCGCTGGGTGGCGCAGGAGGGGTTTTTCCCCGACGAAGGCCAGTATCTGCCGGTGCCCGACCCCGATGCCGAAGCGATGCCCATTGCCGAATTTGCGATGGAGCCGGGTGATGCCGTCGCCTTCAATTTCCGCACCCTGCATGGCGCGCGAGGCAATACCAGTACCAGTCGGCGGCGCGCCTTTTCGCTGCGGCTGGTGGGGGATGATGCGCGCTATGTCGAACGCCCGGGCCCCACCTCGCCCCCCTTTCCGGGTCACGGGATGCAGGCGGGCGAGCGGCTGCGCGAGGATTGGTTTCCGGTTCTCTTTT
Source organism: Ruegeria jejuensis (assembly GCF_041537905.1). Lineage (NCBI taxonomy): Bacteria > Pseudomonadati > Pseudomonadota > Alphaproteobacteria > Rhodobacterales > Roseobacteraceae > Ruegeria > Ruegeria jejuensis. The sequence continues at coordinate 267 of NZ_JBGRUO010000029.1, read as the reverse complement.
GCAGGGGTCAGACGGATTTGACCGTTGCGCCAAAAAATTGACCCTACCGACCCCGGTCGCACTCTCCAATCCGCTATCAAACGTCAGACCTCATTGGCTGAATGACGCGCTGCACCGCCGCAAGGCCGCTCTGATGCAGGTTTCTCGGACGCCGCATGCTGGCGGGGGAGTTGCGCGATGGGTTTCCCGGCGTCAGAGAAGCGCTCAGGCGGGAAATCGCGGGGTTAGTTCTTTTGGGTCGGCTGTGCTATGGGGATTTGTACGAAG
>NZ_JBGRUO010000028.1:0-56479 GCF_041537905.1 Ruegeria jejuensis | reverse complement strand
GCATTGAGATCATGTTCGGACGCCTGAAGGATTGGCGGCGCGTCGCCACCCGATATGACAGATGCCCAAAGGTATTCCTCTCGGCCATCGCTCTCGCTGCTACAGTCCTATTCTGGCTGTAAATCAATGAGTCTGGAGCCTAGCAGTCAACTACAACTGCACTTTTCCTAGCAGTCAACTACAACTGCACTTTGGCACATTCGATGCCGGTGGAGCAGGAGCCACCCACCTCATCCGCTCTGGGCCGTCCATGTTGGGACGATAAGATCCAACAAGTGAACATGCTGTGATCGATCTAACGGCGGTTGCGAGCCCATTCTATCGAATGCTGCACCACGCACGAATGTCAGCATTTGAGATTCAGACCGGTAACAGGTACCCGCATATACTTTAGCCATTTGGATTTTGACAAAATTCGTTTTGAATCAAATGAACTACGTCCATCACTGGTTTTGACGTAACCGGCTGCGTCGGCCAAACCAGAAAAATATGCTCTCCAGAGGCCTGCTCATCTCGCCAAACCTCTCTAAGGTGGCCTGCATCAATGTCATCTTGGACAAACAATAATGGCACGATTGCAATGCCCTGCTTGTTTATTGCCGCATCTATCGCCAGCGAGGCGGAGTTGAAATTCAACGGCTCCAGAGTCTCTTGGGAGCAATGACGCGCTAACAGCTTATCCCATCTCCGGTGGCTATCTTGTATCAGCGATGACGCGAGTATTTTCTCTAAACTGGGTTGAGCCCCGATACTGGACAGATCAGAACTGCACACTGCGACCAGTTCCAGTTCGATAAGCTGTTGCATCTGCTGTCCGCGACCGGTTCCAAAAGTCTTCCCATGTCGCAGAGCGATTTCGTTTTGATGCAATGGCCGCTCAAGCACTTGTGCGCTGGCTTCGATGGTCAATTTTAACCCCGGTTTCAGCTTTGAAAACATCGGCAGTCGAGGGGCGAGCCATTTCCGCGCGATAGTCGGCGAAACATGCACCGTGACTTCATTGCCAAGCTGCTGGACCTGGCTTGCCGTCTTATCCAACATTTCGAGACAAGTTTCGACGGTTTGGAATAGTTCTTGACCAGCCTGTGTGAGTGAAACACCGCGCGGTTCGCGCTCAAACAACATTACACCCAACTCTATCTCAAGCTGCTTGATGCGTTGGGAAATGGCGCCTTGAGAAAGGTTCGTCTCCACTCCTGCCTTGAGGAAGCTGCCATGACGGGCGGCGGATGCGAACATTCTGAGGGAATTCAGATTCAGGTTTTTCACGGGCACTCAAAGGTATTAGGTTTTCTAAACCCTATGACTGAAATCATGGTTAGTCAATGAAGTGAAGTGGTGAGATAGGACAGAGAACTGTAACGATGATGCTGCATGAAGGCCAACTAAATGCCACACTCCGATATTCTTTTCTCGCTGCTCACTATTTCAGGAATTTTGGCTCTAGCCTGGATGACACCGGGTCCCAACATGCTTGCAGTGATCGACTCTTCTCTGAGAGGCGGCTGGTCCGCCGGATTCATAACGGGGCTCGGTATTTCAACCGGAAACGTCGTTTGGAGCATTGTTGCGATTGCTGGCAGCGATGTGGTTTTTCGCGAGTTTCCTCAGCTCATTCTAGCAATCCAACTGTTGGGGTGCGCCTATCTTCTATACCTGGGTTATCGCTCCCTAAGAACAACACTGACACCAAATGCAGATAACGGTGTTCCACAAGCACCAAAAGGTCGCGGCTCATTCTATGTGACCGGGCTTATTGTCATCTTCACAAACCCAAAGGCGATTCTGTTCTTCGCGTCAGTGTTCACAGCGCTTATTCCACCGGATGCAAGCGCCACTTGGAAGATAGCGGCCGTGTTTCTGAGCGGCGTTATTCCCACCTTGGGGCATACTTTCACCACGACGGTGCTGTCTCGGCCACGAATGGTGGAAAAATACTATGCCAGGCAACGATATATCTCAGCGGTATTTGCCGTGGCCTTCTTTCTTATCGCCCTGAATTTGCTGACAAAGCTCATTAGCTGACAACAGGTAAAAATGCTGGGGGCTAGCCGGGGTATCGGTCACAGCGGACATTGAATTAATCGTCTCGAACGACCGCAAAGTCCCGCTCCTGGATGGTCGAAACTTGCCACAGCGAAATGACGGTTTGGATCTCGCTTGTTTCTACCGGCTCGAATGACCGCAATCGGGAAATCCGCTGCGGCGCAAAAAATTACGTGCGGCAGATGCGAGCATTTTCGGCGTCAGCAAATGCGGCGCAAGCAAAAGGCAGCTGTGTCCCGCATACTGTGAGTTCGACCGTCTCCAAATTTCGCGGTCGCCGCGAATGGCCGGTAAGCGGGCTGCGACCGCAGCATCGTAGCTGGGTGCTGAAGTCTGTCTCTTATGGGCCGTCCTTGTCGGTGCGGGCGCCTCCCAATTCAAGCCGAGTGTTTTACAACCCCGAGCTGCTATTCAAACGCATCCTTTAGGTCGGCAAGGTGATCTGACAGCTCATCGGGATAGCCCCAACCAATTTGACCATCAACGCGGTGAAGCTCAGTCTCAAGCGAAGGCAAAAACTCCGCAAAAAGCTCCTGATCCTGCTGTTTCAGAAGGGTTTCAACGACACTCGAGAACATTGAACACAAGCTGTCATAGAAACCCTCGTCGATGTCCTCGAACTCAAGTGTAAAATCATTACCGCATTTGACGTAGTAAATCATGAGAGCCAGCGTATCGCGGATGTTGCCGTTGGCTTTCTTGAACTCACTGATGGCTTTTCTGCCTTCGATCAGTTTTACATGCCGCTTCCAAGGCTGCTTTGGGCTGATGGCGCGCTGTATCCTTGCCATGTAAGGGGCAAGATGGTCCTGCTCTGCATCGTCACTCAAGAAACGGGCATGCATAAACGACGCGTTTTCTGCATTCAATCGGTATAGGTCCTGGACCAATCCCAGCAGTTGAGGCGAAGAAAATCCAGACAGAACCGGCTTGATATCCTTCCAAGACTTCTTCGTATGGCTCATCGCCATTCCCTCTCAGCAAGCGTGATGGGGCAACAGTATGCGTGAGATTGGTCGGTGGAAACCCATTTGCAACCAGATGCTTGCGCGACGTCCGTTGACACACCAACGCCGGGCGGCGAAAAACACGCCAAAGAGATCAGGAGGTGATCCATGCTTTCAGCCGATTTCGAATATAGCGATTTTTGCCAGTCCATCATCATTGGCAACCATGATGTGGATATCGAGATATTCCGCGAGATCGGAACATTTGCCTGGACCCTCGAAAATGCAAGTCGATGGCAAACCTGTGGAATGGCCGCATGTGTTTGTTGCTGACAAAGCCGCCTATGACGCCGCAACACTTTACCTCAAAGAACGCGGATTGAACCCCGATATGTTTGCAGACGATGACGACTATCCCATCATCGAAAGCCCTCTTTGCCAAAAGCTGCTCGTGGAAGGGCATCCGTTTGAGATCAGCATCTACCGAGGGGTTGATGAAGCAGAGTGGATTTTGGAGATCACCAACGCCAAGGGTACATCCTTCATCTCAGATGAGCGATTTAAGACCGACAAGGATGCGCTCGGCGCAGCACTGGCCGACTTTGAGAACGAACCAATCGCGAACTTTCTTGAGTAGTCCCGCGATGCCGTCTTCGCTCTACCGCAAATGCTGCACGACGCACAAATAACCGCAATGTGAAGGCGACAGTGCCATGTTTGGCTTGGTGGCTACGGTCCGATCTGGATCGTTGGAACGTTACCAAATTCGACATGTCCGTCATCAAATGAATTGGTCCGACAGAGTTTTCGGCCGACATGGCCGACACGCGCTTTACCAGCATTGTTGCAGTTGATCCCGGCTTTACCTATGCGGCGGTTCCGGAAAGCGCTGCGGCCATCAAGCGGCCGGTGCAACTGGTCTCCCTCGGTGATAACTTCCCGTGGCTCACAACCGATTTGCGCGCCGAAGGCAGCGGTTTGGCCGAGATGCTGCCGAATGCCGAGCACACGGTGATCCCCAATGCCCACCACTACTCATTCCTTCCCGTCTGCACCGAGATCGCCCCGCAATTGCTGATTGAAGAAGGCGAAGACCCGATCTGCGATGACCCTGAAGGGTGGGATCGACCGGAGGCGCATGAAGCCTCCATCGGCGCGATTGCTCAATTCCTAGAGCTCTGAACTACGTGAGTTTGCACATATCCCGTCACCAGACTTGGTGGAGAGTGAGAGGTTGTACTCAAAGGCTCTAGGATGAAGCTGAGCTGGCGTAGAAACCGCATGGGCGGCAGTTTGGAGCGTCTAAGACTGCCCCCAAACGGAGTTTTGGTAGATGCCGCCTTGCATCCGATGACCGCGAAGACCCTTTCTGCTCGTCAGATGGTAAGCACTGGGTTAGGTTCTCGGGGAATTTGGAAGGAAGAAAATTGTTCTGATGCCAGATATTTACGAACTCGTTCTTTGCGACATTTCGGGCGAACATAAGCCTGTGGCCGTATTTCAGTCAGAACGCCCCTTTATGCCGCTTCACGTTGGCGAACGCTTTGACGATCACGGTTGGGATCGTCTTGACGGCGTTGGCAGAATCGGCACGCCCAAGGAACCGATCCGTTACCTTGTGTTTGCAACCAAGCATGTCGTCTTCGAGTTGGAAGGCAAGACGACCTATCAGTTCTGCGTAGACCTACAGCCTTACAGCGGCCCACGCTCACCGGCTTGGGGGCACGACAATCCAGTCAAATAGTAACGCGCTTCATTGGATGGCAGCAAAGTTCCGCATACCATGAGTTGAACCGCCCTTCTAACATAACGCTGCGAAAGTGTCGGAAGAGCCCAATTTCACCGATGATGCACAGCGCGCGAACGTCTGAAATTTGTCACACAGCCATATCCAGCGCCAATCTAGCAACCTCACTGACAGAGGCGACGGCCTCGCGTGTCTTTCCCTGCTGCGTGTCGATGAAAACCGTGACAACGAATGGAACGCCGTCAGGCGACCACAAGATTGCAATGTCATTTGCCACACCATTTGGGGAGGTGCCGGACAGTGAAAGCGGCCTTTAACGGCCCCTTGGCCTATGACCTCAAAGCCGGTTGTCGAACCGCGTAACCAGCTGATATTTTTAGGATATTCGAGCCAATAGCTCACAAAGTAGAAATGGTGCCCCCACACGGACTCGAACCGCGGACCTACTGATTCATACCACTACGACTTTCGTCGCCACGCACGTGGCGCTTCGTGGTCTGGACTTTCTCTTCACCATGGCCCGAAAGGGCTTTAGGTGGGTGCCGTCAAGTCTCTACACGTTCAATCTAGGTTGCCCCAGAAAGCTTCGCTCGGGATTGCCAGCAGCTCTACCTGCTCAGGTTTCCCCGAATTTGACACCAGTTCACCTCAACGTTTCCATCGAGGGCTGCAACAATGCCTCAGTATTGGAGCCTGAAGCGACGCTACAAATCAGTTGCTCTACCAGCTGAGCTATAGGGGCACTTTCTCCACTTCATTGTGCGACACCACATGCGTATCCCAGATAACCTCTGGGCGTTGCCTATCGAATCGCTCGGCATCAAAAGTCAAGGCGAACCTAAGGGACCTCGTATTTTTGAGACTATCCGTATGCGCCTTACTGGATGAGCCGGCGTATAAAATAAAATAATCGAACCCGCAACCCGCGAAACAGCCAGCATTGAATTACTTTTGAGGACGGTACCAAGGCTGCGCAGGGCGCGCGGAAACCACATCCAGCGGGCCCGCAAAGATACGGGGCGTCATGTGCCAATCCGCCGGGTTCAACCGCCTCTGAGCCAAATGGGGGTAACCATCATCTTCGAACGCCATGGCCATGCAGGTGGGCGCATTCTCAGGATAGAATCTGCCTTATCTATCGTCAGCAAACTCCTCAAACGCTGATGATGCTCACGATCAATACGGGTCTTCCCAGATCAGAAGATGAAGTCGCCGACATCAAGCACACCCTCGGCCACGCCCACGAGTGTCATCGTGTTGCCCTCGCCATCGTCGATCACTGCATCTGCGCCACCCGAAAGATGGTTGGCTTGTAGATCCGCAAAATCAGTGATCTCCGAAACACCGCTCAGGACAATCCGGTCGCCGGGACCAAAACCGATCACCTGATCTTCGCCGCTCGAGAAGATCAGCACATCCGCATCCGCACCGCCGCTCAATGTGTCATTGCCTGCTCCACCGTTCAATGAATCAGTGCCACTACCGCCTCGCAAATCGTCACCGCCAGCGCCGCCATAGATCACGTCATCGCCGCCGCCGCCATTGATCGTGTCATTCCCACTTCCGGCGTAGACCGTGTCGCGCCCGAATTGGTCGTTTTGCGCTTCATCGGTGAACACATCATTGCCGTTGCCCATGAAAATCGTGTCGCGCCCTAGACCGCCCCAAATGTGGTCGTCGCCGTCGCCGCCACTAATCGTGTCATCGCCGCCACCGCCATTAATCGTGTCATTGCCGTCGCCGCCGTAGACTCTGTCCCGCCCAAACTGATCGTTCTGCGCTTCATCGGTGAACACATCATTGCCGTCGCCCATGAAAATCCTGTCGCGCCCTAAACCGCCCCAAATGTGGTCATCGCCGTCGCCACCAATAATCGTGTCATCTTGGCTTCCGCCATAGAGCGTGTCGTTCCCTGTGCCACCGCTTACTTGGTCTGCGCCGGCATTGCCTCGAAACTCGTCATTGCCACCGCCACCGTTGATCGTATCGTTGCCGCTTCCGCCGTAAACCTTGTCTCGCCCAAATTGGTCGTTTTGCGCTTCATCGGTGAACACATCATCGCCATTGCCCATGAAGATATCGTCGCGTCCAAGGCCGCCCCAGATGCGATCGTGACCGTCACCACCGTGGAGCGTGTCGTTCTGGTTGCCGCCATAGAGTGTGTCGTTCCCCACGCCACCGCTTACTCGGTCTGCGCCGTCGTTGCCTCGAAACTGGTCATGGCCACCGCCACCGTTGATCGTGTCATTCCCGCTCCCGCCGTAAACCTTGTCACCGCCGAACTGATCGTTTTGTGCTTCATCGTTGAAAACGTCGTTGCCATCGCCCAGATACGCCTTATCGCGCCCCAGACCGCCCCATATGCGGTCGTCGCCGTCACCGCCGTCAAGCGTATCGTCCTGATTGCCGCCATAGAGGGAGTCGTTGCCGCTTTCGCCTAGCAGCGTATCACTGCCATAACCGCCCAGGATTGAATCGTTTCCGCCCCGCCCCTCGATCCAGTTGTTCTGGCCATCTCCGCCAACGATAGTATCGTCGCCCTCGCGTGATCCGCGCACCTCTTCGAAGTTTTTTATCGAGTGGTTGAAGGTCTCACCCCGCCACGTGCCGGTTGCGACGCCTGTCTGCAGGTTCACATTTACTGCCTCGACGCCGGGTCGGTCGTAGCGCAGCACGTCAAAACCAGCGCCACCGTCAGCGGTGTCATTGCCTGCCATCAGGATAACCTGATCGTTGCCCGCGCTTCCCAGCACGCTGTCATCCATCATGCTGGTACGGACTTCGCGCAAGTTTTCCACACCGATAATGGTATCCTGACCGCCGTAGCCATCCTCACTCACGATGCCCGTAGACAGGTCAATGACTATACCCGTCGTCGCGTTCCACCATGACGATCCTAAGCGGATGAGGCCTTCACCGTTCAAAATGTTGAACACATCATTGCCGTGCATGCCCATGATCAACAAAAACCCATCCTTTGTCGGGGCAATGTTGAACGTGTCGTTATGAATGGTTCCGTATATTCCAGCACCGCCATTTTCGGCGGCCATAGCCTGATTGATGTCTAGGAAGGTTGTCGTTCCCTCGGCACCCTTGCCGATACTGCCGGTATTGGTAGCGCCATCAATTGTGACCGTCACACCCGAGGAGAGGCCATAATTGTCGATCTCAACATAGGCGTCCGGCGAAGCCAGGTCAGAAAAGTCAATGGTGTCGTTTCCGGTTCCCGGCTGTACATAATCTGCGCCAGTCGTGTTACCGGGGTTCAGGTAATCGTTGCCGGCACCGCCAAACAATTGATCCGAGCCGTCCCCGCCAAACAGTCTGTCATTTCCCAGTTCACCCAGTAAGGTGTCATCGCCGCGGCCGCCAACGAGTGTATCGTTTCCGCTCCAACCATAGAGGCTGTCGTGACCCTCACCGCCCGTGAGTCTATCGTTACCAAGATCTCCATCGATCGTATCGTTGCCGCCCTGGCCATGCAGCAGATCGTCGCCCCCATACCCATTGATCGAGTCATCCCCGCCGCCGCCGCTGATCTTGTCGTCCAGTGGTCCACCGAGCAGTGAATTCGCGAATTGATCCCCTGTAATATCCATACCTGCAGCCAATATTTTTCCCTGAATAGATGTTCCGTCGGAGTCCGCTTGTGCGTCAGTCCAAGAGACAACAACGCTTCCATTGGCAAGAGCCGCAAGGCTCGAGTCATCCGCGTCCGTTTCTCCGCTTGAAACCAGAAAAGCCTCTGTTAACGGAGTGCCGGTATCATCGAAGACACGCGCCAGAATGTCCGTTCCCCCGTCTGCGTTCGCTTCCGTCCAACTCACCGCTACCCAACCGTTGACCAATGCAACGATGTCAACTGCACTTTCGACTGCAGCCAGATTGGCGTCGACCCGGATTGGCCCAATTCCGTCGGGATTAGTGTCCAAATCTGTGAAAATGCGCAAGAGCACGCCGGCCTCACCGTCAACTTCGCCCGCATATGCAATCGCAAACCCTCCATCAGGCAGCGCCGCCAGCTTTATATCTGTATCTGCATCAGATGGTCCGACCAGATCGATTTGTGTCATCGCGGTGTAGGAACCAATCGGTTGGCCAGTTCCCGTTCGAAATTGAACGTAGATTGGATTTGTATCTCCGGTGCCCTCCGCAGTGGCGGCAATAAGCAATCGTCCGTCAGCAAGCGTAACGATGTCGACACTTTCGTAGTCCTTAAAATGATCTCCAATCGAACTGATTGCGATATGGGAGCCATCCGGGTTTTTTCGGGAAAGATCAAGAGATTCAAAGGTGGCATCTTGATATAGTGTGTACTGATTTCCATTGCTCCCAATGGTCAAAGCCATGTTCCCAATCTCGGTAGAGTTTTGAACAAGCGCTTGTGGCCGGACTATCGTGCCGCTAACGGGGTCGACCGACGCGGTGAACAAGTCAGTACCGTGACCGAATGAGCCATCGTCGCTGTTCCAGCGAAGCAGGATGCTTCCGTCTGCGTTTTCGGCAATAACCGGGTCGCCAGACATCTGCACGCCGAGAGCTGACCCAGAATAAGGCAACACGTAGGTTCCGGTCGCTGTCTGAACCGGAATGCCATCATCTGAGTAGATTGACACCGCAAGAGTATCAGTGGTGTTGAAGTGGTTCCCGTATACGACAGCGAACCCGCCGCCAGATAGAGCTTGCACCGTCGATCCGAATTGGTCGCCGCTCTCAAAACCGTTTAATTGGAGATCATCTAGAATCGTTTCAACGGAAAATTGTGTTGTGACAACCATTGAGCAGGTACCCTGTAACTATTAATCGCCCCAGCTTGCGCAAAAAACCGCCTATCTTGGGTTTCGTCAAGTGGAAAGCAGATGAAGAATTATTAGGGGCTCAGTCACGGCATCTGGTGGATCGGGTTTAGGATGAATCGATCTGGCTCTGATGTCCAGATTTTGCAGATGTATTCGTAAGGCGTGAGACCGCTGAGCGTTTTTAAGCGACGTGCGAAGTTGTAGGCGTCCAGAAAGTCTGAGCGTCTTACCATGGATGCGCCCTTTGGAAGCTGGGGAACTCAAACCTTGATCGCGGGGCTGACCCAGGAAGCCTTCATCGCGCCATGGGTGATCAAAAGCGCCCCCCTCATGCATGTAAACACGCACTGCCGGGCAGTGGATGGATGGCCCTGCCTTTGCCGCCTATATCCGCGAAACACTGGTTCCCGAAATCGTGCCCGGTACGGTCGTCATTCTCGACAACTTGGCGACCCACCAAAACAAGGAAACGGCCCAAGCTCAGAGCGACCACGGCTGCTGCCTCCTAATATCTGCCACCATACTCGCCGGACCTGAACCCCATCGAACAAGCGTTCTCCAAACGCAAAGTTCACTTACGAAGAATTGGAGCGAGAACCTTCACCGAAGTCTTTGAGGCCATCGGATCAATCTGTGATCTGTACGACCCAAATGAGTGTTGAAACTACTTCAAAGCTGCCGGGTATGTCGTAGGTTAAAACCGAAATGCTTTAGCTATCCAGCCTCGGCTAGTTCAGCCGCTCTCCGGGGCGTAGAAGCATCAGTCGCAAGATGTTGCTGAGCCCTGTTCCTTCGTATTGGCAGAGACAAACATGCAGTTGCGAATGTTCGCTGGTGGCCGGACCCCTAAGGGCCCTGGTTCTGCACACCCGCGCTGCGCGAAACGCTCGGATCCAGCCGAACCTATAACGTCAGACCATATCTTGCCTGCTAGAGGCAGGCTCCTTGGCGACATAGACTGAGTAGCCTCGCACCACGAGGATTGGCTTTGAAATTCAATGTGTCCAGATCCTATATTTGCGATGCCAGCGGCTCTATTGAGGATAGGCAAATTTGCTGGGCCTCACTGCTCACTTGGATGAGGCCATTTGACGATCGTCCAGAACTGGTTAGTTGAGGAAATGAGTAAGAGCGAGGTCGCGCTTGCCAGTTTCGAGATGTGCGTGGTGTCATGGGTGGAACCGATTGGGCCCTTGTCCAATTGAGCGCTCCGCGTATGGTCGCCTTGCAGGAAGCCGTCATCGCCCGGGACCGGGCGTTCAGGTTTCGGCGCAGTGAATAAAGGAGCACATCATGGGCCTGACCGTCTACCTTTCTGGCGAGATTCATACCGACTGGCGCGAGCAGATCATCGAAGGGGCCTATGGGCTGGATGTGCATTTCGCCAGCCCGGTCACCGATCACGCGGCCTCGGATGATTGCGGCGTTGCAATCCTGGGCGAGGAGCCGAACAAATACTGGCATGACCACAAGGGCGCGATGGTCAACGCGATCCGGACCCGTAAGGGTATTTCTGACGCTGATGTGGTTGTCGTGCGCTTTGGCGAGAAGTACAAACAGTGGAATGCGGCCTTCGATGCGGGCTATGCCGCCGCACTGGGCAAGTCGATTATTGTTCTGAACCCGCCCGAGCATCAGCACGCCCTGAAAGAGGTCCATGCCGCCGCGCTGGCCGTTGCCGAAGAGCCTGCGCAAGTGGTTGAAATCCTGCGCTATGTTCTGACCGGAAAACTGCCGGGCTAAGTGGCGTAACGTCACCTTTCCGGCCCGGTGTCATGCGCCGTCCCATGTTGCTAGCGTCCCTTCGAGGAGGAGCATTGCATGGCATATGATTACGTGATTGTTGGGGGCGGCTCGGCGGGCTGCGTGATGGCGGCGCGGCTCAGCGAGGACCCAACCTTATCGGTTTGCCTGCTGGAGGCTGGCGGTGCTGGCAAGGACTTCGTGATCCGCGCACCGGCCATGGTCACCGCGATGATTTCGGGGCGGCCCAAGATCAATAACTGGGCCTTCCACACCGAACCCCAGCCCGAACTGAACGGGCGGCGCGGGTTCCAGCCGCGCGGGCGCACGCTGGGTGGGTCTTCGGCGATCAACGCCATGCTTTATGTGCGCGGCCACCCGGGCGATTATGACGAATGGGCCGATCTGGGTTGTGACGGCTGGGATTGGCAGAGTGTTCTGCCCTATTTTCAGAAGTCCGAGCGAAATCAGCTTGGTGGCGATACGTTGCATGGCAGCGACGGCCCGTTGCAGGTGGCAAACCAGTCCGAGCCACGCGCGATCACCCGCGCCTTTGTCGAGGCGGCGACGCAGGTGCAGATCCGCGAGACAGAAGATTTTAACGGGGCCGAGCAGGAGGGGGCAGGCCTTTATCAGGTCACGCAATACCATGATGGGCACAAGCGCGGCGAGCGTTGCTCGGCGGCGGCGGCTTATCTGCACCCGGTTCTGAGCCGCCCCAACCTGACGGTGATCACCCGCGCCAGCGCGCGCCGTATCCGTTTTGACGGCAAGCGGGCGACCGGCGTGGAATATGCCAGACGCGGTCAGGTTGCCATGGCTGAAGCGAAGCGCGAGGTCGTCCTGTCCGCGGGCTCCTTCGGCTCGCCGCAACTGCTGTTGCTATCAGGCATCGGTCCGCGTGACGAGTTGGCCGCGCACGGGATCGAGCCGGTTCTGGAAAGCCCCGGCGTCGGTCGGAACCTGCAGGATCATTTGGATTACATCATCAGCTACCATTCGAAACGCAAGGATGTGCTGGGGCTGAATCCGCGCGGTCTTTTGGACCTTGCCCGCGCCGGATTGCAGTGGCGTAAGGATGGCAGCGGCATGTTCGCGTCGCCCTTTGCCGAGGGCGGGGCGTTCTTCAAGTCGCGCCCGGATGTCACCCGCCCCGATCTGCAGCTGCATTTCGTTGTGGGGATCGTGGATGATCACATGCGCAAGATTCACCTGCAGCACGGCTATTCCTGCCATGTCTGCGTGCTGCGCCCCGAAAGCCGGGGTCATGTCGGTCTGCTCTCGACCAACCCCAAGGATGCGCCGCGTATCGATCCCGCCTTCCTGAGCGACCGGCGCGATCTGGATCTGATGATCACGGGCGCGAAACGGATGGAGGCATTGTTGACCGCGCCGCCGCTCGACCCGTGGCGTGGCAAGCGGCTGTATCCGCATGACGGCTCGGATGCGGCCTACGAGGCTGATATTCGTGCCCGCGCCGACACGATTTATCACCCGGTCGGCACCTGCAAGATGGGAACTGACGACATGGCTGTGGTTGACCCGCAGGCGCGCCTGCGCGGTTGCGAGGGGCTGCGGGTGGTCGACGCTTCGGTGATGCCACGCCTGATTGGGGGCAACACCAACGCGCCAACCATCATGATCGCTGAAAAGATTGCCGAGGGAATGAAGGCTGAGATCAATTGCGCGGCGGCGTGACCAGGCCTTTCTGCACGGCGGGACGTTCCAGGAAGTGATCGAGATAGGCGACCACGTTCTTGTTGCTGTGCCAGCCCACGATTTCCTGCGCGCCGTAGAACTCCAACCCGCGCAGCCAGGGCGCGATGGCGATATCGGCGATCGAATAGTCGCCGGCGATCCACTCGCGTCCTTCCAATTGTTTGTCCACCACCGCCAGCAGGCGCATGGCCTCGGCGATATAGCGCTCGCGTGGGCGCGGGTCTTCGATCTGGGCGCCGGCGAACTTGTGGAAGAACCCAAGCTGCCCGAACATCGGCCCGATGCCGCCCATCTGGAACATCAGCCATTGGGTGATCTGCGCCTTCTCGCCTGCGGTCCTGCCGATCAGCTTGCCGGTCTTCTCGCCCAGATAAAGCAGGATCGCGCCGCTTTCAAAAAGTTGCAGCGGTTCACCATCCGGTCCCTTGGGGTCGATGATGGCGGGGATCTTGTTGTTTGGGTTCAGCGACAGAAATTCGGGGCTTTTGACATCGGCATCCGCCAGAGTGACCTTGTGCGCCTCATAAGGCAGCCTGGTTTCTTCCAGCATGATCGAGGCTTTGACGCCATTTGGCGTGGGAAAGGAGTAGAGCTGCAGGATATCTGGGTTCTGCGGCGGCCATTTCCGGGTGATCGGAAAAGAGGAAAGATCGGGCATGGGTCACTCCGTTATGTTCCATGATCTCAACATAAGGGCGTGGCGGGGGCGGAACAGCCCAAACCCAGCCAACCCAAGGCACAGGGGATGTGTGTGAGCGAACAATCGGCCGCGACTTGCCGGAAGGCAGCAATATCGTGTGTTGCCGGCATGGCGAAGGTTTTGGGTGTGCCTTGCTAGCCGATGTCAGAGGAGGCAGCGCGCCCCGCCTGGCGGCCCGAGAAGATGCAGCCCCCCAGAAAGGTTCCCTCAAGGCTGCGATAGCCGTGATAGCCGCCACCGCCAAAGCCTGACACCTCGCCCGCCGCATAAAGCCCAGGCAAGGTCTCACTCCCGCGCCCTTCTGCCTGACGGAAGCAGCGCCCGCCCAGATCGGTCTCCAGCCCGCCCAGCGTCTTGCGCGTCAGCAGGTGCAGCTTGACCCCGATCAGGGGCCCTTTGGAGGGGTCGAGAATCTTGTGCGGCTTGGCAGTGCGGATCAGCCTGTCGCCGACATAATTTCGGAAGGTGCGGATTCCCATGATCTGCTGATCCTTGGAAAATTTGTTGTCCATCTGCCGGTCGCGATCTTCGATCTGTCGCTGGATGTCCTCCAGTTTCAGCAGGCTATTTCCGGCCACGTCGTTCATCTTGTTGATCAGCTCGGGCAGCGTGTCGGCCACCACGAAGTCCGCGCCATGTTCCTTGAACGCCTCGACCGGGCCGGTGGCTTTGGGGCCAAAGGCGCGGCCCAGAACCTGTTTCCAGTCGCGGCCCGTCAGGTCGGGGTTCTGCTCGGACCCAGACAGCGCGAATTCCTTCTTGATGATGCTCTGGGTCAGAATGAACCAGGTATAGTCATGCCCGGTTTTGGTGATCGCTTCGAGCGCGCCGAGGCTGTCATAGCCGGGATAGTTCGGCTCGACCATGCGCTTGCCGGTGGCGTCGAACCACATCGAGGATGGGCCGGGCAGGATGCGGATTGCGTGATCGGGCCAGATCGGGTCCCAGTTGCGCACGCCTTCTACATAATGCCACATGCGGTCCTTGTTGATCGTGTTGGCACCGGCCTCTTCCGAGATGCCGATCATGCGGCCATCCACATGTGCGGGCACGCCTTTGATCATATGCTCCGGGGGGGCGCCCAACCGCTTGGGCCAGCTTTGCCGCACCAGATCCAGATTGCCGCCAATGCCGCCGGAACAGACGATCACCGCAGGTGCGCGCAGCTCGAAATCACCCACCACATCGCGGTTGGTCTTTTGCCCGCGCGGTTTGTCATCCGGGGCGAGCACCGAGCCCGACACGCCCACGCAGGCGCCGCTTTCGATGATCAGGTGATCCACCTGATGGCGGAACCTGAAGATGATCTTGCCCTCGGCTTCCATCGCACGGGCGCGGGTCTCGAATACCTCGACCGTCCCCGGCCCGGTGCCCCAGGTGATATGGAAGCGCGGCACCGAATTGCCCTGCGATGAGGCATCGACCCCGCCGCGTTCGGCCCAGCCGATGATCGGGAAAATCCGGTGCCCCATGGCGCGCAGCCAGTCGCGTTTCTCGCCGGCGGCAAACTCCACATAGGCGCGGGCCCATTTCTGCGGCCAGTGATCCTCATCCCGGTCAAAGCCTGCGGTGCCCTGCCAATCCTGCCAAGCCAGATCGAAACTGTCTTTGATGCCCAGCCGCCGCTGTTCGGGGGTATCGACCATGAACAGCCCGCCAAGCGACCAGAAAGCCTGACCGCCCAGATTGGCCTCGCTCTCCTGATCCAGCACGAGCACGCGGCGCCCGGCCTCGGCGGCTTCGGTTGCGGCGACAAGGCCCGCAAGCCCGCCGCCGATCACGATCACATCCGACGTCTGGGCCATGGGTTCCCTCCGATAAGCGTCCGCTTGCGCGCGTCAATGCACTATTCTATCGAAGCGCAGATGAAGCAAGTCAGCAGCCAACGCTCGGCGCCGGTTACTTATCCACAGTCGAAGCGGTGCGCGCCGCGCAGTCTCAGAAATCAAACAGCTCGTCCAGAAACCCGCCGCGTTTCTTTTTCTTGCGATAGCCGTGATCTGACCGGTCGTCTCGGCTATGCTGAGGCGGTGGCGGAGGCGCGGAATAGGCGGCGGACCGGTCGATGATCTTGTCCAGCTCTCCGCGGTCCAGCCACACGCCCCGGCATTGCGGGCAATAATCGATCTCGACCCCGCTGCGCTCGGTGATTACCAATTCGCTTCCATCAATCGGACATTTCATCTCGGTCTCCCTTTGGTTCATACCCAGATGGGGGTGGGGCCCTTGCTTGTCATCTGCGGCATTCGGTACCGGCACAAGAAGAGGGCCGTAGCAGGCGGTTGAATGCCCATGTCACATGCCGGTAACATCCGCGGATAGGCCTGCCGCACGTCATTGATCGGAACAGTTTATGAGTCCCAAATCCCTTTGCCCCGACGATACCTCCGGTCCGCGTCCAGCCTGGAGTATCGAGAAGTTCGACGATGCCGGTCAGGTGCGTGCAACCCCGGGTCTGACCACGCTCTGCCATATCGACCAACGCTCGGCCGCTTACGCGGCGCTGTGCCGGGTGGCATCGGGGCTGCGGGCAGGGCCGCATGCCCATGCCTTTGCGTTTCTACCGCCCGAGAGTTTCCACATGACAGTCTTTGACGGGGTGATCGACTATCGCCGCGATGGCGCGAATTGGCCGTCCGACATGGCTGCGGATGCCTCGATCGATCAGATCGCCGCAAACTGGCGCACCCGGCTGCAAGACGTCCAACTACCGCAAAATTTCGAGATCAGCGTTGAGGCGGTGGTGGGCGGCTATACCTGCCCGGTGACCGGCGCTGATGCGGCGCAGGAACGGCGGTTGCGCGCCTGCCGGGATCAGCTTTCGGACTGTCTGCGTGTGCGGCGGAGCAATCACGACAGCTACGGCTTCCACATCACGCTGGCTTATCAGGTCCAATGGCTCGATCTGCACGCCGCGCGGGATGTTCTGGCCCTTTCAGATCAGCTTTTTGCAGAGCACAGCGCTGATCTGCACAACATCCGGATCGGACCGGTCGAGTTCTGCCGCTTCGAAAACATGCATCACTTCGAGCCGCTGCTGACGCTTTGAGGCTCAGGGCCGGATGAATTTGGCGTTGCCGATGGATCGCCTGTCCGTATCGCCTGCAGCAGGTGCGCTTACGCGGGCGGCCTGGACCGTGTCGTCTGCGACCACCAGGCTGGCAGTGTTGCCCGGCACCTCGCAGGCGACGCCATTGCCGTCAGTGTCGTTGCGCGCGTGATATCCCGCCATGCCCTCGCGCACCTCAAAGACGCCGACCCTGGCGGCGGCCTCGCATCCTGCCATGGCGACCAGATGTTGCAGCGCCTGTTCGGCGGGGTAGGGGCTGGTGCGGATATAGACGCCAAGCGCGGTGCTGCACATCACCAGCGGCAGGCTGGCAATCAACGCAATGATCCGCGTGGGCGATAGTGCCTTGGCGCGGGTTGCCGCGGCGCGCTTTTCGCGACGTTGCTGACGCTTGTATGTTTTGCGCTTGGGCCTGAGTTCGCTGAGCTCGGTCATGCGCGTGATATAGGGGCGCGGCATGGCAAGGGCATGGCATGATTGCGCCGAAATTCGGGTTGGCCGAAAAAAGCGCCGGATTTTTGAGCGAGGCAAAGCCGATTGAAATCATCGGATGGCAATATCTGATTAAATGATTCAACTATTTGAAAAATAATAATTTTATCTCTTTACCTTTGGTGGGGTCGTACCTAAATAGGATGCAGAACACAGAGCAAGCCAGACTCAGGCGTGCGCCCGCAGCAAGCAATCCAGCCACCTTTCAAAGGTCGCCAGACAGCCAGCGAAGCCAGCCAGCCCAACCTGAATCAAGCCAGCATCGGTTTTACGCAACCACCTGCTTTGCCGGGTGGTTTTTTGTTTGCATTGCCGTGAGGTGCGCCTCTCAGCGTCGTCGCCAGTCCGGGGCTTTGCGATCCCGGTATTTTGTCGTCAGTTCCAGCGGCGCGTCGCCTTCGTCATAGATACCCAGCACGATGCCGCGCCCGCGCGATTTCGTGCGCATCTCTTCCAGTTGCCGGAGCGACCGGGTGGTCCTTTGCGAGGGGCGGCGCGCCCAGGCAAAGAGATGCTCGTAGAGTTCCTCGATCACGTCTTCATGCGCGGCGCTCTCGCCCAGATCGACCAGTTCCTGCGGGTCGTTTTCAAGATCGAAGAGCAGGGGCAGGAAGCCGCCCTCGCAATGGATCAGCTTCCATTTCTCATTGGCGATCATGAACATCACCGCGTCACGCGTTTCCACGCCCAACTGCTCGGCAATCGGTGAGGTGGAATAGTCGTATTCGCACATCACATGGCTGCGGAACGTGTCACTGCGCAAACCGTGCAGGATCGGCAACAGGCTTTCGCCCTCAAGGATGTGATCGACCGGCTCACCGTCCGCGACATCCAGAAAACTCGGGGCAAGATCAATGCTTTCGACTAGCGCATCGCAGGTGGTGCCGCGCGTGGTGTCCGCCTCGGGCGACGGATCATAGAGTATCAGCGGCACCTTGGTCGAGGCATCCTGAAAGAACGTCTTTTCGCCCATCCAGTGATCGCCCAGAAAGTCACCGTGATCCGAGGTGAGGACGATCATCGTGTCCTGCATCCGCCCGGTATCCTCCATCCAGCGCAGCAGTCGACCGATCTGGTCGTCGGCCTGTTTGATCAACCCCATATAGGCGGGGATGACGGCCTCGCGCACATGATCCTCGGAAAACGCCTGCCCGACCTTGGTGTCCATGAAGGCCTTGAGCACCGGATGCGCCTGCTGACGCTCCGCGTCAGAGCGGTGCACCGGCAGCACATGCTCGGGGCCATACATCGAGGCATAGGGCTCGGGCACGATATAGGGCCAATGCGGCTTGATATAGGACAGGTGGCAGCACCAGGGGCCGTCATGGGTCTCCATGAACTCCATACCGCGCGTCGTCAGATAGGGCGTTTCGCTGTCGGGTTCGTCGATATTGGCCGGATGGGTCGCGTGTTTCAGGAACCAGCCGGACAGGACGTTGCCGTCCGCGTCCAGAGCCGAGTTCGCAAAGTCATGCCAGGGGTTGTCGCTGTCATACCCCTTGCTGCGCAGGTACTCGTTATAGGCCTTGGCTCCGTCCGGGTCATAGAACCCGTCGGGACCCTCGGGGCGCATCCCATCATCGCGTTCGAACACGTCGAACCCGCATTCTGCCACCCGTGCGCCGATCAGACTGTCGGGGGACAGGCCCAGTCGCGCCATTCCTTCGGCATCGGCGCGCATATGGGTCTTGCCCACCAGCCAGCTGTCCATCCCCGCCCTGCGCAGGTGATCGCCGATTGTCAGCTCGCCCACCTTCAGCGGTATGCCGTTATTCGAGGCGCCATGGCTGTGCACATAGCGCCCGGTATAGGTCGACATCCGCGACGAGCCGCAGATGGGCGATTGGATATAGGCGCGGGTGAAGCGCACCCCGCGCGCGGCCAGCCCGTCGATATGAGGCGTGTGCAGATGCGGGTGGCCATAACAGCTCAGGTAGTCCCAGCGCAGCTGGTCGAACATGATGAAGAGGATGTTCTTTGCCTTACCCATCGCGCCTGTCTCCCTGATCGCAACCGCTAGGCTAGTGCCCTTTGGCCGGGCTGGAAATGGCGGCGTTCAGCGCGTCCCCGATCAGGTCCGGCAGTTTGCTGCTATCGGCATAAGCCAAGTGGTGGGGCAGGGCCGAGATCGGGCTCTTGCGGTACCCTTCGGTAAAGAGGGCAAAGGGAACCTCGGCACGTTTGGCCGTTTCCGCGTCCACCTCGCTGTCGCCCACATAAAAGCGCGATCCTGGGCCCAGCCTGTCAAATACATGCAGCAACGGGGACGGGTCGGGTTTGCGCTGCGCCAGCGTGTCGCCGCCGACCACGACCGCAAAGAACCGCGACAGATCAAGCGCATTCAGAACCTGATGCGTCGCATCTTCGGGTTTGTTGGTGCAGATCCCCAGTGCGTGGCCGTTTGTGCGGAACCTCTCCAGCATGTCGCGCACACCGGGGTAGAGCACCGTCCGTTTGGTGGGCGCGCGCATGTAATTGTCCAGCGTGATCCGGGTGATCTCACCATGCTGGCGCATGTCCATCCCACAATGGTTTATGACCCGCTCGACCAGTTTGGGCAGGCCGCTGCCGACAAAGCCGGTGATTGTGGGCAGGTCCAGTTCTGCCGCGCCCTGCGCCGCCAGCATGTCGTTCACGGCCGCCGCCAGATCGGGCACGCTGTCGATAAGCGTGCCATCCAGATCGAAGACGATTGCCGCGCTCATTGGTGTTCTCCTTTGAGTTACGACATGGGTGACAGGGGCGTGTCCGTGATGCAACCGCATTTGCGCAGGCATCGTTCCGCCACGCAAAATACAGTTGCAGAACCATGGCTTGACAAATCCTAGTAATTTACTCAGATTAAGGTTGAGACTGTCAGCCACCCTCGCCGAGTCCGAGCCAGCCAGACATATTCTGAACCTTACAGAGCGCCGGTGTCGGACATGAAAATCAAATCGACCTCTTTGACCGGTCCCGGTGCCGATTCCCCATCCACCCCCTTCAATCGTCACGGAGAGTCCGCCATGAACGCCCCCAACCCGACCCCCACACAGGCCTACCCGGTCCGCATGTTGCCCTCGCACAAGGCCGAGGACCTGACCAAGGGTGGTAATCTCGCGCAGATCGAGCTGGGCGATCAGCTCTACACCCTGCGCATCACCCGCGCTGGCAAGCTGATCCTGACCAAATGAGCGCGCGTCACCGTGGCGGAGAGGTTGTCGGGCGCGTCGATGATCTTGCTCCTGTCGAGGCAGGCGCGGTGCTGTTCCTGCGGATGTGGGGCAGCAGTGACGCCGCGCAGGAGGCGCGCGACATGCGCCTGATGCGCGAGGTTGATGCGGGCTCGCGCGCGTTGGAGACACTGGAGCGAATCTGCACGCTCTGTGCCCAGCACGGGCGCAGACCGCTGATGCGGCATTCGCTGGGGTGCAATTGCCTGGGCGCCGACGAGAACTTCTTCGCCCAGATGATCGGTGCCGCCGCTGATGGCGTGCGCGAAGATGCGATGATGCTGGCGACCCTGATCGTGCGCCCTGACTTCGCCCCCGCTCTGGCGGCGCTCTCCGAAGAGTTCGGCTTGGCGCTCAAGACCATGTCCGGCCCGGTCACCACCGGTGACCGCGTACTGCACTAACAGCAGCCACACCCGCTATGATGGTGGGTGTGGTCGCATGTGGCAGGCGGGGCGTAATCGCCCACCTCTTCCAGAATGTCCCGCAACGTGATCAGGATCATGTCGATATCCTCTGCCTCAATGGTCAGGGGCGGGCGGATTTTCAGGATATTGTCCTTGGGTCCTTCGCTGCCGATCAGGATGCGGTGATCACGCATCCGGTTTTTGAGATAGGCGCAGATCTCGGTCGCTTCAGAGCCGTTCGGATTCACCAGTTCGACCCCCAGAAACAACCCCATGCCACGTACATCGCCGACGCAGACGAAATCGCCCTCGATCTGGCGCAAGCCGTCGATCAGCCGCGCGCCCATGCGCTGGGCGTTGTCCTGCAAGCCTTCCTCGTCGACGATATCCAGCACTTCCTTGCCAATCCGGCAGGACAGGGTTGAGCCGCCGAAGGTCGAGAAAAACTCCGGCCCCTGCGCGAAACTGTCGGCGATGGTGCGTGTGGTGATGACCACGCCGATGGGGTGGCCGTTGCCGATGGGCTTGCCCAGCACCACGATATCAGGCACTGCACCCTGCTGTTCGAAGCCGAAATAATATTCGCCCAACCGCCCCAGCCCGGTCTGCACCTCGTCCGCAATACAGACGCCACCGGCAGCACGCACCTTGTCATAAACCGCAGGCAGATAGCCCACCGGTGGGATGATCTGACCACCGACCGAGGGGAAGGTTTCGGCAATGAAGCCCGCCAGCCCGTGCCCCTTGGCCTGCAACGCGGCAATGGCCGGATCAACAAGATCGGCAAATTTGCGGGCGCGGTAAGGATCATCGCGCCGGAACCGGCCGCGAAAATCATCGGCCACTTCGATCAGTTCGACCCAATCGCTTGGCCCGATGCCGCCCGGTGCGTTGAACTTGTAGGCCGAGATGTCGATCGCGCCGGTGGTATTGCCATGATAACCATGATCCGGCGTCACGATGCCCGTCGCGCCGCTATAGGCGCGGGCCAGCCGCAAGGCCAGCTCATTGGCCTCGCTGCCGGAATTGACAAAGAAGCAGACCTGGAGCGGGTCAGGCAGCTTGGACAGCAGCTTGTCCGCAAACGCCGTCTGCGCGGGATGAAGATAGCGGGTGTTCGTGTTCACCCGTCCCAGTTGCTCGGCAGCAACGGCCTGAAGGCGCGGATGGGCATGGCCCACATGCGGTACATTGTTATAGGCATCCAGATAGGGCCGACCCCATTCATCGAACAGGTGATGCCGCCAGCCTCGCACCACCATGACCGGGTCGTCATAGCTCAGCCGCAGATTGGGTGCGAAATGCGCCTGCCTGTCCTGCCACACCGCCTCTTTGGAGGTCGGAAAGTGGGCGGTCTTCTCATCCGGCAGGTTCAGAAGTGCTGCCGGATTTGGGCAGATCGCCTGCCAGAAGGTGATATCATCCGGGTCCGCGACACCGGGCCAGTCTGGCGCCATGCCGTCTGCGGTCAAAGCCAGTTGAAAATGCGCATGCGGTGCCCAGCCGCCATTCTGTTCAGGCGTGCCCAACCGGCAAAAGGCTGAGCCCTGCGCGACCGGATCACCGGGTTTCAGCCGGTCACAGATTTCGGGGTCGAGATGACCATAAAGCGTATAAAACGCATCGCCTTGCGGTGTTTCGTGATGCAGGATCACCACCCCGCCATAATCCAGCGGATCAGAGCGGTTCTCGACCGCCTCGACCCGACCGCTGAGCGGCGCATAGAGTAGGGTGCCCGCAGGTGCAAAGATATCAACGCCCAGATGCACGGTCCGGCGATCTGACGCCCGCCAGGGCCCGGACCGAAAAGCTGGCCCGGCGTAAATCAGCCGGGGTTCATTGTAAGACCCAAACCAGATCGGTGCATCAGGCACCACGGCGCCAAGCCGTGCCGCATCCTCGACCGGCATGTGGAATGGATCGCGCGGGTAGGTCGAGGTTTCGACCGATAGCGAACCCATCGGAGCCTGCGCCAGATCCTCGCCGATCAGCGCCGGATAAGAGCCGCGATGCGCGTCGATATGGTCGCGTATCCGGTCCGCCCCCTCCGTCACCGGAAATCCGCAGGCCGCGCGCAGGCGGGCGGAGACCAGCCCGCCTTTGACCGCAGTGTTTTCCAGAAACCGCCAGGCGGGGCCCTGGCTGATCGTCACATAGGGGTCATCCGGCACCTGCAGCGCCATCAGCGCGGAATTGACCACCGACACCGCCAGCCGCATCCGCAGCAGCGGCCAGATCAGCTCCACCTCGTCGACCGAGAGCCGGTTGGCGGCATGATAGCCCCGCACCAAGGCCGCCAGCGCCCGCTCGGGGCGGGGGTGATCCAGCACCACATAAGCCCCGGCAATGGCCAATTCGCAGACTTTCGGCGCGGCGCACATATCCCCGAAATCGATCAGCCCCGAGATCGCGGTCCGCCCCAATTCACCCTCAACCAGAATGTTGTAATCATTTGCATCGTTGTGAATTGCCTGTCTCGGCAATGCGTTCAGCTGGTCCTCGACCCGCGCAAAGTCATCCGCGATGCCATTGATCAGCGCGCGCCGTGTATCGTCGTGAATGACATCCAACTCGCCCTCGATCCAGCGGGCGGCGGTCAGGTCCCACTTGAAGTCACGCGTCAGCGCGGGATGGGCAAACCCGTCCAACGCCCGGTCACTTGCCCCCAAAACCCGTCCGAGCCGCAGGATCAGGTCTTCGGAATGCGGCGTCACATCGGCGTAACACGCCCCAGGCAACGCCTCCTGCACCCAGACCAGCCGGGCCAGCCCCTCGGCATCCGCGATCTCGACCAGCTTGGAGCCATCCAGCGCCGCAACAGGTTTCGCAACGGGCAGGCCGGGTGCCGCCGCGCCAATGTGATCCAGCGCCCCGATCTGCATCTGAACCAGCGCCGGATCACACCCGGCGCGCATCACTTTCAGCAGATAGCGCGCACCGTTTGCCGCCTCGGCCAGAAAGTTCAGGTCATATTCCCCGGCCAATTGCCTCAGCTCGGCGGCAATGCCCCAATGCCGGTTCAGCGCGTTCATCCAGTGCTGCATCTTGCCTCTTTTTTCCAAGCGCGGTGATCTGCTCTTCATCTGGCCAATATATCCTTGGGAGGAGCCTTGCGCGCGACGGGGCAGCGCCCTCGATCCGTCAGCCCATCGCGCGCAACCGTTTGATCAACGAGGAGGTGTCCCAGCGCCCGCCGCCCAGTTTCTGCACATCCTTATAGAACTGATCGACCAGCGCGGTGACCGGCAGGCTGGCCCCGGTTTCATCGGCGGTGTCCAGGCAGATGCCCAGATCCTTGCGCATCCAGTCGACCGCAAACCCATGTTCGAAATGATCGTCCAGCATCGTCTCGTAGCGGTTCGACATCTGCCAGCTACCGGCGGCGCCCTGGCTGATCACCTCGATCACTGCGCGGCCATCAAGCCCCGCCTTCTCGGCAAAATGCAGCGCCTCACTCAGGCCCTGAACCAGACCGGCGATGGCGATCTGATTGCACATCTTGGTCATCTGCCCCGCACCGCTTTCGCCAATACGGCGGCAGATACGGGCATAGACCTGCATCACCGGTTCCGCCTGTGCGTAAGCACCCGCATCCCCGCCACACATGATCGAGAGCGCGCCGTTTTCCGCCCCCGCCTGACCGCCCGAGATCGGCGCGTCGATAAAGGCCAGCCCAAGCGCCTTGCCCGCCTCGTAAAGCTCGCGCGTCACCTTGGCCGAAACCGTGGTGTGATCGACAAAGATCGCGCCGGATTCCATCGCGGCAAAGGCCCCCTCCGCGCCGGTGCAAACGCTGCGCAGGTCGTCATCATTGCCGACGCAGGCCATCACGAAATCGGCACCCTGTGCGGCCTCTGCCGGGGTCTTTCCGATCGCGCCGCCATGCTGGGCCGCCCAGGCCTCGGCTTTGGCGGTGGTGCGGTTATAGACGGTGACCTCTTGGCCTGCGGCTTGCAGATGCCCCGCCATGGGATAGCCCATGACCCCAAGCCCGAGAAATGCGACTTTCGCCATGTGAGTATCCTTCCTTTGGTCGCTTGTCATTGCTGCCCAGAGACAAAGCAAAGCCGCGGCCAAAGGGCAAGGCAGATCAGCCCTCGCGCCCCAGATCGCGCAGGATCGGGCAATCCGGCCGCGCGTCACCGGCGCAGGCATCGACCAACTCGGTCAGCGTGTCCTGCATCGCGCGCAGGTCGGCGATCTTGGCCTCGATCCGTTGCAGATGATCGCGGGCGATCCGTTTTACATCGGCACTGGCGCGGGTGTTGTCCTCATAAAGCGCCAGTAGCGCGCGGCAGTCCTCGATCGTGAAGCCAAGCGCGCGGGCACGGGCCAGAAAGGCCAGCTTGTGCAGATCCTGTTCGGCAAAGCGACGATAGCCATTGCCATCGCGGTTGGGAGAGATCAGCCCGATCTCTTCATAGTATCGGATCGTCTTGGCGGGCAGGCCCGAGCGGTCGGCGACATCTCCGATATTCATGCGTTCGATGCCTCCGGCTGAGGGGTAGGCTGTGGCGACGGTTTGCCCTGCGGCGGCGATCCGGCGGGCCGGAGGCGGCGCAGGCGCAGGGCGTTGGTGACCACGAAGACGCTGGAAAACGCCATCGCCCCTGCGGCCAACCCCGGGGACAGCAGCGGGCCGCCAAAGACATGCAGCAGACCTGCGGCGACCGGGATCAGCAGAATGTTATAGCCAAAGGCCCAGACCAGATTCTGCCGGATATTGCGCATGGTGCGGCGCGACAGGTCCAGCGCGGTCACCGCGCCATTTGGATCGCCATTCATCAGTACCACATCCGCAGCCTCGATGGCGACATCGGTGCCAGTGCCGATGGCGATGCCTACATCGGCACTGGCCAGCACCGGCGCGTCGTTGATCCCGTCGCCGACAAAAGCGACCGCGCCATGTGTCGCGCGCAATGCGTCCAGCGCGCGGACCTTGCCATCGGGCAGCACCTCGGCGCTCACCTGATCGATCCCCAACTGATTGGCCACGGCCTGTGCCGTGGCGCGGTTGTCGCCGCTGATCAGGGCGGTTTGCAGGCCCATTTCGTGCAAGGTGGCAATGGTCCGGGCGGCTTCCGGTTTGATCGGGTCGGCCACTGCCAGAACCGCCGCTGCCCGACCGTCAAGCGCCATATAGACCGGGGTCTTGCCCTGCACGGCCCAGGCCTGCCCGGTTGCGCGCAATCCGCCCAGATCGATTGCGTCGCGGTCAAACAGCCGATCCGCGCCGATCAGGACGTCCACACCATCGATCCGGGTGCTGAGGCCCAGCCCGGTGATCGTCTCGAACTGCGCCACCTCGGGCAGGGGGCCGGTCCAGGCGCGGGTGATGGCGCTGGCGATAGGGTGTTCCGAGCGCGCCTCGGCAGCGGCTGCAAGCTGCAGCACATGGTCGCGGTCGATGCCCTCGACAACGCTCAGATCGGTTAGTTCGGGCCGCCCCTTGGTTAAGGTCCCCGTTTTGTCGAAAGCGATCACCTTTGCCTCTTGCAGACGTTGCAAGGCGTCACCCTTGCGGAACAGCACGCCAAGCTCCGCCGCGCGTCCGGTGCCGACCATGATCGAGGTCGGCGTGGCCAGCCCCATGGCACAGGGGCAGGCGATGATCAGAACCGATACGCCCGCCACCAAAGCCAACGGCAGCGCAGGGGCGGGACCCCAGAGCAGCCAGCCCGCAATCGCCAGCGCGGCAATCAGCAGCACGGCAGGCACAAACCACATGGTGATCCGATCAACCAGCCCCTGAATGGGCAGCTTGGCGGCCTGCGCCTCTTCGACCATCCGGATGATCTGGGCCAGCACTGTATCCTCGCCAACGCGGGTCGCCTGCGCGCGCAAGGCGCCAGTGCCGTTGACCGTGCCCCCCATGATCTCGGCGCCATCAGATTTGGCCACCGGAACCGGCTCGCCGCTGATCATGCTTTCATCGACCCGCGAATGGCCGTCCAGCACGATGGCATCCACTGGAATGCGCTCGCCGGGGCGGATCATCAGGATATCACCTTCGCGCAGTTCGGATATCGGAATGTCTGCGGTTGCACCCTCGCGCTCGACCCGGGCGGATTTTGGCTGCAATCGCAGCAGCGACTTGATGGCCGAACTGGCACGGCCCTTGGCGCGCGCCTCCAGCAAGCGCCCGAACAGGATCAATACGGTGATCACGCAGGCGGCCTCAAAATAGACATGCGCGGTGCCCTGCGGCAGCAAGCCTGGCGCGAAGGTCGCCACCACCGAATAGCCATAGGCCGCCGCCGTTCCCAGCGCCACCAGCGCATTCATGTCCGGCGCACCGCGCAACAGTGACGGGATGCCCTTGGCATAAAAGATACGCCCCGGCCCCAGCAGCAGCAGTGAGGTCAGAGCGAATTGGATAAGGTTGCTGGTCTGAGTGCCGATGATTTGCTGCACCCAGTGGTGAAAGGCGGGAATGACATGGCCGCCCATTTCGAGAATGAACACCGGCAGCGCCAGTGCTGCCGCAAGCAGCGTGGCGCGCAGCAGGGCCGAATCCGCATCCTCCGCCGGGACGGTGTCGGTTTCCGCCTGCGCCGGATAGCCCGCATCAGAGACAACCTGTGCAAGCCGGCCCGCGTCGGTCAGGCGTTGATCAAAGCGGACAACAGCCTTGCCGGTCGCCAGATTGACGCTGGCCTCGATCACGCCGGGCGCGTCCATCAGCGCGTTTTGCGCCCGTCCCACACAGGACGCGCAGGAAAGGCCGGTCAGGTGCAAGGTAGTGCTGTGCGATTCGGACATGCAGGGTGGCTTTCGATGTCGTGGACACAGCTCAGATAAGGCCTCCAGTAACTGGAAGGTCAAGGTTTCACCGGTCGTTTTTTGGCGTTTTAGCCGGATTGGTACCCAAAACGCGGATCATCGATCCCCGAGTCGAAGCGGCGGGGCATCAGGCTGGCCTGAAACCACTGGATCATGGTGTAGATCGAAAACACCGGCAGCCCGGTTCGACGCCTGATCTCGGCGGCATAGGGCACCATGTTGGTGCATTCCAGAATGATCGCCCCGGCCTGCGGCTCACCTGCGACAATCGCATCTGCGGCCTCCAGCATGTCCTGTCGGCAGGCCTCGAAGTCGATCTCGGCAGCGTCGCCCAGAATGTCGCGGGTAAAGGTCTGACCGGCATCGGTGCCATAGATCGGTATGTCCAGCGGGACCCCGGCTGCCGAGAGATGCTCAGGCGTCAGGGTCGCTTTCGAGATGGTCAGGATCACCGGCTTTTGCCCCGGCGGTAACAGGGCCTGCACCATCGGCACCTGCATCAGCGACGAGGTAGCCACGGGAACGTCAAGCGCGGCGCGCAGATCGTCCTGAACCAGCGACAGGAAGCCGCAATTGGTGGTGATCCCGTCGCAGCCCATGGCAACCAGATCGCGCCCGGCCTCGATGACGCCCTCAAGCCGCGCATTAGGATCACCGCGCACGATCCGGTCGGGTGAGGCGCCGCGCACCACCCGGTACTGCACCGGGAAGGGCCAGGTCAGAGCATTGCCCATATCGCCCGGAATGCGCGGGAATTGCGTTTCCAGCATCAGGATACCGACGCTGGCGCCATAGACTGTCTTGCCACCTGTTTGCACGGACATCTCGGAACCTCACAGATCGGGAACGTAAAGCTGCGCAAAGGCGTCGCGCACGGCTTGCGTCGCACCTTCGCGTCTGCGTTCGATATGGGCACGCATCTGCGCGGTGGCGGCCTCGACATCGCGCCGGGTCACCGCGTCGATGATGCGGCGATGGGCGGAGGCCATACTCTGCCCGTCGGGGGCGGTTTCACGCAGGCGGCGCAGGTCGATCAGGCGCAGATAGCGGATGCGGTCATTGAGATTATCCAGCATCCGGCTGAGTTCACCATTGCCGGACAACTGGCAGAGCTGCGTGTGAAACGCCTCATCCAACGCCAGCAGGCTGTCGGCATCGGCGGCGGGGATGTAATCGGCGGCAACCGCATCCAGCGCGTGCCCAAGTGCTGCAATTGCCTCATCCGTGGCGCGCAGACAGGACAGGCGCACGGCTTCGGTCTCGACCGCCACACGCGCCTCATAGATATCCATCACCAGTTCCGGCGACAGCGAGCGGCAGAAAAAGCCACGACCAGAGCGGAAGGTCAGGAACCCTTCGGCCACCAACCGGTTCAGTGCTTCGCGGATCGGCGTGCGCGATGCGTTCAACTGCGTAGCCAGCGCGCTTTCGTTGATGCGGGCATCGGGCTTGAAAGCGAAATCAGCAGCCATGCGCCGCAGCGCCTCATAGATCCGGTCAACATTGCTTTCGGATTTCGCCATATCCACTCCTGAGTTCCGTCAAAGATTAGGTCGGGATTGACATGTGCGCAACCTATCATTCAAAATTGTATACAATTTTGAATGCAAAACGGATGAGTCGCATGGAAAACCGGATGAACGGGGCCGAGGCCATGGTCCGCATGCTGGAGGCGCAGGGTGTGCAGCATATTTTCGGGCTCTGCGGGGATACCACTTTGCCCTTCTATGACGCGATGCTGCGGCTGGATCATTCGATCACCCACGTGCTGACCCGCGACGAACGCTCTGCAGCCTATATGGCGGATGGCTATTCCCGCGTGACCGGGCGGGTCGGTGTGGCCGAGGGGCCATCGGGTGGTGGCGCGACCTATATCCTGCCGGGGTTGATCGAGGCGTCGGAAAGCTCTTACGCGGTGCTGGGGATCACCACGGATATCTCGGTCTCGTCGTACGGGAAATACCCGCTGACGGAGGTTGACCAGAACGCGCTGATGGCGCCGCTGACAAAGTGGAACACGGTGCTCAGCCGGGCCGATCACATCCCGCGCATGGTGCGTGCGGCGTTTCGGGCGATGACCACCGGGCGATCCGGGGCTGCGCATATCGGGCTGCCCTATGACATCCAGTATGATCCGGTCGATCCCTCCGACATCTGGGCCGACCCGGCAACCGCGACCTATCCGGCCTATCGTCAGGCTCCACCACCCGGCGCGGTCGAGGCGGCGGTCGAGGCGATCCTGTCGGCAAAATCTCCGCTGATCGTCTGTGGCGGCGGCGTTGTGATTGCGCAGGCGTGGGAGGCGCTCGACCGGCTGGCCACACGGCTGGACATCCCGGTGGCGACCTCGATCTCGGGGCAGGGCGCGCTGGCCGAAACCCATCCCAACTGTCTGGGCGTGGTCGGATCGAACGGCGGCACCGACGAGACATGGGAGATGATGGAGGGTGCCGATCTGGTAATCTTCATGGGCTGCCGGGCCGGGTCCACCACCACCGCGCGGTGGGAGGCGCCGGGGCCGGCTACGCGGGTTGTGCATTTCGACAGCGATCCGATGGTGATGAACGCCAATTACCGAACCGAAATGGCGGTTGTGGGCGATCTGCAACTCGCGTTGGAGGAGGCAAACGCGGTACTCGATAAACGCGGTCAAGGAACTGATGGGTTCGGCGGCGCGGCGGCGGTGGCCGAGAAGAAGGCGCGCAAATTCGAGACATTCGAGCGTCTTGCGCAGGTAACCAATGGCCCGATCCGCCCGGAACGGATCATCAAGACGCTGATGGAGGTGCTGCCGGAGGACGCCACCGTGGTTTCGGACCCGGGCACGAGTTGCCCCTATTTCTCAGCCTATTACCAATTGCCCAAACCGGGGCGGCATTTCATAACCAACCGCGCTCACGGCGCGCTGGGATACGCGCTGTCGGCGGCGCTGGGCGCGTGGTTTGGGCGGCCCGCCTCGAAGACCGTGGCGTTGATGGGAGACGGGTCATTCGGCTTTACCTGCGGTGAGCTGGAAACCGTTTGCCGCGTCGGCGCGCCGATCACCTATCTGGTGTTCTCGAACGCGAATTTCGGCTGGATCAAGGCCAGCCAATATGCCGACAAGGATGCGCGCTACTACAATGTGGATTTCAACCGGACCGATCAGGCGGCAGTAGCCGCAGCTTATGGGGTAAAGTCCTGGCGGGTCGAGACCCCTGACGATCTTGAGCGGGTGCTGCGTGAAGCCATCACCCATGACGGGCCAACCCTTGTCGATGTCATCTGCCAGCCGCTGGAAGAAAGCAACGCACCGGTCCGCCGCTGGATGGGGTGAGCGCCGTCCCGGAAACGCCCCGGTGGAGCGATTTGTCCCGGCCCGTGGGAGATTCAGTCGGTCGTCCCCTGTTGCGCAAGCGCCCGTTTCAGCGCGGCATTTTCGACCCTGAGTTGCTCCATCTCTGCCCCGATCCTCTGAAGTTGCGGCTGCAGCTGTGCCTCGGTGAAGCGCGGTGTGATATGGCTGGGGCAGTTCCAGTCCAACGCCTCGACATGGATGATCGCGGCGCGTTCCGGGGTCGCCTCAGTCCCGTCGGGAAACAGGCTGGCAGCAGTGTCCGCGCCTTCGGAAAACGCCACCCTGCCAAGTATTTTCAGGCGACGCTGGATGGCATAGTCCATCAGGATCATCGCGATCCGGTCGTTGCCATCAAGATTGCCGCGCGAAATATACTGCTTGTTGCCGGTGAAATCGGCGTAACCGATGGTTGTCGGCCCCAACACCTTCAGAAAACCCTCCGGCCCGCCGCGAAACTGTACATAGGGCCAACCGGTCTCGGATACGGTGGCCTGATAGAACCCGTCACGTGCCTCGATGAAAGCCTTTTCCGCATCGCCAATCAGGTGGCCCTGCTGCGGCCCGTCCTCGATGAATTTGGCATAGGTTTTGGCCGACCCCATCCGTTCCTGATGGGCGCGGACGGCGGGGGTGAATGTACGTTCCGAAAAGGCGCGCGGCATCTTTTTGCTCTCCTTCAAAGTCCCAGATCGGTCAGGCCGGGGTGATCTTCGGGGCGTGGACCTTGCGGCCAGTGAAACAGCCGGTCGCTGGTGGATATCGACAGATCGTTGATCGAGGCGATGCGCCGGGCCATGCGGCCATCGGCGGCAAATTCCCAATTCTCGTTGCCGTAGGAACGATACCACAGCCCGGCCCCATCGCTCCATTCATAAGCGAAACGCACCGCGATCCGGTTGCCTGCGCAGGCCCATAATTCCTTGATCAGGCGATATTCCCGTTCGCGTTGCCATTTCCCGGTCAGAAAGGCGCGGATCTGGTCATGCCCTTGCAGGAAGTCCGAACGATTTCGCCACTCGCTGTCCTCGGTATAGGCCCCCGTGACGATATCAGGGTCGCGGCTGTTCCAGGCATTTTCCGCCATCCGCACCTTCTGTGTGGCGGTCGCGATGGTGAAGGGCGGCAGGGGCGGGCGGGTCATCTGCGGTCTCCTTCCCGATCAGGCAAGCGATGCGGCCAACATGGCCAGCGACAACAGGGTGACAAGCGTCTGATGCGGGATGCGGAGGCGTTTGGTGGGCTTGGCGATCCTCATGGTGTACCGATCTGTAAACTTACCTCAAGGTGTACTGATCGGTAAGCTATTTCAAGGGTGCCGGGCACATTTTCTTTTCACCGCAGCACTGGTGCTTGCCAAGTAGTTCAATAAATCAACAGAATGCCCGGCCATCTTGAATTTCTCTTGCGCGAAAAGTATGTACTGATCGGTACATGAAAGGCTGCGAAATGCGTCCCAACAAACGCGATGAACTGGTCCGCAAAGCGTTGGAGATTTTCTATCGCGACGGCTTCAATGCGACTGGCATGGACCGGTTGGTGGTGGAAACCGGCGTTTCCAAAACCTCGATGTACAAGCATTTCCGCACCAAGGACGACCTGATCCTCGCCGCGCTACGGCTACGGGATGAAAACTTCCGCAACTGGTTGTTTCGCGAATGTGAGCATGGGGCAGACACGCCCGAGGGGCAAATGCTTGCCATGTTCGATGTACTGGCAGACTGGTTTGCGCAGGACGGGTTCCGCGGTTGCATGTTCATAAAGGCCAGCGCCGAGTTTCAGGACAAGGCGCATCCGATTAACGCACAGGCTGCGGAACACAAACGCCTGCTGCTGGGCTGGTTGACCGGGCTGGCGCAGCAAGCCGGTTTTGCAGCCCCCGAACAACTGGCGATGCAATTGCTGTTGCTTAAAGAAGGCGCCATCGTTGCCGCCGCTATGCTGGGGGCCGATGGTCCTGCCCGCGAGGCCAAGGACGCCGCGCGCCTGCTGCTTGATAACGCGCCGAGATCGGGCTGACGGGGCGTCGCTCCTGTTGACCGGGTTGGGCGCGCGATCTTACAAATGATACAGGCGTTCATCGGCGCGTCACCACAGGGAGGAGGATCCGCGGATGGCAGAGACTCTGCGGATCGGAGGGGCTTGCGGCTTCTGGGGTGAGGCCCCGCATGCCACAGCCCAACTGCTGGCGGGTGGTGTGGATGTTCTGGTTTACGACTATCTGGCCGAGATCACCATGTCCTTGCTGGCGCGTGCCAAGGCCCGCGACCCGGGGGCGGGCTATGCGCCTGATTTTGTCACCGACGCTGTCACCCCCAACCTGATCGAGATCGCCAAGAGCGGCGTGAAACTCCTGTCCAATGCGGGCGGGATGAACCCTGCGGCCTGCGCCAATGCGGTCCGCGCCGCAATTGATGCGGCGGGCCTGTCCCTGCGCGTCGCGGTGGTCGAGGGCGATGATCTTATGTCCCGCGCCGAAGAATATGCAGGCGTTAGCGAGATGTTTTCCGGCGCGGCCATGCCGCAACGGGATAAGATCGCCTCAATGAATGCGTATCTGGGCGCATTGCCGGTTGTCGCGGCGTTGCGGGCGGGGGCGAATATCGTGATCACCGGGCGCTGCGCAGATAGCGCGCTGACGCTGGCGGCCTGCATGTGGCGCTTTGACTGGGGGCCGGGCAGCTACGATCTGCTGGCGGCGGGGTCCCTGGCCGGGCATCTTCTGGAATGCGGCCCGCAGGCAACCGGCGGCAATTTCACCGATTGGGAGGCCGCGGGTGATCTGGCGAGGATCGGCTATCCGATTGCAGAGGTGGCGGAGGACGGATCAATCCTGCTGACCAAACCGCAAGGCACCACCGGAACGGTCACCCGCGCCTCGGTCTGTGAACAGATGCTCTATGAGATCGGCGATCCGCGCGCCTATCTGTTGCCCGACGTGATCTGTGACTTTTCTCGGGTTGTACTGCTTCAGGCCGGGCCTGATCGGGTTTCGCTGACCGGAGCGAGGGGGCGTCCGCCAACCGGCCAACTCAAGGTCTGCGCCACTTATCAGGACGGCTATCGCGGCGGCATGGTGTTTCAGATGAACGGGCGCAATGCCGGGCGCAAGGCGCGGGCCTTCGCGCAGGCGGGCCTGGATCGGGCGCGCGCGCGGCTGCGGGACATGGGCGCGCCGGATTTCACCGAAACCGCGCTGGAGGCGTTTGGCGGCCATCCCGGTCAGGGCGACTATCAGGAGATCGCCTTCAAGGCGGCGGTCCGGCATCCCGATGCGCGCGCGGTTGGTCTGTTTCTCAAGGAGTTGACGGGGACCGCGCTTGCGACCCCACCGGGGCTGCATTTCTTCACCGGGGCAGGCCGACCGAAGCCCACGCCGGTGGTGGCGCTGTTTTCGTTCCTGATTGAGGCGGCGGACATTACCTGTCGCGTGACGCTGGATGAAGACGAGTTGGCTTTTGCGCCGGGCCTTCCCTCGCCCCCGCGGGAAACACTCGAACCAGCCCCGCAGCCTCCCGCGCCTGAAACCGGCGGAGAGCAAGCCACCGTGCCGTTGGAGCAACTCGCCTGGGCAAGATCGGGCGACAAGGGTGACAGTGCCAGTATCGGCGTCATCGCGCGGCATCCTGACGCTCTGCCCCGTATCTGGGCCGGGCTGAGCGCTGAGGTGATCGCACAGCTGTTCGAACCGGAACTCAGGGGCGAGGTTCAGCGCTATTACCTGCCGGGGTCGCACGCCATGAATATCGTGATGACGCAGGTTCTTGGCGGCGGCGGGATTGCCTCGCTGCGCAATGATCCGCAGGGCAAGAGCTTTGCGCAGCGGCTATTGTCGCTGTCCATCGCCGTGCCCGCATCCCTGATACATCGAATGGAGGGCGTGGCGGAATGAGTTTCACCAGCCAGATCGTGACGGGCAGCGATGCCTACGGCGAAAACCGTCGCGCCATGATCGCGCTGATCGATGAGTTGCGCGGTCTGGAACGGCGGGCGGCAGACCTGTCCGAGCGCCGTCGCGAGCGGATGGAGGCGCGCGGCCAGATGACCCCGCGCGACCGGCTGGCAGCGTTGCTGGACCCCGGTTTGCCCTTCCTGCAACTGCACTCGCTGGCTGGCTACCTCAGGGATAGCGACGACCCCGCGCAATCGGTGCCCGGTGCGTCAGTGTTGATCGGGATCGGCTATGTCTCGGGCACGCGCTGCATGGTGGTGGTCGATGATAGCGGCATCAAGGCGGGCGCCATGTCCGAGATGACCGCCGCCGCCTTCCTCAGCGCGCAGGAGGTGGCGCTGCGCCAGAAACTGCCCTTCCTGCATCTGGTGGAAAGCGCCGGGGCGAACCTGATGGAATACCGCGTTGACCTCTGGGCCTATGGCGGCAAGCTGTTTCGCAATTTGGCCCGGCTCTCGGCGGCGGGCATCCCCAATCTGGCGGTGCTGCATGGGCCATCGACCGCGGGCGGGGCTTATATGCCGGGTCTGGCCGATTACGTGATCGGTGTGCGCGGCAACGGCATGGCAGCGCTGGCCGGGGCCGCCCTGGTGCAGGCCGCAACCGGCGAGGCGGCACAGGAGCGCGAGCTGGGCGGGGCGGAGATGCACGCCTCGGTCTCTGGTCTGGTCGAGTATCTGGCGGGTGACGATGCCGAGGCCATCGCCATCGCCCGCGATGTGGTGGCCCGGCTGGACTGGAACAAAGCGCTGTCCCCTATCAAGCGCGACGCGGTGGCCCCGCTGCATGCCCCCGATGAGCTAGCCGGGGCGGTTCCCGTCGATCCGCGCACGCCCTATGACATGCGCGAGATCGCGCTACGCATCGCCGACGGGTCCGCCTTCCGCGATTTCAAACCGGGCTATGGTGTCTCGACGATCTGCCTGCAGGCTTCCATTTGTGGCATGTCGGTGGGGCTGATCGGCAATAATGGCCCGATCGATCCCGATGGGGCGACCAAGGCGGCGCAGTTCATTCAGCTCTGCGGGCAGGCGGGCACGCCGCTGATCTTCCTGCACAATACCACCGGGTTCATGGTCGGCACCCGCTATGAGCAGGCGGGGATGATCAAACATGGCGCCAAGATGATCCAGGCCGTGACCTCGGTCGATGTGCCGCGCATCGCGCTTTACGTGGGGGCCAGTTTTGGGGCCGGGAATTACGGCATGGGCGGCTATGCCTATGAGCCCGATTTCCTGTTTGCCTGGCCCAACGCCACAACCGGTGTGATGGGCGGTGCGCAAGCCGCAGGCACGATGGAGATGGTGGCCCGTGCCGGGGCACAGCGGCGTGGCGAGAATATAGACGAGGATAAGCTGGCGCGGCAAAGCGCGCTGATCGCGGAGCATTTCGACCGGCAGGCGGGCGCGTTCTATACCTCGGGCCGCTGTCTGGATCATGGCGTGATCGATCCGCGTGATACCCGCCGGGTACTAGGCTTTTGCCTGCAAACCTGTCTAGAGGCGCGCGCGCGGCAGGTCCGGCCCGGCTCTTATGGCGTTGCGAGGTTCTGAGATGGCGCCCTT
This sequence comes from Ruegeria jejuensis, assembly GCF_041537905.1. Taxonomy (NCBI): domain Bacteria; kingdom Pseudomonadati; phylum Pseudomonadota; class Alphaproteobacteria; order Rhodobacterales; family Roseobacteraceae; genus Ruegeria; species Ruegeria jejuensis. The sequence goes on along the minus strand of NZ_JBGRUO010000028.1, from coordinate 19,963 downwards.
CGATACGATCCTGATCGCCAACCGGGGCGAGATCGCCCTGCGCATCATCCGAACGGCACGCCGGATGGGGCTGACCACCATTGCCGTCTATACCGATGCCGACCACGCCGCGCCGCATGTGGCGGCGGCGGATCGGGCCATCCGGATCGGCGCGGGGCCTGCTGGCAACAGCTATCTCAACGCTGAACGTCTGCTGGCGGCGGCGCAGGATAGCGGCGCGCAGGCGATCCATCCCGGCTATGGCTTCCTGTCGGAAAATGCGGATTTTGCCGAGGTGGTGGCGCGAGCTGGTCTGATCCTGATCGGCCCCTCGCCCGAGGCAATGCGCGTCATGGGTGACAAGGCCGCCGCCCGCGCCGCGATGATCGCAAGCGGCGTGCCTTGCCTGCCCGGATATGAGGGCGCGGATCAGAGCGATGACGCGCTGGTGCAGGTCGCCGACCAGATCGGCTATCCGGTCATGGTCAAGGCAGCGGCGGGCGGTGGCGGGCGCGGCATGCGGCTTGCCGAAACGCCCGAGGCTCTGGTTCCGGCGCTGGCATTGGCGCGATCAGAGGCCGAAAGCGCGTTTGGGTCCGGGGCGCTGATCCTTGAGCGGGCGCTGACAAATGCAAGACATGTAGAGTTCCAGATCATTGCGGACACGCGAGGGAATGTCCTGCATCTGGGCGAGCGCGATTGCTCGGTGCAGCGCCGCCACCAGAAGATCATCGAAGAGGCACCATGCCCCATTCTGAGTGAAGACCAGCGCACGCGCATGGGCGCGGCTGCGGTCGCGGCAGCAAAATCGGTCGACTATACCGGGGCCGGGACGGTGGAGTTCCTGCTGGGCGAGGACGGCGCGTTCTACTTTCTGGAAATGAACACCCGCCTGCAGGTCGAACATCCGGTGACCGAATGCGTGACCGGTCTGGACCTTGTGGAATTGCAGATCGCGGTTGCCCAGGGTGCAGCACTGCCATTGACGCAAGGGGATGTGCAGATCACAGGCCATGCCATCGAAGCGCGGCTCTATGCGGAAGACCCCGCCAACGGCTTCCTGCCTGCAACTGGTCCGGTCCATCTCTGGCACCCGGCCGAGGCAGAGGGTCTGCGTATCGACGCCGGGATCACCCAAGGCCAGCAGGTCAGCGCCTTTTATGATCCGATGCTGGCCAAGATCATTGCCCATGGCCCCGACCGCGACACGGCGCTGCGCCGGTTACGGCGGGCTGTGGCAGAGAGCGTACTGCTGGGATGCGACACCAATGCGGCCTTTCTGACCGATGTTCTGGCGCAGCCCGCGTTCATGGCCGGGCAGGCGACGACCGACCTGTTGGCGCAAGCCTACCCCGATGGCTTCTCCGCCCCGTCGCCCACGGCGCAGGATGCCGCGATCGCCGCCGCTCTTTTGGTGCAGCACCGTCGCGACCGGATGGCGGCGCGCGCAGGGGGCATAGATGCCGACCTGATTGGCTGGTCTGGGGCCCCGCTTGCACCGAGACCACTGCGGCTGCGCTGCGCAGGGCAGGTGCTGGAGATGAAGATCACCGCTCACGGCCCCGGATGGCAGGTCACACAAGAAGACGTAACAACGCACCTCCACCTGTCGCGGCGCGGTGCGCAGGTTTCGGTCGATCTGGATGGTGAACGGCGCAGCGTTCTGGCCCATCTGAGTGAGAGCCGGGTCTATCTTGCCACGCAATCGGGGCAATTCGTGTTTGACGAGGTCACCCCCTCGGCCCAGGCGATGGATGAGACCGGTGGCCAGGTTGTTGCGCCGATGCCGGGCGTGGTGCTGAGCATCGATTGTGCTCAGGGTGATCAGGTTGCGGCGGGCGATACGCTGGCCGTGATGGAGGCGATGAAGATGCAGCACCGGATCGCCGCCCCGATGTCGGGACAGATCGCGCGGGTCCTTGTTTCGGTTGGGCAGCAACTGGATGCAGGCATGGAGATCGTCGAGATCGAGGCCGATGGCGAGCAGGTCGGGTAAGGAAAAGGGGCAGGGCAATGCAGCAGACCATAGATTTTGTCGCCGAAAGTGAGGCGCTTGATGCCATTCTGGACGGTCTGGTTGGTGAGGGCTGGGACACCGTCACCCAATTCAAGGGCTGGACGATCAATGACGTGCTGGTGCATCTGCATTTCTGGAACGGCATGGTCGACCTTGCCCTGCGAGACCCGGGCGGGTTCGCCCGCGAAGCCGGGGACATTACGGCTGCGATCAGCGCCAGCGGCTTTCGCGCAACGGAAAACGCGCGCGTCACCGAACGCGGCCCGGCCCTGCGCGACGTCTGGCGCGCGCGCTATCTTGAGATCGGCGCGGGCTGGGCCGGGCTCGACCCCAAGGCGCGAGTGCAATGGGTGGGGCCCGACATGTCCGTACGCTCGGCGATGACAGCACGACAGATGGAGACCTGGGCGCACGGGCAGGAAGTGTTCGATATCCTTGGCCAGCAGCGACAGGAACAGGATCGCATTCGCAATATCGTCATGCTGGGGGTAAACACCTTTGGCTGGTCCTTTCAGGTACACGGACGGAAGGTGCCACCAACCCTCCCGCAGCTGCATCTGACGGCGCCTTCAGGGGCGCTGTGGCGTTTCGGTGAGGATGCGGCAAACACGATCAGTGGCGCTGCGGTCGAGTTTGCACAGGTTGTCGCACAGACCCGCAACATCGCGGATACCGGTCTTGCTGTCGCTGGCCCGGTGGCGACCGAGTGGATGGCGATCGCCCAATGTTTTGCAGGTGGTCCCGAAACGCCGCCCATGCCGGGGCAGAGGCATCGACAGGTCTGAAAGAACGTTGCGTAGCGTCGGTCTGAGCCGTCTGGAAATTCTGTTGTCGCACGTTAGGCTTCGTCTCAAGCCGCGATAAGGAGTTTGCCGCATGACCCTGTTTACAAGCACTTCAAGTTGGAAACTGGACGAGCACCAGATGTTCTCGGACATGGTGGGCCGGTTTCTGGATGACGAGTTGGTGCCCAATACAGACACTTGGGCGGCCAATGGTGTGGTTGATCGCGCGTTCTGGAACAAGGCTGGCGAGGCCGGGATCATGGGCGGTGCGGTCGCCGAGGAATATGGCGGCTCGGGCGGCGGTCTGGGGTTTGACTCGGTGGTTCTGTATGAACAGGCCTCCCGTGGCGATGCGGGCTGGGGGTATGGAATCCAGTCGATCGTGATCCACTACATCACCGCCTATGGCAGCGAGGACCAGAAGCAGCGCTGGCTGCCCAAGCTGATCTCGGGCGAAATGGTCGGCGCGCTGGCCATGACTGAGCCGGGCACGGGATCAGACGTGCAGGCGGTGCGGACCACGGCCGAGAAAGACGGCAATTCCTACCGTCTGAACGGGTCCAAGATATTTATCACAAACGGCCAGACCGCGGATCTGATCATCGTCACCGCAAAGACCGACAAGAGCCAGGGCGCCAAGGGTGTTTCGCTGATCGCGATGGAGACCGAGGGCGCCGAAGGGTTCCGCCGGGGCCAGCCGCTCAAGAAGCTGGGCATGAAGGCCAACGATACCGCCGAGCTGTTCTTTGAAGACGTCAAGGTGCCGATGACCAATCTTCTTGGCTCTGAAGAGGGGCAAGGATTCTACCAGTTGATGAAGCAATTGCCGTGGGAGCGTCTGACCATCGGGATCATGGCGCTGGGTGCCATCGATTTCGCCATCGCCGAGACAGTGAAATACGTACAGGAGCGTAAGGCGTTCGGGCAGCGGGTGATGGATTTCCAGAACACCCGTTTCAAGCTGGCCGAGTGCAAGACCAAAGCCGAGCTGCTGCGCAGCTTCGTCAATGACTGTGTGGCCAAGGCGGACAAGGGCGAGTTGGACGCGGCCACCGCCTCGATGGTGAAATACTGGGGCAGCGAGACCCAGAATGAAGTGGTGCATGAATGTCTGCAGCTTTTTGGCGGCTATGGCTTCATGATGGAGTATCCCATCGCGCGCCTCTATGCCGACAGCCGAGTACAGATGATCTATGGCGGCACCAACGAGGTGATGAAGGAATTGATTGCCCGCTCCATCGACGTCTGAGCGGCGTAACAAAGCCGTTCGAATGCTTAGGAAAAGGCGCTTTGAAGCGCCTTTTTCTTATTTGTCGTCTGCCTACACGGACCGGGTGATGCCGCCATCCACCCGGATGTTCTGCCCGGTGATATAGCCACCGCCCTCGGAGGCGAGGAATGCCACGACCGAGGCGATCTCTTCATAGCTGTTGCCATAGCGGCCCATCGGGATGCGCGAGCGGAATTCCTCCTTTTCCGGCAGGCTGTCGATGAAGCCCGGCAGCACGTTGTTCATGCGGATGTTGTCGGTCGCGTAGCGGTCGGCATAAAGCTTGGTGAAGGCCGCCAACCCGGCCCGGAACACGCCCGAGGTCGGAAAGACCGGATCAGGCTCGAACGCCGCGAAGGTCGAGATGTTGATGATCGATCCGCCGCCCTGGGCCTGCATGATCGGGGTGACCAGACGCGAGGGGCGCACGGCATTGAGGAAATAGACCTCCATCCCCAAATGCCAGTCCTCGTCGCTGAGCTCCAACACCCCATTGCGGGGGCCATGGCCTGCGGAATTGACCATCACATCGATGCGGCCCCAATGGGCCATTGCCGTATCCACCAGCTTTTGCAGATCCTCATTGGACTGGTTCGAGCCGGTCACGCCGACGCCCCCCAACTCCTGCGCCAGAGCTTCGCCTTTGCCCGATGAGGACAGAATGCCAACCTTGTATCCATCTGCCGCCAAGCGCCTTGCCGCATCGGCCCCCATGCCGCTGCCCCCTGCCGAGATCAGAGCCACTTTATCTGCCATCTCATCGTCTCCTGTTTGTGTGCTGAAGACAGGATGGCGGGCTCCGCCGGCTTTCGCCAATCAGTTTGCCGGCCTTGTGACTATAGAAAATCTATCGGAAAATCCGTGGCTCGACACTTGAACGATCCGCCAAAGGTCGCGCGACCGCTTCGATCCGGTCCCGCAACCAGCGATGCGCCGGATCAGCCTGTGAGCGCTCGTGCCAGACCATGTAGATCGAGACCGGCGGGCAGTCGAAGGGCAGGGGCGCGCAATCGAGGCTGGCCAGCGGTCCCAGCCGCATCAGCGCAGTATCGGTCGAGATCAAGCGGCTGCCGCGCAGAAAGGGCGTGATCGCGTTGAAATGGGGCAGGGTGACGACCGGCGGGCGCATCTGGCCCTGATCGACACCGCGCAGCGCGACCTGAGCGCTGCGCCCGTCCGCAAACCGGACCGCGACATGATCGGCGTTGCAATATTCGTCCCATGTCCGGGGCGGGTCGCGCATCGTGGCGTCGTAGTAAATCCGCATCGGGCTGGTCAGCAGGTGTTTCTGATAAAGGTCGCGCGTATCCGGTGGCAGCGGGGTCAGCATCAGCTGGCAGCGATTGCTGCGCAGCAGATCTGCATCCGGAACCCCCGAGGGCACGAAATCCAGCCGCAGACCGATCCCCTGCGCAAGGCTGTCCCGCAGCAGCGCGGGAAAGATCAGATCGCGCGGCATGTCATTGGTCGCAATGGCGAACTGCATCGCCTCGCGCTGCGGATCGAAGGGGCGCGCATCAGTCAGCGTCTTCATGCGGTCAAGCACCTCTTGCACCGGCTCTTTCAGGGTCAGCGCCCGCTCGGTCGGGATCAGACCCTGCCCGGAGCGGACAAAAAGCGGGTCGCCCAGCACCCTGCGCAGCTTGCCCAGCGTATGGCTCATAGCCGATTGCGTGACGCCCATCCGGTCGGCGGCTTTCGAGACAGAGCTTTCTTCCAGAATGGTCAGAAAGCAGCGCAGGACCTTGCCGTCGAGGTCAGTGAAATCGAAACCATTCATGCCGGTTATTAATAGGCATGAATAGATTTGTTGTCGATCACGGGGTAAACCTGTCGGGTCAAGAGGAGGATCAAATGGGGTTCCGGGTATTTTCGGATCGCAAACGCCCGGTTCATATGGGGCCATACCCGCTGGAGCGGTTGGCGCGTCAGCCCGGAGTGGTGCCCTATGGCGAGGTGCCCGCCATGGCCCCGCTCAGCTTCGCTCGGCCAGAGCGGCCCGAGAGCATCGTCAATGCCATGGGCGAGTTTCAGGCGATGATGGATGCCATCCGCGAGGGGCATGCAAACCCGGTGCGCTCGGACATCCCCGAGGACCCGCTTGAGCGCGCCAACCACCTGAAAGCCTTTGGCTATTTCAACGATGCCTCGATGATGGGGATCGGCCCGCTTGAGCGTGAGGCGCTGTTGCCAGCGCCGCGCCGCAACCCCGAGATCGACCGGCTGGCCCATGCGCTGAAAACCCGGCAGACCAAGACGCTGGCCTCTGGCATCGACATGATCATGGCGGACCTGAAAGAGGCGATGGCGGCGGAGCCCAGCTCGATCGACGGGCATAGCCACGCTATCGTGTTTCTCTACGAACACCACCGCGATCCGGACCCGGACGAGCCGGGCAGCGACTGGATCATGGATGCGCAGGATCATCGGGCCTGCCTGCGGGCCAGCGAGAATGCAGTGGTGATCGCGCAATACATCCGCCTGCTGGGGTACTCGGCGCGCGCGCATAGTGTGACGTCCAGCGATGTGGATTTGAACCGGCTGGCTGTTGCTGCGGGGCTGGCCTCGGTCGAGGGCGGAGTACTGAACGCGCCGTGGCTGGGGGCGCGCTTTGGTCTGGCGGCGGTGACCACCGATATGGACCTGGCCCATGACCAACCGCTTGCGCCTGCGGCGGCGCAGCCCTGGCTCAAGGTCAACGGGCCGGCCTGGTGGCTGGGCGCAGGCTTTGCCAAGAACGCGCTGAACCGCGATCCCTATGCCAAACGGCGTTATATGGACGGGGCGCATCCGTTCGAAAACCTGAAACGCGTTGAAACACCCACAACCTATTTCGACGAGGCCAATGTGGCGCGGGTGCCCAAGCGCACCGACATGTTCGCGCGCGCGCTTTTCGGCGATATGGGCAAGGCGCTGCAGGACGGCGCCAAGGGTGGCAAATACGTGATGAAATCCGCGCCAAGCTCGGCGCAGCGGCGGGCGCTGGGCGCATTTGTCCTGTTACAGGATGGCGAGAGCGCCGAGGTGGCAAAACCCACGGATGCTGCGCGCAACGCCGCCAATCTCAAGGCTGCCACCTATTTTCTGGGTGTCGATGCGGTGGGCCTGTCGCGCTGCCCGGACTGGACGTGGTACTCGCATGACGCCACCGGCGAGGAGATCGTGCCGCCCCATGATCAGGCGATCAGCATGATCATCGATCAGGGCTACGAGACCATGGAAGGGGCCAGCGGCGACGACTGGATCAGCGTCGCTCAGTCCATGCGCGCTTACTTACGGTTTTCGCTGCTTGGCGGCGTGATCGCCCAGCAGATCCGCAATCTCGGCTACAAGGCCCGCGCGCATACAGTGATGGATGGCGAGGTTTTACAGCCGCCGCTTTTGCTGCTCAGCGGCTTGGGTGAGGTCAGCCGGATCGGCGAGGTCATCCTGAACCCCTATCTGGGTCCGCGGCTGAAATCAGGCGCGGTGACCACCGACATGCCGACGACCCATGACAAGCCCATCGATTTCGGGCTGCAGGCCTTTTGCGAGAGCTGCAACAAATGCGCCCGCGAATGCCCCTCGGGGGCGATCACTGCGGGGCCGAAGCGGATGTTCAATGGCTATGAGATCTGGAAATCGGACAGCCAGAAATGCGCCACCTACCGGATCACCACGCCGGGTGGCGCGATGTGCGGGCGCTGCATGAAGACCTGCCCGTGGAACCTCGAAGGCATTTTTTCGGAGCGGCCCTTCCGCTGGGCGGCGATGAATATCCCCGCTGCCGCGTCGGCGCTGGCGAGGCTGGATGATGCGGTGGGCAATGGCGGGCTGAACGAAGTCAAGAAGTGGTGGTGGGATGTCGAGCGGGGCGCGGATGGCGCCTTTCGCCCGTCTGAACATCCGCTGAACCGGCGCGGGCTGCAGAAATATCTGGACCTGAAATACGAAGACCAGACGCTTGCGGTCTACCCCGCACCGTTGGCCCCGCATCCCTGGCCCCATCCCTTCCCGATGGATCGCGAGGCCGGAATCGCCGCTTACGAGGCGCTGGTGAGCGCCGATGAGTACAAGGCGCGGCTGGCGGATGGCGACACCTCCGTCATCCATCGCTACAGCATAGACGGTGATGCGCCGGTCATGCGCGTGGCCTTGTCCAAGGTGGACGTGATGACCGACGACGTCACCAAGTACGAGTTCACCACGCTGGATGGCACGCCCCTGCCGGACTGGACCGCTGGGGCGCATCTGGACGTGCTGGTCGCACCGGAATACCTGCGGCAATATTCGATGTCGGGTGATCCTTCGGATCGGACGATGTATCAGATCGGTGTGTTGCGCGAGGATGACGGACGCGGCGGATCGGCGCTGCTGCACCGGATATTCAACGAAGGTCGCAAGGTCTTCATCTCGAAACCGATCAATCATTTCGAGCTGGACGAAACCGCCACGCGGACCTTTTTGATGGGCGGCGGCATCGGCATCACGCCGATGATCGCCTTTGCCCACCGTCTGCATGCTCTGGGCGCCGCGTTCGAGCTGCATTACTCGGCCAGTACGCGGGCATCGGCGGGGTATCTGGACGACCTGGCCGCAGCCCCCTGGGCTGATCGTGTGCATCTGCACATCTCGGACGAAGACACGCGGGCGGATCTGGATGAGATCCTGTCTGGGTACCAGCCCGGTTGGCATGTCTATACCTGCGGCCCGGACCGCTATATGGATGCGGTGATGCAGGCCGCCGAGGCGCAGGGGTTCCCCGAAGAGGCGCGGCATCTGGAGTATTTCTCGGTTCCCGAGCAGCCCGACTATGAGAACCATGATTTCACCGTGAAACTGGCCCGCTCGGGGCGTGAAATCTTCGTGCCAAAGGACAAGGATGCGGCGCAGGTTCTGGTCGAAAACGGCATTCATGTGGATGTAAAATGTTCCGACGGTATCTGCGGGGTATGCAAATGCGGTTTGGTCTCGGGCGCGGTTGAGCATCGCGATTTCGTGCTGTCAGCCAAGCAGCGCGACGGGGCGATCATCCTGTGCCAGTCGCGCGCGGCAGAGCCGGGAGGCGTGGTCGAGATCGATCTCTGAGCGTGGTTCGTTCACGCTTGGACCTGCGTCGTCATCGCTCTAGGGTTCCGCCAAACAGGGGGATGCGAATGATCGACTGGGACGACGCCTTCGACAATTCCAGCTACGTGCCGGGGTCGGATACTTTACCGGCGCGCTGGGCCGCCGAGGCCGTCGTGTTCCGCGACCAGACCGGAGAGCTCGATATCCCCTATAGTGACGCTCCCTGCAATCGCATGGACCTGTTTCGCCCAGATGGGGTCTGCAAAGGGCTGGTTGTCTTCATCCACGGGGGATACTGGCACAAGCTCGACAAAAGTTACTGGTCGCATCTGGCCCTTGGTCCGCTGTCGCAGGGCTGGGCGATGGCGATCCCCAGCTACACGCTGGCGCCCGAGGCGCGTCTCACCGTCATCGCGCAGGAAGTAACTGCGGCCGTCAACGCCGCAGCAGCGCAGGTTGCGGGGCCGGTGCGGCTGATCGGTCATTCGGCGGGCGGCCATCTGGTCTCCCGCCTGGCCTGCGCCGATAGCGCGGTCACCACACGGCTGGACCGGGTGCTGTCGGTCAGCGGCATCCACGATCTGCGCCCTTTGCTGCACACGCGGATGAACGCGGTGCTGGGCCTTGATGCGGCAGAGGCCGAGGCCGAGAGCCCGGCATTGCATAAACCGCGTGAGGGCGTGTCTGCGCATTTCTGGGTGGGCGCGCTGGAGCGGCCAGAACTAATCCGCCAGACCCGATTGATCGCCGAGGCCTGGCAGGCCCCGAATAGCTATGAACCGGAGCGGGACCATTTCTCTGTGATCGAAGGGCTGGGCCGCCCAGAGGCCCCTCTGGCGCAGGCCTTGTTGGATGGCTGACAACAGCGGCCGCGCGGCTCGTATGCGCCAACGGCCCATGCTGAAAAAAACGTGACGTTTCGCCAATTGCGACTTGGCAGGCGGTGCCCAATTGGCGCAATTAGGGGTTGTTCACGCTGGAGGGTACATGCGCCGTCTGATTCAGATTTCCGGAATCGCAACACTGTGTTTGTTTGCGGTGATTGCGCTCTATGGGCTGAGCGCGTTTCTCTATAACCGCCATCTGGTCGAATACGAGATCGAGGTCGCAGGCTGGCCCGAGACCGAGGCGTTCAGTGAACCAACAGTCTGGCAGACCGATCATCCCAAACGCGCGCGCATTCTGGCGTTGGAGGGCGGCGCGCTGTTCGGCCTCGCCGAGCTTGAGGTTCTCAAGGCGCTCGAAGAAAGATCCGGCAAACGCATCTACGAAATGTTCGATTTCGTGGCGGGTGCCTCGACCGGCGCCGTTATCAGCACGCTGTTGTTCTATCCCGATCCAAAAACCGGCGAACCGATGACCGCCGCTGAGGCAATCGACGCCTATTCGCGCTTTGGGGCTGATGTCCTGGAAACCCCACTTTACCACAAGATCCTGACCGGAAGCGGGCTGTTTGGCCCACTGATCCGCAATAAGGGGCGGATTGAGGTAGCAAACGAGTTGCTTGGTGACGGACAGTTCAACGATCTGCTGCGCCCGGCCATGTTTCCGGCCTTTTCGCAACAGAGTAACGGGCTGACGGTCTTTCGCAACTGGGATGAAGTCGAGGGCAACATGTATCTTCGCGCGCTTGTGACCGGTGTTACCAGCGCGCCGATCTATTTTCCCGCCATCGTTTTTTCCGGCGCCCATGCCGACGGACATTTCATCAGCGATCCCGCGATGATCCTGAATGCGCCGGGTGAAGTCGCTTATCTGCATGCCCGCACCCATTTGCCCGAGGCCGAGGAATTTGTGGTCGTGTCTCTCGGCACTGTCAGAAACGACTCGATCTCGGGCGAGATTGCCGAGCAGGGCGGGTTGATCCAGTGGTTCAAGCCGATGCTGCGGATGGTATTCCGGGGCGAGGCAAGCGTCAGCGCGCATGCGCTGGAGCGCCATTCGGGCTTTGAGTCGACGATTGATCTGCAGGCCTTCCTGCTGAAGCCCGAGGAACCCGCCGATGTGAACGAGTTCGACCCCTCACCCGCAAACATCGCTATTATCCGCAAGACCGGACAGCAGTTCGTGGCCGACAATCAGGCGGTCCTCAACAAGATCATCGGGTTGTTGACCGCCCCGACAGGTTGAAAGGCCGGTTCGGACAATCAAAGCCGCGCCGTCGATTTTGGCGCTTGACCTGATAGCGCCTGACAAAAACCACCGCGAGGGTGCGATTTTTCGGTGTTCCGATGATGGACGAGGGCGGGTTGCTGCACTAACGTCCCGGCAAGAGCCTAGCGACTCTCATTTCAGGACATGCGAGGTAGACGATGGATTATCACAGCCCTGCCAGTTTCACCGAAGCCTCGGCACTGGCCGCCGCGACAACGGGCGTCACCCGTTTCCTCGCGGGCGGGACAGATGTTCTGGTGCAATTGCGCTCTGACATGGTGACGCCTGACCTGCTGATCGACATTAAGAAGATCGACGGCGTCAGCGACATCACCCGCACGCCTGATGGGGGTTGGACCCTCGGGGTCGCCGTGACCGGTGCCGAGATGAGCGAACATGGCGATTTAGGCCGCGACTGGCCCGGCATTGTTGAGGCGATGGACCTGATCGGATCGACTCAGGTGCAGGGTCGCGCGACGCTTGTGGGCAACCTGTGCAACGGGTCTCCGGCGGCGGATTCTGTTCCGGCGATGATCGCGGCGGGGGTGTCAGTCACTGTCACCGGCCCTAACGGAGAGCGGGTCGTGCCGGTCGAGGACATTCCGACCGGACCCGGCAAGACCTCGCTGGCCAGGGGCGAGGTAATCTCGGCGGTCAATATCCCGCCGCGCGGTCAGAATGCTGGAGACGCCTATCTGCGCTTCATCCCGCGCACCGAGATGGATATCGCGGTAGTGGGCTGCGGTGTCAGCCTGCGGCTGGATGGCGATACCCTGACCGAGGCGCGCGTCTCGTTGGGCGCTGTGGCGCCCACCGTCTTGCTGGTCGAGGACTGCGCGAAGGCGATCATCGGCACCACGCTGGATGACGCTGCGCTTGAGGCACTGGCTACGGCGGCCTCCGCCGCCTGCAACCCGATCGATGACAAGCGCGGCACCATCGCGTTCCGCACCGACGTGGCCGGGGTTCTGGCCCGGCGCGCCGCAAAAATCGCCTATGCCCGTGCGAAGGGAGAACAAGCATGAGCAAACTGCACGTATCCACCACCGTGAACGGGGACAGCGTCGAATTCCTGTGTGATCCGCGCGAGACGCTGCTGGATTGCCTGCGCGACAAGCTGAACCTGACCGGGGCCAAGGAAGGTTGCGGCACCGGCGATTGCGGGGCGTGTTCCGTCACCGTCGATGGCCGTCTGGTCTGTTCCTGCCTGATGCTGGGGGTCGAGGCGGATGGCAAAGACATCGCCACGGTCGAAGGCATGGCCGAGGGCGAAGAGCTGCACCCGCTGCAGAAGAAATTCATCGAATATGCCGCCTTGCAATGCGGGATTTGCACGCCGGGCGTTCTGGTCGCGGCCAAGGCGCTGCTGGAAAAGAACCCCAACCCGACCGAGGAAGAGGCTCGGTACTGGCTGGCAGGCAATCTCTGCCGCTGCACGGGATATGACAAGATCATTCGCGCCGTGATGGACACGGCGGCGGACATGCGGGAGGCTTCATAATGGCACTCGACGATCAGAAATCCGTCTTCAAATTTGTCGGCACACGCCCCGACCGCCCCGACGGGCTCGACAAGGTCACGGGCCGCGCGAAATTCGGCGCGGATGCCTATGCGGCCGGGATGCTGCATGGCGCAATCCTGCGCTCGCCCCACGCCCATGCGCGGATCGTGAAAATCGACGCCTCGAAGGCCGAAGCGCATCGGGATGTGAAGGCCGTAGTCACCCGCGCCGATTTCTCCGACAAGGTGGAATTCAAGCCCGGGCTCGCGGGCGAGTTCTGGAACGTGCTGGAAAACGTCATGGCGGGCGAAAAGGCGCTTTATGACGGGCATGCTGTGGCGGCAGTGGCCGCGACCTCGGCGCTGGCCGCGCGCGATGCGCTCAAGCTGATCGAGGTCGAGTACGAGGTGCTGCCTCATGTTACCGACGTGGACAAGGCGATGGCCGCCGATGCGCCGGTGATCCGCGAGGGGGCCGCCGACTATTCGGTGCCCGAGGGGCTGCACCCCAACGTGGTGCGCTACCACGAAAGCGGGCATGGCGACGTCGAGGCCGGGTTTGCTGAGGCCGATCTGGTGATCGAGGACAGCTTTACCACCGAGGCCACCCATCAGGGCTATATCGAGCCGCATGCCTGCCTGGCGTCCCTGGGCGGCGATGGCAAGGGCGAGCTGTGGTGCTGTACGCAGGGTCACTGGATCGCCCAGAAGACCTGTGCTGCCCTTCTGGGGATCGAGACCGCGCAACTGCGGGTGACGGCCTCCGAGATCGGCGGCGGCTTTGGTGGCAAGACCACCGTGTTTATCGAGCCTGTGGCGCTGGCGCTCAGCCGCAAGGCCAACCGTCCGGTCAAGATCGTGATGAGCCGGTCCGAAGTGTTCCGCGCCACCGGGCCGACCTCTTCGGCGTCGATGGATATCAAGATCGGCATGAAGAAGGACGGCACCATAACGGCTGCCGAGGGCATCTTTCGCCTGCAGGGCGGGGCCTTTCCGGGTGCGCCGGGTGACATGACCGCGATGTGCGCCTTTGCGCCTTATGATTTGAGCAATGTGCGACAGGTTGGCTATGACGTGATGGCCAACCGCCCGAAACAGGCCGCCTACCGTGCGCCGGGCGCGCCGATGGGGGCGTTTGCCGTGGAATCCGTGCTGGATGAGCTGTGCAATCAGCTTGGGCTTGACCCGCTGGATGTCCGTCTGAAAAACGCGGCTCATGATGGATCCAAGGCCAGCTATGGTCCGACCTATGATCAGATCGGTCTGGTCAAAACGCTGGAAGAGGCCAAGGCGCATCCGCACTATGCAGCGCCGCTGAAGCCGGGGCAGGGGCGCGGGATCTCTTGCGGCTTCTGGTTCAACCATGGCGGCGAGACCTCCGTTTCGCTGGCGCTGTCGGAGGATGGCTCGGCGCAGCTCATGGTCGGCACACCGGATATCGGCGGCTCACGTGCTTCGATGGCGCTTATGGCGGTCGAGGTGCTGGGTATTCCATACGAGAACATCCGGGTGACCGTCGCCGACACTGCGACGCTGGGCTACAATGATGTGAGCCATGGCAGCCGGGTGACCTATGCCAGCGGGTTGGCCACGATCAAGGCGGCCAAGCACGCGGTCGAAAAGCTCTGCGAGCGGGCGGCGGCCAAATGGGGCATCCCGGTCGATGCCGTGAAATGGGAAGACGGTTGCGCAGTGCCCTCGGGCCCCAATGCGGGCGATTTCGACCCGCTGCCGCTGGCTGATATCACCGCCAATATGGGCGCAACCGGTGGCCCGATTTCGGGCCATTTCGAGGCAACGCCGGAAGGGGCGGGTGTGTCCTTTGGCACCCATATCGTCGATGCCGAGGTTGACCCGGAGACCGGCAAGACCGCGATCACGCGTTACACGGTCATTCAGGATGCGGGCAAGGCGATCCACCCCGCCTATGTGGAAGGCCAGTATCAGGGCGGAGCCGCACAAGGCATCGGCTGGGCGCTGAACGAGGAATATATCTATGGCGAGGACGGGCGGTTGCAGAACTCGATTTTCCTCGATTACCGCATTCCTGTTGCTTCCGACCTGCCGATGATCGACACGGTCATTGTCGAGGTCCCCAACCCCGGCCACCCCTTCGGCGTGCGTGGTGTGGGTGAGACCGGCATCGTGCCACCGCTGGCCGCCATAGCCAACGCAGTTTCCAACGCAGCGGGCGTGCGGATGCGCGATCTGCCGATGTCACCGCCGCGTATTCTGGCGGCGCTCAAGGCCCGTGACGGTTAAGGTCCATCTCTGGTCGGGGCTGCGCGCCCTGACCGGCGGGCAGGCCGTGGTGGAGGTCGAGGCCACCACCATCGGCGGCATGCTGCGTGAATTGGTGCGTCTGTATCCCGCATTGCAGGAACCAATAGATGCAGGTGTGTCGGTGTCGGTGGACGGGCGGATCATGGCCAGCGACCTGACCGCGCCAGTGGCTGCGGAAAATGAAATCTACCTCATGCAGCGATTGCGCGGCGGATAGGGAACAGGGCCGCGGCAATAGTCCCGTTTCTGATCAAACCCTTGCAGCATCCCGCGACGATGCTAGGGTTCCAACAACAGGCCGATTGGAGATTTGGGATGAACCGTTTTGTTATCGTCGCTGGACTTTTGGCCACGGCCGGGTGTGCGGGACTGTCGGATGCCAGAACGGGGCGGGTGCAGTCTTATGATGGCAACACCGTGGTGATCAGCGGTCCTCTGGCGACGGGCCAGAGCGCCCGCCCGCCAGCCGCAATGGTGGAATTAGCCAAGGACCTTTGCCCGGATGCACGCTTTATCTCGGCTGACGGGGGCGGCACCGGATCGCTCTATACGTTCAGCTGCCGCTGAAAGGCTGCGCGCCCAAAGCGGGACCGGCCTCGGGATCACAGCTCGGGGTCAGCATGCTGCAGCCGGATCGCCACATAGACCGGCAACCCGGCCAGCATCAGCAGAAACGCCCACATCACCGGCTCGGACCCTGCGCCAAAGATGGTGAACATCGAAAAGCCGAAGGCGATGATGGCGATCGGCAGATAGGTCATCGGTCGCAGGAAGCCGATGCGTCGACCCAATGACAGCAGGATCATCCCTTCGACCACGCAGCAGAACACGTATGGTGCCATCTCGGTCACGATGGCCAGCTGGATGATGAACTCATAGGCCGCCAACAGGGTCTTGGACCCGGTGGATTGCAGCAGCAGCACCAGGATCGATAGCGACATCGAGATCACGATGCCCTTGGCCGGAACGCCATTGGCGCTGAGTTCGGCAAAGGCCCGCGGCAGCAGCCCGTGGCGCGCGGCCGCCAGCGGTACCTGCGCCATCACCAGCGTCCAGCCATTGAGCGCGGCGAGCGAGGACAGGATCGCGGCGGCGGCGACCATATAGCCCGCCCAGTTGCCCCACATCACCTCGGCGGCGTCCGCAAAGGGGGCGTTTGATTGCTCCAGCGCAGTGCGCGACATCACCCCCATAACAGACATGGTACCGAAGGTATAAAGCGCGGCGGCCAGCAGGACCCCTGCGATGGTTGCGATGGCGATGGTGCGGCGCGGGTCGCGAACCTCTCCAGCCGGGACGGTCGCCGTTTCGAGCCCGGTGAAGGCGTACATGATGAACGGCGTGGTTGCGGCAAAGGCCAGAAAGAACGACATCGGCGTCGGATTGACCGGAGTGAAATGGCTCCAGTCCACCCAGAACAGGCCGATGAAGGCCACCGCCAGGAACGGGACCAGTTTGACGCTGACAACAATCAACTGAACCATCCCGACCTCTTTCGTGCCCTTCAGGTTCAGCAGCCCGACCGCAAGGATCATGGCCAGCGCTACTGCGGAATTGGCATAGGGTTTGCCCTGCAGGGCCGGGACGAAGAAATGCAGGTAATCGGTCGCGCCAAGGGCGATGGCGGGCAGCGAGATCCAGATCGAGATCCAATAAAGCCAGGCCACCAGAAACCCGGCGAAATCCCCAAAGCCCAGCCGCACATAGGCAAAGGGGCCACCGGTCTCGGGTGCGATGCGGCTGAGCCGGGCAAAAACCAGCCCCAGACACAGCGCCCCGATCGAGACCACGGCCCAGGCGATCAGCGCCACCGCCCCATATGGGGCCAGTGCCGCAGGGGCCAGAAAGAAGCCCGATCCCACGATATTGCCAACCACAAGCGCGGTGCAGGTCCAGACCCCATAAGAGCCGGTTGATCCGGCACGCTCGGCGGTGTGCGGCTGATCGGGATCGGAGGAGGCGCTGTCGGTCACGGAAGCCCCTTGAGATTGTGCGGGGTCATCAAAGCGCGCGGCTCTGACACCAGCCGGAGGCGAGGGACGGAGTATCCAACATCCAGCAAGTTTCGCACTTATTGCGCCGCGCGAAAAGCCCTGATGCCGCGCGGCGGGCGCAGATTGGGACGTTTGACCATGTATGGCGAGGCACCTCGGGTTTTGGACAAGACCCGTTGTCAGCGCCTTCCATTCTTGCCACGATGGAAATCTGCGGAGGAGCGCGAAGTGCCCACTTTGCAGGCCAACAAGATGTTAAATTCCAGTCAACCGCTGTTCTGGCGTGACTCTGTTTCAAACCGAAAGGATGTCATGTGATTAGGTTTCACCCCCGCATTCCACTTGGCGCTGTGCTGTGTGTTGCCGTCGCTGTCCCGGCCACAGCAATCGCGCACGGCACCGACATCACCAATGCCATCCTGACCAACAGGTCCGGCGATTGCGCGGACTACGCCGGTAGCTACGTGGCCGAGGTCGAGGATATCTCGCGCCAGACCAAATACACCTCACAAGTGGGCATCACGGTCGAGGGCGACGCCTGCATCCTGACGTCGAACGGCATCCCCAACCACGATTTCAACGGCCCGACCGCCAATTTCGCCAATAACGTCAAGGAACTGCCCGCTACGTTTCGCATTCCGCGCAACCCCAAACCCTCGGGATCACCCACGAAGCTGTCGCAGCGTTTTTATGATGGGGTGATGCTGAACGGCACGCCGGTGGATTTGCTGTCGGCCGGGTGCTGGCGTCCGGACGGTCGGCGCGCCGATGCGCAGGGCAATGTGCTGGCCGGGTGCCGCGATACCGATCCCTGGCTGATCGACCCGCCCGCCTATGACGAGTATTTCGGGGTGGATCAGCACAATGCCCATGCCCAGCCGGACGGACGGTATCACTACCACGCCAATCCCAACGCCCTGTTTCTGGATCACGACCATGCAGAGCCTTCTCCGGTCATCGGGTTCGCCGCTGACGGGTTTCCGATCTTCGGCACCTTCTTTCGCGATGAGACCGGGGCGGTGCGCGCCGCACGCACCGGTTATGCGCTCAAGACCGAGCCACGCCCCGCGCCGCCCAACGGGCCGGGCGGGATGCCGGACGGAACTTATCTGGAGGATTACGAGTTCACTGGCGACGGTGACCTGGACCGGTGCAATGGCATGAGTGTGGACGGGCAATACGGTTACTACGTCACCACTGCCTATCCCTGGGTGCTGAATTGCCTGATGGGGCCTGCCGACCCTTCTTTCAGCAAACGCTAAAGCGTCCTGCCGAAAACCTGGATCGTTGGGATTCCCATTGGTTCTGATTTGTGATTCATCCTGTTTGGGAGGATGGATCATGTCAGCACCTTTGCCGGATGCGCTTCGGGCGCGGTTTCAAAAGTTGATTGAGGAAGGGTTAAGTGGTCGCGCTGCGGCGCTGCGGCTTAGGCTTTCGCCTGCCACCGGGGCGCGCTGGGGACTTGCAATCCGGCGAACCGGACAGGCCAGAGCTGCGCCGCAAGGTCGGCCTCAAGGCAAGGGCAAGCTTGATCCCCACCGGTCTTTTCTCGTCGAACTCAAATGCAGGACGGCGACATGACCATGCCCGAACTGGCCGGTGCGCTGGCGGAAGCGACCGGCGTTCAGACGCACCCTGATGCAATTGGCCGGTTCCTACGCAAGCTCGGCTTCACGTACAAAAAAGTGTCTGACATCAGCACCTATGGGCCTGATTAGAGGATTTGCATGACGGAAGGTTTCTGGCTCATCTGAACCGTCAAGGAGAGAAGATGAGACGGAAAGCTGGAACCGACAAACCGACGGCTGAACGAGTCGTCAAAGACATTCGCCGCAAGACGCGGAAGCACCATTCAGCGGAGGAGAAGATCCGCATTGTGTTGGAGGGCCTGCGCGGCGAAGAGAGTATCGCTGCTTTGTGCCGTTTACCTCATTCTCTGAACCGGGAAGGAATGCAGAGGGAAAATCTGAGCCGGTCTGGTTTGCACTCAACGAGGATCGGCCATTAGCGTTCTTCGCGGGTGTCTGGACCAACTAGACCAGTGTGCGGAAGGTCAAGGAAGGCGAAGTCAACGCAGACCTCTACGGCTTCCTGACCACTGAACCGAATGACGTGGTGGGCGCGATTCATCCGAAGGCCATGCCGGTGATCCTTCAAACGCCGGATGAGCTTGAAACGTGGCTGACAGCGCCTTGGGAAGAAGCTGGGGCGTTGCAACGCGCATTGCCTGATGGTGTGCTTGAGATTGTCGCCCGAGGCGGTGCGACAGACGGTTAGGTTTGCAGCACCGAACGCAAGCCAAAATTCCAGCATCTGAACAAAGCTTAAGAGTTGCTTCCGGTCAGCTTCAGAAGTGCTGCGCATATGGAGTCTAGAGAATAACAGACACTCAGGAGAAAACGGATGGAACATGTTCATACAATGACCAGCAACACCGGACTTACTCCGCACCTGTTCTCCAATTCGATGGACCAAAAGGCTGCTCGCAAAAAGAGGGCAGAGCGCAAGAGGAAACAAAGAGAGATTTGGAGATTGTCGGACAGAGAGTTGCTCGACCTAGGGTATAGCCGGAGCGAATTGAAAGCGATACGGCACTACCACCATTGAGGCAGATGATGAACCGACGGCCGCCTGATGGAACCGGGAAGGGCACAATACATTTGGGGGTTGACCTGAGCCCCTGAATCTCCTCCAGCTTTGTGTAGAGTCCGCCCAACTAAAGGACGGACAAATGAAGACGAGGTTCTCCGACGAACAGATCATTCAGATGATCAAGGAACAGGAGGCTGGCGAGAAGACGGCTGACGTGTGCAGGCGCTATGGGATCAGTCAGGGCACGTTCTACAAATGCAAGTCGAAGTATGGCGGCATGGAGCCGTCGGATGCCAAGAAGCTGCGGGCACTGGAATCCGAGAACGCGAAGCTGAAG